>DATHOA010000305.1:0-4652 GCA_035485475.1 Steroidobacteraceae bacterium | reverse complement strand
TCGGGGAAAACGACTGCGTTGTACCCATCGCGGATTTTCAGTGCGAACATCGGATGATCAGAGGTCAACAGTGGAGTGCGGGTACACAGGGCCTCGTACAATGTCATCGGCAGGCCCTCGGGGTACGACCAGTGGCTCGGCACGACCACGGCATCATGGCTGCGCATGGCCCTGACGACTTCAGCGTGGCTTTGCGGACCGCGAAAGCTGACAAACTCCTCCAGACCCTGATCTCTTACGACGCCGCGGTATGCCTCAACGTCACCCCGACCGATGATCGTCAATGTCAGATTCATGCCCCGATTGCGCAGCAAGCTTACCGCGCCGATGGCATCGCCCACCCCTTTCGACTCAACAACAGTGCCGACATAGAGCAACCGAAACGGTGCGTCTGATGGCGGAGCGCTCTTGGTCGCAAAATCATGGGGAGAGATGACGGCGGGCCAGTCATAGGGAATGACTTTATCGGCCGAAATCCCGATACGCTTCAGATCCAGTGACGCTGCGAGATTGTGGTTTGCCACGAACTCGATCGCGTTGGTACTGAACAGCAGTCCCAGCAGTTTGTAATCGATGGCGGCCTTGAGACCCTTGGATCTGAAGCTATCGGCCAGTATCGGCAGCACCTGGCAGCCGGTGCGTATACCCCAGGCAATCAATGGAATGCATGGCGTCATCGCAAGCAGGTGGGTTGGTCTGGTCGACTTCACCAGATCGACGAGTTCGCGAAAACGCGGGCTGCGGTCCTTCGGATACAGCTCGATCCCAACGGTGCGCACCCCATTGGGCAGCACTGCCGATTTGGCATCGGCAGCGACACAAATCACGGTAACGGCTTCCATATTGGGTCGACCTGGAAGCGAGCCGACGAAATCGACTGAATATTTCTGCGCGTAGTAGTTCTCGTTGCCGCCGCGTTCGAGGCGCCAGAATGCCTCTTCATAGTCTCCGAATTGCACGAACGTCACGCGCTTGCAGTTGCCAAGCCCCACCTCATGCTTCGGCGCGGCTCTCGACAAGAGTGCGCTGACGCAATCAGCGGCGAGGCGGGCGATTCGCCTGACAACGCGTACGAGCCTTTTCAATGCAGAAACTCCACAGGGGCTTTGCGCTGGGCGCAAGCTGAAAATGGTGAACAGCTATCGGTCCAATTCCCCTTCGTTTGTAGGAGAACAGGAAAGTGGCCGAATTCGCCGCCGGATATTGCCGGGCCGCGACCAAGCGCCCGCAATACCAGTTGCACGATAATCGCAAATTCAATAAATAACAGCCAACGAGGAACTACTATTGAAGCTACCTGAATACCACACTCAGATACGGCACGGAAGTAGAGTGTCCACCCATCTTTTGATTCGAACCAAAGAGATCAGTCGTACCGTCATGGAGTTGGCGGACGAACTCGAGGCCATCAGCCGTCATCCCACCACGTTGATCGTCGATGCCACGGATGGCGCCGTGAGATCCGAAGCGCGCGCAGTGATCGGGCTGTCGAAATCCGCATGTTCCGCATTGGGACTGCACTGCCCGGCGGATTTTGCGTGGCGCTGCGGAGACTATGGATACTATCTGGCGCGTCGGCAGTTTCCGGAGGCAGAATTATTCTGGCTGATTGAAGCGGATGTGCGCTTCTACGGCAGTGACCCGGCACATTTTTTTCGGTTCTTTGCGAGCAGGCCGGAGGTGGATTTTCTCGCCGGCAGCCTGATACCCGCGGACCCTTCCTGGTTCTGGCGCAACACGGCACGGGGCCGCGACGTAGCGCCCTATCGATGTCTCTTCCCGGTGACACGGCTGTCAACGCGCGCCGTCGACGCCGCGTTTGCGCGTCGCATCGAACATGGCAGGCGCGTCAGCCGACGCATCCTGTGGCCAAACGACGAAGCGCTGGTTGCCACCACTCTAATGAATGGCAGTTTCGTCAGTCGCGATTTCAACGATTTCGGGCCGGTCTTCTATTCCGAGGAGACCTTCTACTACGGGATGCCCCTGAACGGTGAATGCCTCGATCTCGCCCCACCCGGTGTGCAGATGGCACATCCGGTCTTATTCGGCAGCGAGTACCGGGCCAAGATGCAGGCGCTGCAGCAGCGGCCGGCGCCGCAGGCTGCCTGGACGAAGCCGAAATTGAGCTGGGCAGCAAACAAATTGAACGCGCTGTCGCGCTGGTAGTCATCCGCGTTGGGCAGGTACCGGCGCCGGTGTCGCGGGGGCTGCCTGCTGCGCGGCGGGTGCCGGCGGCGCCGGCGTGACCACCACCGGCGCTGCCGGAGGGACGGGCGGTGCAGGAGTTGCCGCAGACCCGGCACCCCCGACTAGGCCGGGCATGTTTGGCACACCCAAGTGACCTTGCAGCTGGCGCAGCTGATCCATATTGATCTTGCCGGCAATGTTGACGATGGTCAGCTCCTTGGGCTCCTCGGTGACGATCAGCAAGCCGCCGTCTTCAGAGTTCGGTCGCATGTGGATTTCCACCCGCTCGCCCTTTTCGCGCACCGAGACGACCTTCTGCCACCCCGGCATATCGACCTGCGCGAGTACGCTGTCCACGGCCTGCCGTGAATACATGTCGGGTTTGTCGAAGGTGAAGCTGCGCACCGTGATGGCCTTCAATCCCGCCACCAGGGACGACAAGTCGGTGTCGCCGGAATTGCGGCCGCCGGCGGCGCCCATCAGATACGTGGCGGACTTGAGCATGTCGCCGTCCAAGGTGATGTCCACTGACTCGGTGGCCTTCCTGGCCAGATCCCCGAAATCCGGTATCACGAGCCTGCCCGCCTGTGCGGCCGCCAGCACCGGCAACAGACCGACCACCATCCAACCGCTGCGTCGCAACATAACGCTCATAAACTCTTCTCCTGTAATTGGTACTGTTCGAGGCGGCGCTGTACTTGTCCCAGCCGCTCGCTGGTGATTTCCAGGGCTACCAGCAACTGCGTTTTGACGCGCACCTGCTCCAGGCGCACCTGCTCGGCATGCCGCAGCAGGCGAAGCTCCTGCAATTGCCAGCCCACGGCCAGGGCCACGACAATCGAGGCCGCCAACGCCACGGAAAGCGGGTACAGCCATCGCGCACGGCTTGCGGGCACCGCGGCAGTGTGGACCAGAGGCCGTAGCGAGGCCGCAGCGAGGCGCGCCTGCACGGCGGCTGTGAATGCCGCTCCCGGATCCACAGGGCGCAGGCTTGCCTGTAATGCTCGCTCGAGCGGCTCCATTGGCTTAGCGTCGCCGGCGTTCATCGGGGCATCTCCAGTCCCTGCCCGCGCAGCCAATCCAATGACCGGCGCAGGTGGCTCTTGACGGTGTTAATGGGTAGATCCAGGGTCGCGGCAATATCCAGGGGATCCAGGTCCTCCTGGAATCTCAATACCACCACGGCGCGCGGGATTTCCGGCAGCCGCAGCAAGACAGCACGCAGTGTGCGGTGCAGCAAGGGGTCCCCGCTGGCATCCTCGACCGGGACCTCCAGCATCATCTGATCCAGGGATTGGGCTTGGGGCCGACGCGCCCGCGCGCGCAGCAGATCGATGGAACGGTGGGTGACCGTGCGGCACACCCAATGGCGCACGTGGAGCGCTGAGTCGAGGTTGCGCAGCTGAGCGTGCAATCCCAGGAACGTATCCTGGGCCAGCTCCTCGGCATCTTCGCGGCGCCCGGTCAGCCGCAGCGCCAGGCTGAATACCCGCGCCTGGTGGTGGCGGACCAGGCGAACAAAGGCACTGGTATCACCGGCGCGGGCCGCCGCGAAATCGCCATCCACCGCCTGCCCGATCAGCGGACCGGCCGGCAGCGAGGCTAAGTCGAGGGTTAGGGACGTTGGGCTCACAGACCCTATATACGCCGGGGACCCCGCGATCGGGTGCACGCGCTAGGGAGTAACCACGGGCAGCTGCACAAAGCTGGCCTGGCGGCCGGCATCGAACACCTTGATGGTGGCTTTCACGTAGTCCTCAGGCTTGGCGAAAAATATGTTCGGCACGTAGGTCTGAGGGTTGCGGTCATAGACCGGAAACAGAGTGGATTGCACCTGGACCATGAGACGGTGACCGGGCAGGAATACATGGTTCACGGTGGGCAGGGCGAAGCGGTAGGTCTGCGTGCGATTCGCCGGGATCGGTTCAGGCCGGTCATAGGCGTTGCGATAGCGCCCGCGCAGGATATCCGCGGAAACCATCAGCTCGTAGCCGCCCAGGGCGGGCTCGCGGCCGTCCTCCGGCGGGTACACATCGATGAGTTTGACGACAAAGTCGGCGTCGGTGCCGGTGGTCGCAGCGATGAGATTGGCGATCGGCTCACCGCTGAGTTTCAGAGGTTGAGTCAGCACCTCGGATTCAAACGTCAGGACATCGGGGCGGGCCGCCGCCGGCCGCTGGTCACTGACCAGCCAGGTCTGCCAGGACTTCTCCCCCTCCTCCCCCGCGATGTGAATGGGCCGTGGCAGGTACGGCACCGGCTTTGCCGGATCCGACACATAGCTGTCGAATCCGGGAGCGCCCTTCACCGCCGCGGCGCGAGTGAAGCTCAGCTTGCCATCGGGCTGCAGGTACAACGGCTGGGAGACAATGGCACAGCCGCCCTTCAATTCAGTGTTTTGACAGCCCTGCGGCCACTGCTGCAATTGCAACCACCGGTTGGTGCCGGACTCGAAGGCCACG
>DATHOA010000304.1:0-10387 GCA_035485475.1 Steroidobacteraceae bacterium | reverse complement strand
CACGCCAAGACCCGTTTCCAGATCATTTCGCAAACCTCGAGCGAAATCCAGCGCGAACTGGATGACTTCACCATCGATGTGGGGCTGACCTATCTGGATAATGATCCGTTGTCACGGGTTCGCACCGTTCCTCTGTATCGCGAGCGCTATGTACTGATCACGCGCGAGGCCAGCCGCTTTGCCGGGCTCGAGGCCATCAGCTGGGCGGAGGCAGCCACACTGCCGCTGTGCCTGCTGACCCCGTCGATGCAAAACCGCCGCATCATCGACACGCAGTTTCAAGCCGCCGGCGCGCAAGTGAAAGCCGTCATGGAGACCAACTCCCTGGTGACCCTGTGGACCCATTTGCTGTTTGGACAATTATCCACGGTCGTGCCGCAAACCTTCCTGCTGCTGTTCGAGCAAAAGCGCGGACTGGTCAGCATTCCGCTGGTCGAACCGGAAGCCTTTCATACGCTGGGCCTGGTTGCCGCCAATCGGGAGCCCCTGGCGCCACTGCCGCGGGCATTGCTTGACTTCGCGCAAGGTGTGGATCTCACCGCGGAAATAGAACGGCGAATTGATTCGAATTGAAGGACGACCCTGACCGCGGTTGCGGTCATTGATTCGTTCTATCAGCTGAACGAAACATTTGATTTGCCGCAGCGCGACCCAGTGCGCACGCTTCGAACCCTCGAAAATTGGAGGGCTGGCGATGGCTAAGGTGATCTGTGTTCTGTATGACGATCCGGTGTCGGGCTATCCGAAATCGTATCCGCGCGATGGTCTGCCCAAAATCGGGAAATATCCCGACGGCCAAACCCTGCCGACTCCCCAAGGCATCGACTTCACCCCCGGCACCTTGCTGGGCAGCGTCTCCGGCGAGCTGGGCCTGCGCAAGTACCTGCAGTCCAATGGCCATCAGTTGGTTGTCACTTCGAGTAAGGACGGCGCCGACAGCGTTCTCGACCAAGAACTCCCCGATGCCGAAATAGTCATTTCGCAACCCTTCTGGCCGGCCTATATGACGGCCGAACGATTCGCCAAGGCCAGGAAGCTGAAGATGGTGATCACCGCCGGGATCGGCTCCGACCATACCGATCTGCAGGCTGCGATGGATAAGAACGTCACGGTCGCGGAAGTGACCTATTGCAACAGCAATAGCGTTGCTGAGCATATTGTGATGGTGATCCTGGCGCTGGTGCGCAACTACATCCCCTCGTACAACTGGGTGATCAAGGGCGGCTGGAACATCGCCGACTGCGTCGAGCGCTCCTATGACCTTGAAGGCATGCAAGTCGGAACCGTGGCCGCCGGCCGCATTGGTCTGCGCGCGCTGCGCCTGCTGAAGCCCTTCGACGTGAAACTGCACTACCTGGATCGGCATCGCCTGCCGGAATCGGTGGAAAAGGAACTCAATCTCACGCACCACACCAGTCTCGAGAGCTTGACCCGGGTGTGCGATGTGGTCACGCTCAATTGCCCGCTGCATCCGGAAACGGAGCATATGATCAACGCGAAGTCGCTGAAGAATTTCAAGCGCGGCGCGTATCTCATCAACACCGCGCGCGGCAAGCTATGCGTGGCCGATGACGTGGCGGCTGCCCTGCACAGTGGCCAGCTGGCCGGCTACGCGGGGGATGTCTGGTTCCCGCAGCCGCCGCCGAAGGATCATCCGTGGCGCACCATGCCGCATCACGGCATGACGCCGCATATTTCCGGTACCAGCTTGTCAGCGCAGGCACGCTACGCAGCCGGCACCCGGGAAATCCTCGAGTGCTACTTTGAGAAGCGTCCGATCCGCAACGAGTACCTGATCGTACAGGGCGGCAAACTCGCAGGCGTAGGCGCGCATTCCTATAGCGCCGGCAACGCGACCAAAGGATCGGAGGACGCCGCCAAGTTCAAAGGCAGATGATCCTGACGGACTTCCTGCAGCGCTGTCGCGGCGCCGGCGGCAAGCGCCCCGCCTATCCAAGTGTTCGCGCCGTTCTGCTCGGCGCGCTCGGCGGCTTCCTGGCGATTGGCGCGCTCGCGGTCTTGAGCGCCAATCTCCAGGTGCTGCTGTTGCTGGGCTCCTTCGGAGCCTCTTGCGTACTGTTATTCGGCTATCCGGACGCCCCGTTTGCACAACCGGCGAACCTCATCGGGGGTCATCTGATCTGCACCGTGATTGGACTCGCGGCATTACATTGGATTGGCCCGCAACCGTGGGCCTTGGCGCTGGCCGTCGGCTGTTCCATCGCGGCCATGATGGCCACCCGGACGGTCCATCCACCCGCCGGATCGAACCCTGTCATCGTGTTTCTCGGTCACTCGGGATGGGGCTTGCTGCTATTCCCGGTCCTCAGCGGTGCCCTGATCCTGGTGTTCATTGCGTGGCTGTACAACAACGCGGTGCGCAAAGTCCCGTATCCCCTCTACTGGTAGCTGCAGCATTCCGTCCTGGCATCTATTGATATTTATTGCCATGGCGGCCAAAATAGTCCCACCCGAAATCGCTCGGAGAATCGGCCTTGAGCAGCAGTCTCAATGTTCAATTGACAGATGTACTTCGTAAGTATGTCGATGAGCGCGCGAGCGACAAGGATGTGTACGCGACGCCGAGCGAATACATCCGTGACCTGATTCGCCAGGACATGCAGGATCGGGCGGTCGCACTGAACGTGCTCGAGGGGCTCGATGATCTGAAACACGGTCGCTTATCCGCCAAATCGATTCTCGACGTCAGGGATGAGGATTGACGCGCAGTGCGGCGAGCGCGCTACGTTCTAACGGCGCGGGCGATCGCGGACCTGCGCGAAGCACGGACCTGGTCGCGAGCGAGATGGGGCAAAGAGGTGACGAGCCGGTACTTCGATGATCTGCATCTCGGCGCCGAATTCATCGCAGAAAACCACCGAACCGTGCTCGAACGGCAAGACCTCAGCGGCGGGACGGCCTTGCTCGTTTACCCAGTCCGCGAGCATTACCTCGTGTACGAACCAATAGGCGAGCGACTCATCGCCATCGTCGCCGTCATCCGTCAGGGACGCGACCTGCCTTCCATTTTGCAGAAGTGGTCCGTTCCCATTCGTCGGGAACTCTTGGAAATCCGAGCCCGAGTGGAGCGACGCGAGATTGCGCCGCCGACGCGAGCCACGGTCAAGACCCGCCGCAAGAAATAGAACGGTCAGAACCTAACTTGGATCCGACTCAAACTAGACAAATAAAAACACTGCTCGGAGTGGGGAACTGGTTTCCGTGCCGCGACCAGGTGCGACCGGTGTCGTCCGAAAGGTAAAGATTCCCGGCCCGATCGGCCACGGCAAGTGTCGAACCCGACGCGGCGATGTTGCCGGTATCGGCGATTCCCTCGATCCAACGCGGCAGCCCTGCGCCGACCGGCTTTAGCAGTCCCGCGCCATCTATGGGCCGCCGGTAGATCGCACCCTGCGACGCGAAGTGATCAGTGGAGGCGGCCACGAGGATATCGTCGTCGGCGAATGCGACGGCCGAGCAGTACGCGGCATGCAGTCCCTTGCACTCGGTGGTCCACGATCTCCCGCCGTCTCGGCTTAAGGCCAAGCCAATGCCGGTGGCAGCGGCGACGATTTCCGGACGCGTTGGGTGAGCGCACACCTGATGCACGTCGCTATCGACTTCAATCGTCGGTTGCCAGGTGAGTCCGCCATCAATGGACCTTGGGATACCGCCGACATGCACGTTCGCGAGCAGCGCCTTGCCATCGCAGGTCGCCGCCATCGAGCGAATGCCCAGCGGGGGACCAACATGTCGGCCGTCGATCAGGGCGGTACCTGCGTACCATTGATCGCGTCCGGATACATGATCAAAGCCAGCGAGAGGCTCGAGACTTCCGTCATCGCAAACGCGCAGCACCTGTGCCGCATCGTCCCTGCCCACATAGATGTTGGCACCGACCGCGACGCAACAGCCAAGTTCGAGATCGCTCTTCGCGATCGTGTCCCATGCACCATCGGGGCTTCGTCGACACAGCGATTTGCCCCCCACAATGGCGAGCGCGTTGCCGCTAGCATCGCGCGCAAGACCTCGGACTGATGTGCCCGGCCATTCGTGGCGGGAAGCCTGGTCCGCCAGGGCAAACAACCCGTCCGCCCAGGTCGTCACCAGAATTGTTGGCCAGGTCGCTGTCACAAGCGTGTGAGCGCAGCCTGCAGCGGACGATGATCCGCGTTCGGCCCAGGGGTGATGTGAAGGAGTCGCGTGGGCTCAACAAGATGCACCCGGTGCCACTCCCCTTTGGGAATGATGCATGCCTCACCCGGTCCCAATTCAAGTGATTCATTTGGGGCCGAGTCCACAGTGACGGTCACGCGCCCGGAAAGGATCAAAATGAACTCATCGCCGTCCGGATGCCGCTCGCCGTTGTGGGGCGGATCACGCGTCATGTCCGCCACGCCAACATAGAATCCATCCACCCGCGCATCCGGACCGCGTTGGTTTGCAATTGTGTCCATACCCAGATCCCGACGGATCCTGATGGCGTGCCGCGACATATCGATGCGCTCAATTGTGCTCATTCACTCATTGTCCAAGGCTGCGAGCTCGTAATCTTGTACAAATGGGAGCTCCTCGGTGATCCACGTCTTTGGCGTGCATCCGGCGAGCGTCCGCCATTCCCGCGTCATGTGGGACTGATCATGATAGCCGGCCGCGGCGGCGATACCCGCAATCGTGCTGCGGGCATCCTTGAGGAGCGCACAGGCTTGCTCGAAGCGCACGATGCGCGCGAGCGTCTTGGGCGTTACGCCGATTTCCACGCGAAACCGTTCGCTCAAGTGGCGTCGGCTCCAACCAATCTCTCCGGCCAGATTCTCGATGCAGGTCATCCCTGCGTCCGTGGCGATCCTGCGCCACGCCCAGTGCAATTCGGCCGCCGTGTCGTCTTGCCGGAGCCGTCTTGTGAGCACTTCATCGAGGATATCGAAGCGTTCCGACCACGTCTGCGCGGCATGCAAGCGGCTCTGCAACTGCGCGTGCACACGTGCTCCCACCATATCGTCCAAATGGAAGACGTGACCTGCCAGGACCCCGGCGGGCACATTCAGTAGCGTACGAGCGCCGAGCGGCGTCAACACCAAGTGTATTCCGGCGATATCACCGCGGGTGTCGACCAGTCCCGCACTGTCGTGCAACCCCGCGACGAATGAGGAAAATGAGCCGGCTCCCGCAATGCGAAACGGATCACCCAGGCCTACCATGACCGTGACATGCCGCGACGGGAGGCCGCGCGTCGCCAGGTGTGACAAGCCGTTAGCGCGGAAGCCACCATAGCGCACAATAAAGGGCCGCAGACACGCGGCAGGTCGACGCTGCGCCGAGTCAAAGGATGAAGCCATGGGCGGCTATTCTGCACCCAGAAGCCCCACAGTGGTGGCGGCTTTCTTTTGACTTGCCAACGCCTTAGAGTTAGACATCCATCATTCGTGCGATAACTGTCGAGGAAGGCCGTGGCACAGGTGAAAATCTATGGCCTGCGGGAACATCTGCGGCCAATCCAGGCAGAACTGTCTGAGGCCATCCACTCATGTGTGGTCGAGGCGCTCCAGTTTCCTGCCAACAAGCGGGCGCATCGTTTCTTTCACATGGAAACGGAGGACTTCTATTTCCCTGCGAGCGCCAGCGCACGCTACACGATCATCGAAATCAGCATGTTTGAAGGCCGTTCGATCGAGACCAAAAAGCACCTGATCCGCTTGCTTTTCGAGCGGGTGTGCAATCAAGCCCACCGGCTGCCGCACGAGGTGGAGGTGACGATTTCCGAGACGCCAAAGCACAATTGGGGTTTCCGAGGGTTGCCGGGTGACGAGGTGGCTCTGGGGTACAAAATAGAAGTGTAGTCAGGCATGCGCAGTCGCCGTGAATTTCTATCCGCTACGGGACTTTTCCTGCTCCTGAGTGCAGCTCATGGCGATGCAGGCGATAGCCTCGCCGGACCCCTTCCAGCGCGAATGCGCGCCGCGGCAATCGACGCGGCCGGCGAGGCTGCTGTGCTTACTCTGCACGACTTACCCGTCCCGCAGCCCGGTGCCAATGAAGTCCTGATCGCTACCCACACGGCAGGCGTTGCGAGCTGGGACGTGGACATCCGTCGTCATCCTCAATCGATCAAGAACTCCCGTTTTCCGCTGGTGCTCGGTACCGATGCTTCCGGAGTGATCGCTGCCGTGGGTGTGAATGTGCGGCGCTTCCGGGTCGGAGAGTCCGTCTACTCCTACAGCTGGGACAATCCCAAGGGCGGGTTCTACGCCCAATACGTCGCAGTACCCGCCGAGCGCGTCGCCCATGTGCCGAAGGGTTTGACGTTGACGCAGGCCGGGGCCATCGGGACCAACGCACTCACGGCAGTCCAGGGAATCGATGACGCGTTGCACATCGCGGCGGGTCAGACCGTGATCATCCACGGTGCCGCAGGGGGCGTGGGCACACTGGCCGTGCAGTTCGCGAAGCTTCGGGGTGCGAAAATACTCGCTACCGTTTCAGGCGCGGACGAGATCGCCCGGGTGAAGCAACTGGGTGCGGATGCCATCGTAGACGGCCGTCACGGCGATATCCTCGCGGCCGCGCGAGCGTTTGCGCCAACCGGGGTTGATGCCGTGCTCGCACTTGCCGGTGGGGATGCGCTGGAGCGCTGTATCGACGCGGCAAAGCCCGGCGGGCGAGTGGCCTACCCGAGCGGGGTGCAGGTGCCAAAGCCACGCCCGGGACTCGCGATCATCCGCTATGACGCGGTCCCTGGACCGAAGGAGTTCGAGCGGCTCAACACGGCTATCGTAGCCGTGAAACTGCAGGTGCCCATTGCCGCGGAATTTCCGCTTGCGGCTGCGGCCGATGCGCAGCGGCGGGTCGAGGCCGGTCACGTCGTGGGCAAGGTCGTGCTACGTATTCGGTGAAAGGATCGCCTCATGGATGTCCAGATCGTGGTATTTCCCGAAACAAACGTCGCCGCGATTGAGCATTTCGGATCGCCCGAGCTCGAGCACGACACGGTGCGCAAACTGATCGCCTGGAAGCTCGAGCAGCGCCTGCTCGATCCGGTGAAGTTCCGCAGTTACGGCGTTCACTTTACCGACCCGCGCACCACGGCGCCGTCGGATCATCACGTCGATTTCTGTCTTTCCATCGACTTCGCAGTGGGTCCGAACTCCGCCGGCATCATCAACAAGACGATTCCACGCAACCGGTGTGCCCGCGCCCGGGACATTGGTTCGCGCTACAACAACAAGGCTGCGGTCTATCTATTTGAAAAGTGGCTGCCGCGCAGTGGTGAACTGCCCGGCGCTTTCCCCATCTTCTTCCACTACGTGAATGTCGGAGCAAATGTTCCAGAAGAGGAAATGATTACCGACGTGTACCTGCCCTTGAAGTAGTCAGTGCCGATCCGTCGGTCCCAGTGGCAGCAACATCGGCACGCGGCGGCGATAGTCGCCGTACGCCGCTTCGCCAAGCTCCTTGGCCAGCCAACGCTCCTCCAGGCGGGCCTTCATCCACATCCCGACAAACGTAAACAACAGACCGACAAAGCCCAGTAAGGTCCCCTTGGCCGCGGCCGTGGCGATCAGCGACAGCAGCAGCCCCGAGTAAATCGGATGGCGCACAATCCCATAAGGACCCGATTCCACCACCCGGTGATCGACCTTGCGGGTAATGCGGCCTGACCACAAACGACCCAGGTGCAGGCGCGCCCACCAGGCGAAAGCGACGCCCGCGGCAATCAGTGCCACGCACGTCCAGGCACCCCACCAGCCTATGTGCCAAAGGCGTAACCGACCTTCATAGCCGTGTGCCGGCACGAACATGACCAGCGCCCCGATGCCCATCAGGATCCGATAGCGAAGCTCCGTTGCGCTCGACGGCTGGCTTTGAGTGTCATTGCTCCACGCCGCCGCGACCATCCAGGAAACGGCCCATGCGATCCAGATCACGACCATGACGATTCCAGGGCGCATGGGTCATCTCGAAAAGGCTGCGCGACGCTTGCGGCTGATTTTGCTGGGTTGCGGCCGCTCACGTCGGCTTAGACCCTCCGCCACGAGTACGGTAACGAAGGTGTTCACGCTCGTTCCTTCGTTCGCCGCAGCGCGCAGCAGCTGCGCGTGCAGGGACTTCGGCAGACGCTGCACGAACTTGACCGGCTCCGCGGCGCCATTGGGTCGGGGGATCTGCGCCCCATCGGCAATTGCCGATTCCATCCAGGTATGAAAAGCCTCGCGACCGTTCGCGATAGCTTCCTCCAGCGTCTGTCCAACGGCCATGCAGCCGGGCAGATCGGCAAAGCGGATGACGTATCCGCCACCGCCCTTCATCGACAAGGGCTTGACCTCGAACGGATAGGCTTCGAAAGCCGGTAGTGGATTCATGACGAACTTCCGTATTTCATGATGTCGGAACCGGAGGCGAGGTGAACTGCGTGCGCTCACCGGACTGCTCCAGCCAGCCACCCCCGAGTGCTTCGTACAGATGAACAACAGCCTGCATCCGCGCCAGGGTGATCTGCGCCAGTTGGTCTTCGGCAGAGAACAGAGTCTGTTGCGACTGCAGCACGGTGAGCAGATCCGTGGTGCCCTGGCGATACTGAAGCTGGGAAATCTGGAAGGCTTCCCGCGCGGCATCGACTTCGCGTCCGAGGTGCTGCTCGGCCAGGTCGCTGTGTTGCACCTGGCCCAGGGCGGTCTCAACGTCCGCATAGGCATTGAGAACGGCCCGCTGGTAACTCGCGATCAGTTGCTGTTGCGTGCCTTCCGCGAGCTTTTTCTGCCCGACCAGCTTGCCCCCATCGAAGACGGTTTGCAGCAGACTGCCGCCGTAGTCCCAGGCGACGCTGGGACCGTGGAGCAATGTGCCAATGGCCGCGCTGGCGAAGCCATCACTGCCGTTCAGCGCGAACTGCGGCAGAAATGCCGCGCGCGCCGCGTCGAGGCTGGCGTGCGCGCTCGCCAGGTCGGCCTCTGCCAGCGCCACGTCCGGCCGTCGCAACAGCAGGTCGGAGGGCAGCCCCGGATTGACGAGGGGCGGGTGGATGGCCTCGAGGCTTGGCGTTTTGACCTCGAGGCTCTCCGGGGCCTGCCCGAGCAGCACCGCGAGGGCCACGCGCGCCTCCAGCTCCTGTTCCTCGAGCTGCGGCAGTTGAGCCTCGACGGACTCCACCTGCGCCCGCTCCTGCGCCAGGTCCAGATGCGAGGACGTGCCGGTCGTCACCCGCAGCTGGATAGTGCGCAGGATGTCGTTGATGGCGAGAATATCCTCGTTGGCAATCGCGATGCGTTTGCGCAGCGCGAGCACGCTGAAGTACGCATTGGCGACATTCGCCGTGACGGTCAGGGCTACAGCCTGTTGGGAAAAGCGCGCTGCCTTCAGCGTCTCGGTTGCCGCGCGCAGATTGCTGCGCGCCAGCCCCCAGACGTCAACTTCGTAGCTCGCACCCAGCCCGAGTCCAAAGGAATTTCCGCTTGGATAAGTGCCGATGCCGGTCGGGCCGCTGGGCTTGGATCGCTCTGCCTGCGCCTGCAGATTCAGTTGCGGGAACAGGGACGCGCGTTGAATGATGGTCTGCGCATGCGCCTCGACGACACCGGCGGCGGCGACCGCGAGATCCCGGTTATCGGCCTGCGCCCGCGCAATGAATTCGGACAGCTCCGCGCTGCCGAATTGCTGCCACCAATCCGGTTTTGGCCACACGGAATCGCGAGCGGCGTCCTGCCCGACGAACGATTGCGGCACGAGCTGCGGACTCAAGGCCTGCGGCACGTGGGTGGCGCAGCCGGCCAGCACGGCCGTCCAGGCGGCAAGACCGCAGCGCAGGTACCGCGCTCTACTCATAGCGTAGCGCACCGATGGGTGTCGCGCGGGCCACCCGTATGGCGTGCGAAAGCACCGTGAGCCAGGCGATCAGCAGCGCCAGCGCGCCGGCGCCCAGGAAATAGAGGGGGCTTAAGGAAATGCGGTACGCGAAGGTGTCCAGCCAGCCGTGCAGGTAGTACCAGGCCAGCGGCCAGGCGATCAGGTTGGCGATCACGGCCGGAACCGAGAACTGCCACAGCAGCAGCTTCACCACATCACGGGTGCGGCCTCCGAACACCTTGCGCAGGCCGATTTCCTTGGTGCGGCGGCCGGCGGTGAAGGCCGCCAGGCCAAACAGGCCCAGGCAGGCGATGAAGATTGCGATGCCGACGAAGATGCCGAGCATCTGCCCCTGCCTTTCGTCCCGCTGGTACAGCTCCCCGAAGCTGTCGTCCAGGAAGTGCCGGTCCACGGCCGCGATGGGCGCGAAGGTGTGCCAGGCCTTGTCGATGAAATCCAGGGTCTGCGGGATCGCATCGGGCCGCAGACGCACGGACACTTCGCCATTGGCTTTCGGGTCGTAGACGTAAAAGGTTGCCTTGACGGG
>DATHOA010000303.1:0-18204 GCA_035485475.1 Steroidobacteraceae bacterium | reverse complement strand
ATATCAGGATGTGCACCGCCCCGACCAGGACGATCGCAATCCCGCGGTTCGTGCGCTGGGTAGCCTGTGACACACAGCAATCCTGAGTTCCGCCGTGCTGAGTGGACCGTGCCCGTCACGGGATAGTTCCCGGGCGCACCTTTCATCACACGATTTCGGCGACGGAGGCGATCAACATGGCGGCGGGAATGAGGATCAGTTGTGCCAGCAGCGTTCCGGCCAGCCGACTGCCTACGAGCCACACGACGGCCCGTCGAAAATGCGGCTCCGATGTTCTGCCTTCGATCACATCGTCAGTCATCACGGACATTTGCGGATCAATGAACACAAACATCAGGATGGTAGCCGTGCCGTTCACGACCGCCGACAGGCTGCTGGAAGTCACCCGCAGCGCGGGGTTCAGGTAGCCTGCGTACAGTGCGGCAAAGACGCCGGTAGTCCACAGCGCAATCGCGGCCACATTGAGTGCGATGACCCACGGCGAAATGCCGGCAGCTGCGCGAATTCGCGTGATGTTGGCAGCGGTGGGCAGGGTGGTAAGGTCTTTGAGCTGCGCGAGACCGCCCTTGAAGAAAATACGCAGCAGCAGACGCGGCACCGAGCGATTTTCCTGAAAGTGCAGCACGGCACGGCTGAAGAGGCGTTGGAACGTGGGAATGAGCAGCGCACCCGCGATTGTGGCAAGGGTCGCAGACCACAGCATCCAGCGAAAATCCGCCAGTAGTCTGTGCGCGACGCCGCCGGCAATATTGCTTTCGATCCGCTTGGCCAGAAATGGTCCCTGAAACGAGTTCGAGGTACGTGACACCAGGATCAGAATGTTGAACAGCGAGAACGAGATGGCGATGCGTCGGGTGCGCACGCCGGCTATTCGCGCCGCATAGGCCAGCGTGCCGATCAGGTGGATGACAAATGTGAGGACACAGATGATGAGGAGTTGAGCGTCCATGTGTCCGATATGCCTGGGCCTCCTTAAACCGCAGCGCCGTGCCGCGCGCCACCCACCACCGCCAGCGCCAGTATTCCCTGCACAATGAGGGCAGCCCCGATCAGCAGCACAAATCCTTCAAAATGCGGCGCATTCAGCATTCGTATGATAGCCGAAGCGCCCAACACGGCGGCGCCCAAGGCGCCGGCCTGGACGATGAGGCGAAAGATTGGCCGCCCGTGCCACATCAAAAAGAGCACCGTAGCGAGGCCCTGAATCACGATGCAGGCCGCAACGGTTGAACGTCCGGCGTACCCGGGGTGTTTGAGGATGTGCTCCATCACCGCAAGCCAGACCCCGGCGAGTGCAGTGATCACGGACATCCAGGCCAATGACGCCCTCATGGTCGACCCTCCAAAACTTCTAACGGCTAGGAAGCTGATCAACTGGCGCAGGTACCAAATGTTCGCGCGCAGGGGCCCATGGTGCGGCAACTGCACCTCCCGGTATTCCTCCAGGAGGTCGCCGGAAATGGTTTCCCGGTCCCGCGCCGGCAGGCACCGCAGCAGCGCGCCCTCAAGCCAGCGCGGCGGCGCGTGTTGGCTCACGCCTTCGACTCCAGCGGCCACTTTGCGCCTTGCCACATCTGTTCCAGGGCGGCCTTCGACTCATTGAGTGCCCTGACTCCAATGGCCGTGAGTTGGTAATAACGACGGGCGCGACCCGACCGCACCGGTGTCCCGGTCTCCACACGGGAGGTGAGCAGCCCCTTTTGCTCCAGCCGATCCAGGGTTGCGTACACGGCGCCTGCCGCGGCCTTGCGGTCCAGCGCGGCTTCGGTTCCGCGCAGGACAGCGCGTCCATAGGCCTGCCCCGCCAGATTCCACACCGCCAACAGAACGGCCTGCTCGAATGCCCCAAGTAGCTCTGCCATGATGTCTACAATGTAGATAAGGAAGCTGTGGATGTCAAGATGGCAACTGTCGTGCGCCGCGGGTGGGTGCGCATACTGTGCCTGGATAAATGACCAGTGACCGGTTTGGCGCATCCCTCACTCTAATGCGGGCATGGGGCCTCCGACGGAGTCGATTTGCTTCCCAAGACCCAGAAGAACTTTGTCGCCGACGTCGCTGCGAAACATGGCCAGCGCCTGCGGCGTTTTCTGGCAGCGCGCCTGCGCAACACCGCGGATACGGCGGATCTCGCCCAGGAGGTGTTCCTGCGCCTGCTGCGCGTCAAGCGCTTCGAGCAGATCCGCAGCCCCGAGGCTTACCTGCTCACCGTTGCCAGCCACGTCATTCATCAACACAGTCTGTCGAGCCTGAGCACGCCCGCGACACTGGACGGCTTCGATGAGCTGCTCGACGAGCATCTCGTGACCGACTCAGATCCGGTTGCCCAGGTACACCTCGAACGACGCCTCGAGGCCCTCGATCACGCCCTGGCGCGGCTTCCGGTGCGCACGCGTGCGGTGTTCGTGCTGCAGCGCCGCGATGGTTACACGCTCGATGAAATCAGCGCGCAACTGGGAATCTCCCGCAGCGCCGTAAGGAAGCATTTGGCCAAAGCGCTCGCTCAATGCAGCCGTCAGATTCTCGAACCACGGCAGGAGAGAGAATGAACTCACAGATCCACGAAGCAGCTGCACTTTGGCTCGTTGAGTTCCGTACGGATACACCCGACGGCGCCGCCAGGCGGCGGTTCGCGGCTTGGTTGCGCACCTCTCCGGAACACATAAAAGCGTACCTGAATCTGCTGGCGCTGTGGGAGGACGCGCAGGGCTGTGACCCGCAGCGCCGGCTCGATATCGACACCCTGATCGGCCTCGCGCGCGCAGATCACACCGTCACCGAGCTGCGGACGGATGAGGGTCCCGATGGCCGCGCCGATACCCTGGCGCCTGCTAAACGCTATAGACCCCACACCGCAGTCGCGGCGCTCCTGAGCCTCGTCATCAATTGCGGGGTCATGTGGATTGCGACGGACTCACGAAATGTTGGTTATACCACCCGCATCGCCGAGCAACGCTCCGTTGTGTTGTCGGATGGATCACGCATTGACCTTGATGCGCTCTCAGACTTGCGCGTGAACTTCACCGGTCACGAGCGCACCGTGGAGTTGCGGTCGGGGCAGGCTCTATTCCGGGTGACAAAGGACGCCAAGCGCCCCTTCGTCGTTCGTGTCGATGACGCACGCTTTCGCGCCGTTGGCACGAAGTTCGATGTGGATCGAACCACACTGGGTACGGTACTTACGGTACTGGAAGGCCATGTCGCCGTACTCGCCGCATCGGGCACTGGCGCCAAGCTCGATCCCGGACAGCAGGCGACAATCATTCACGGTACGATCACAGCACCACAAACTGTGGACACAGCGGCGGTAACCGGCTGGACGCGGCGGCTCCTGACCTTCAACTCGACCCCGCTTGCCGTAGTCGCCGAAGAATTCAATCGCTTCAGCTTCCGTCGAGTGGTGGTCGCGAGCCCCGCGCTGCTCGATTTTCGTGTGACCGGAACTTTCCGAGCCTTTGATCCGGAATCACTGACCGATTTTGTGCTCTTCCTGCGCCGCCAGCCGGGCATCGCGGTTCTCGAGAACGACAACCAGATCACCGTGCTGAACCGCTCGACCCACTAGAGCAGCCGTATGAAGCAAACGGTTACCGCTTTCATCATTTTGGCAGGTGCTTCGCTTTTCGGTATGTGCGCGGCCCAAACGCCAGCGCCGTCCACCAGCGCCGCATCCTCCTCTGCACCATCATCTGCTCCGCCATCCGCGGCGCAGCCTGCAGCTACCGAGCCAGGGATTGAAGAGGTCACCGTCAGTGCGCATCGCGCGGCGATCTCCGTGCGTGAGGGGTCGCGTTTCTACATCGAGTCGCGGCCGTCCGGCGACCCCAACGATTCCCTCCTGCTCTACGAGAATGGCAGGGTGTGCGCCGACAAGACGCTGCCGACCGCAAAGCGCATCTCGAGCTGCAACACGAGCATCTGGATGGTGAAGCACGGCGCCTCGATGGACGACCCGGATCTCGCCAAGGCGTACGTGGCACGCGGCGACGCCCTGCAACAAAGTGGCGACGATGCAGCCGCACTCAAGGACTTCAAAACTGCCGGCAAGCTTGATCCGAGAAGCGCACGACCGTGGATCGGTACGGGAAATCTCTACGCGGCAAAGTCGGACTATCTGCACGCATTTGAGAGCTATGACCGCGCGATGAGCATCGCACCGGATGATCCGGTCGTCTACGACAATCGCGGAGCCGCGCTCGAGGGTCTTGGACGTGACGACGAGGCGATTGCGGATTTCAGCCGGGCGATCGCTCTGGATCCGCAGGATACATCCGCGTATTCCAACCGGGCGACAGCATACGCGGCCTCCAAGCGGCTGGATTTGGCCATCGCAGATCTCGACTATGTCATTCGCGCCGATCCCTCCGACAGCCTGGCATATTATGATCGCGCAATGGCTTACGAACGCAGTGGCGAACCTGATAGGGCGAGGAGCGATTATCGTGAAACGCTGCGCCGGATGCCATCCTATGCACCAGCGTCAGCGGCACTCGGCAGACTCGATTCCAAGGATGATCCCCAGCTGGCGCTGGCGGAATTCGGCGAGGCCATTCGGCTCGATCCAAAGTCTCCAGCACTCACAGCTCGCGCGCTCCTGTATTTGTCGCTCGCTCAACCCGATCGAGCACTGCCGGACCTCGATCGGGTAATCGCCGATGACGGCTCAGACGCCATCGCATGGGCCAACCGCGGTGTCGCGAAGTCGAGACTGGGAGATCTTGCGGGCGCCATCGCCGACTGCACCCATGCCATAGAACTCGCGCCCACGGTGGCGAACCGGGTCAACCGCGGCAATGCGTATGCAACGCTGCATCGTGACAACGATGCGCTGGCCGATTTCGATATGGCACTGCAGGTGGAGCCCCGCAATCTGCCGGCACTTCTTGGCCGGGCCAATGCAAACTACGCCAGCAAGCGGCTCGCGGTGAGCCTTGATGACTACACTCGCCTCATCGATGCGGACCCGCACAATGCCATGGCGTACTTCAAGCGTGGCAACATTCATCTCGATCTGAAGGAATTCGGCTCTGCCTTCAGCGACTATTCGGAAAGTCTCGATCTCGACCCGAATCAGCCGGTGGTGCTGCTGAACCGCTCGATCGCCGCGGCGCGATTGGGGCGTCGCGGCGACGCCGCGAAGGACCAGCGCCGGGCCCTGGAGCTCGATCCGGCTATTTTTGACGGTCAGCGCTAGGCCGCAGGACCATTCGATCCAATGCAAACGGTCCGGAGCCACCCAGGATCAGTGCCACCAGCGCAGCAATGTAGAGCAGATCACACTCATAGCCCACGGGCCCGAATTGGGGGCCCGCCGCGGTAACGGCCTGTAGCTTTATGGAGCTGAATCCATAGGGCAGGTGTACGGTGAAGATGGCGACGAGCAACACCACGATCATGGGAATGCTCGCCAGCGGAATCAGAAAGCCCAACAGAACGGCGAGGCCCCCCAGCAGTTCCACGCCAATGGTCGCTGACGCCAGCAACGACGGCGCCGGGACGCCAAGGGCAGTCAGAATGCCTGCGAAGGATCCGTGGCCTCGAGCGAGCTTTGCATAGCCGTGTTCCATGAACCCGTATCCGACTATCAGCCGCAGCGGAATCGCGTACCAGAATGTTGCCAGCGTGGGTGACAGACGCGCGCAACGAGCGATCAGCGGATTCATATTGGTCACTTTGGTATCCAGGCCGGGCTGGCGCGTGGGCTACGCTGAATCCGAACGCTCCGGGGGCTCTGCCGGGCGCGAGTCCTCGGCACGCTTTGCATGCAGCGCGATCGGCAGATGAGCGGCCAATTTATCGTAGAGCGAAGCGATCAGCAGCAGTTGCGCTCGTGCTTCGGCATCACGTGTATCGCGTGCCTTGGCCCGAATGTCTTCCGCCTCTTGCTGATAGTTCTGTTTTTCGTCAGGCGGCGCGGGCCCCATGATTCTATTCATTGCCTCCTTGTGATCTGCGGATCCTAGCAAAGAGATTTTGCGGAGAATGTGGTGTCGGGAGTGCCGGGATGCGTAGGAGATCGCCTACAGGATATTTCACGCTTGCGTACGTCAGAAGGGGCGGCCTAGTGATTTTCGCTAGTCCCTGATGTCGGCCGACCCCGGCCAGTGGCTTGGCAATTCGCTCGCAGACAACCGTGCATCGGCAAATGACATCTATACTTCGTAACACTATGAGCAACCTACTACGCGACACGGCGTCTCGAGCGAGCCGTTACCTGGAATCCCTTGAGGCTCGCTCTGTTGCCCCTAGCCAGGAGGCGATCGCGGCACTGGGCAACTTCGAGCAGCCGTTTCCGGAACAGGAATCGACAGCGCAGGCGGTAGTCGCAGAACTGGATCAAATTGGCTCACCGGCGACGATGGCCTCGGCCGGCGCAAGATTCTTCGGATTTGTGATCGGCGGGGCACTTCCGGTGACGGTGGCGGCGAACTGGCTTGCGACGGCCTGGGACCAGAACGCCGGCCTCGTCGTCACCGCACCGACCAACGCAGCACTTGAGAACGTCGCGTTGCGCTGGGTCAAGGGTATTTTCAATCTGCCCGCGCCAAGCGCGGGCGGATTCGTCACCTGCGCGACGACTGCCAATATCGCGGCGCTCGCTGCTGCACGACACGCATTGCTGGCTAAAGCCGGCTGGGATGTTGAAGCACAGGGATTGTTTGGCGCACCGCCGCTCACGATCGTGGTCGGCGATGAGGTGCATGCGAGCATCCGCAAGGCGCTCGCGCTAGTGGGTTTCGGGAGCCAGAGAGTGGTGTCCGTGCCCGTCGATGAACAAGGACGGATGCGCCTGGACGCATTCCCCAGCGTCGACGAGCGCACGATCGTGTGTGTGCAGGCGGGCAATGTGAATACCGGGGCCTTCGATCCCGTGGCGCAGATCTGCGAGCGCGCTCATTCGCGCGGCGCCTGGGTACATGTTGATGGCGCTTTCGGCATGTGGGCCGCGGCCGCGCCCTCGCGAGCGCATCTGGTCCGCGGCATCGAACACGCGGATTCGTGGGCCACGGACGCTCACAAGTGGCTCAACGTCCCGTACGACAGCGGGTTGGTATTTACCCGCGATGCGGGCGCACTGCGCGCAGCGATGGCTGTCGGCGGCGCCTATCTCGCGCAGGACGAAGACCGCGTTCCGTATCAATACACGCCCGACTTTTCCCGCCGCGCCCGAGGTGTCGAAGTCTGGGCCGCATTGCGCCACCTGGGCCGCAAAGGCCTGGCCGATCTGATCGAGCGCACCTGCCGCCACGCGACACGGTTTGCCGATGGCCTCCGTGCTGCCGGTCACCCCGTGCTGAATGAAGTCACGCTCAACCAGGTCCTGGTCTCGTTCGGGGATGCGCAACGCACTCGCGATGTGATCAGGCGAATCCAGGAAGACGGTACCTGCTGGTGCGGCGGCACGGTCTGGCAGGGCCACACGGCCATGCGCATCAGTGTGTCGTCGTGGGCGACGACCGAGGAGGATGTCGAGCGCAGCCTGGCGGCAATGCTCCGCGCGGCGGCGTCCTGAGGGCTCATGGCTCAGCCGCCCAGTCGGCTAGGCGGATGGCGGGGATGACGAGATGGCGCGTGAAGTGAGCCGCTGGTTCGTACGACCTTAGACTCACGCGCGCATCGGCAAGCTGCGAGCCGTCCACGGGGTACTTTGCCAGCTGCTGCAAATCCTCGAACTTGATGTCGGCCCCAAAGTGACTCAGCGCGTCCGGGTGGATGTGTGGGCTGAGGGGAGCGTAGTCGGGCTCACAGTACGGCGTCTGCGGATTGCGCCTTCCATTGCGGGGATTTTCGAGTGCAATGCTCACGCAGGTCGGGGGAGTGCCCGTCTTGGTGCAGCCCAGCGCGATGTCGTCGCCGTCCGCATCAACCGCCGTCCGACACCAGCCAAAAGCGGGGAAGCGACCGGCACCGTTCAACGCTGGAATCGTATTGACGGCCGCGACACGAAACAGCGTAAGTGAGTAGTCAATTTCGGCGCGGACCGTCTGGGCGCGGAGCACTTTGTAGACTCTGTCCGGGAAGGTAATGCGCTGATGCAGCCGCAGCTCTCCTGCGCCGCCGGTTCTTACGGGGAAGTCGTCGCCATAGCCGATGTTGACCGTGGTACGCCCGCTGTAGAGAGTGGTTCCGTCGCGTCCGACCAGCCGGATAAAGGCGCGATCGCTCATCACCATCGCATCGGCAGCAACTCCCGCCACTCGAAGTGGCAGCAGCACCGCGCCGGCAGACGCCGGGGCAGGCGCGATTGGCGCCCGGCCGAGACCGGGGTCAAAGCTGATCACAATCGGTTGCGCGCTCGCGGGGTCCGCGGACAGCAGGCGCTGAACGGAAAAGGCGGCCGCCCAGGTCGAAAAGCTCAGCAGGGGCGCGAGCAGCACTGCGCCCCACAGGATGACGCGCGCCCGTGAGGCGGCCCGGTGCCGGTACTGCAGCCGAATTATCATGGCGGCGGCGCACAGTGCCAGCGCGGACCAGAAGGCCGGCGTCATCCATTGCATTCCGCTGGCAGCAAACGGCGGTGGCGCACCGCTGCGCACCAGGATGCCGGCCGCAATGCCGATCGCGACAACGAACCAGATTGCGAGCATGGTGGCGGCCGCCTGAACCAGGGTCCTGGTCAACGCCGCAATGGCAAACACCGGTAGGTCGAAGATCGCGGCGATGAAGGCGCCGCGGGTGAGCGCAGCCGCAATTGTGTCGCGCGCTGGGAATCCTGCCCCGGTGCCATGAGCCAAATCCGCCACCAGCATCGGACCGTGCACGGTGATCAGCACGAAAAGTAACTTGGCGCACAGCAAAGCGCCGCGTCGAACGGGGCGGATCAGCCAATCCTGCGACACACCGATGAGCGCGTCCTGCTGTACCGTCGCCGTGATCAGTACGGCGGCGCCAAGCAATACCAGGTACGAAACGATCTGGGCGGCCAGGAGCAGTCCACGGGGCTCTTCGAAGGGCCCCAATGCGAACCAGAAAGCGGCATTGGCAAACTGTATCGCGGTCAGGATGGCAACCAGGGGCCAAAGTTGCGACCAGTCTTTGCGGAATATTCTCCAGATCATTTCGGCACTTCTTCGTCACGAACCGCCCGGGCGAGGGTCGTATAGACGCTACGCAATGCGACGGGCTTCGCCTCGATGTGGCGCACGCTGCCCAGCAGTGCGGCGATGCGTGCCGCCAGATCGCATTCGGAGTACTGAATGTCCACGAAGCTCAGGATATTGCCCGCAGCCGAAATACCGAGCCATTGCGGCGGCGCCATGGCGGGTATGTGGGCTGCGCCGTCCAGCGTCACCTGCACTTCACGTACCCGTGCCTTCAGATCGGCTTTGGTTTCCTGAAATAGCAGGGTGCCGCGATCCAGGAACGCGACATGCGTCGTTATCGCCTCGATTTCGGCAAGTTCATGCGAGGAAATGAGCACGGTCGTCTCCCCGGCCTGCAGCGTGAGGGCTTCCATGAATTCATCCCGCACCAGGGGATCAAGACCGCTCAAGGGTTCGTCCAATACCAGTACTCTGGGGCGAAAGGGCAAAGCGCAGGCCAGCGCCATCTTCATTCGCATACCGTGGGAAAGGTCCTTGATCCTGCGCTCGGGTGGGAGCCGGAGTTTTCCGAGAAGCTGTGACTCCAGCGCCCGGTCCCAGGTCGGGTAATACGGCCGCAGGTAGTGGATATACGCGGCGACACTCATGCGCCCAGGCATCACCTGGTTCTCGGAAACATAGCCGATCTGCGCCAGTTCCTTCGGTGACAGCGCGCGCGTATTGACGCCCAGCACCGTCGCGTCACCGGCCGTCGGCTCGATCAGGTTCATCAGCATTTTGATGGTCGTGGTCTTGCCGGCGCCGTTGGCGCCAAAGAGGGCGAAGACGCTGCCTGCGGGCACGCGCAAGCTCAATCCCCGCAGTGCATCGAAGCGCCCATACTTCTTCGAGATATTGTCGAGATGGACGATCATCTACGCCTCGGCGTCGACGGCGAGGGCTTTTTTTAGGGTCCGATATTTTCCCAGTTCGCCGCGGATCTGCCGGTGGTAGAGGAGGAGTACCACCGCGATCAGTCCGACTATCGCCACATCGACAACCGGCGACATTTTCGGCGGTCGCCCGAGATGTGTCCGGATTGCCGTGCCCGCAAGCCCGAATACGACGGCGATGGCGCAGGCGTAGAGTCCCGCCCTGACTAATGAAAGGGTTCGCTGTGCACGCGCGATGGCGAGCTCGATCATCTCCGACAATGCGCCGGTCGTGCCCTGGGACAGGACGGGGACCAGCGAGTACACCGCAATCGTAAGAATTATCGAAATGGCGGCGATGCCGATACCCCGGGTCACGAAATTCCATGCACCAAGCAAGCCCATCCCGATCGTCGCGACGCCGAGCACCACGCCGGCCGCGCCCAATGGCAGGCCGATTACGACACCAGCCGTCATCCATCGCGCCTGCCGGCGCAGCCGAGCCTCAAGCCGCGACGTGATGACGCTGACGTTCGGATCGATGGCACACCAGGTGACGCCCAGCTCATCCCAATAGCTATCGGAGGACTTGGTCATGGCTTGTCTCCTATGAGTTCGCGAAGCAGGGCCTTTGCCCGTGACATCCGGATTGCCACGGCGTTGGTCGAGACACCGAGGACATCGGCTATTTCCGTGGGCGTCAGTCCTTCCAGCGTCAGCAGCGCGGTCTGGCGATAGGCGAGCGGCAAGGTCCGCACCGCCGTCAGCAGCCGTATCCTCCGATCAAGTGCGATCGCCTGACCTTCCGGACCGACCCCGGGCGCGGGGATGCGCTCATCGAGATCCGCGCAGGGCGGAACCTTGAGCGCGCGCGCCACGTGGGTCACGGCTCGGTTTGTGGCGATGCGGGCCACGAAGGTTCGCAGTGCGGCATCGCCCCGATAGGCGGGCAGGGCCCGCCAGATCGCAAAATAAATGTCCTGTACCAACTCCTGGGCCAAATGCGCTCGGGCCTCATAGCTTGATGCGATACGCCGAAGCATCGAATCGTGCTCCCGCACGATCTGCTCAAATGTCTCGCGGGCCGTCATGTGGTAAAAATCAAGCCTATCGTCTATGGCTATTGCAATAGTCTCCCCCGGCGTCGTTCTCTTTCAAAAAAACGGGGGGAAGCGGGAGAAACGGATGACGGAGCGCCGCGAACTGGACCTGGGTCGCCTGATGGTGGCGGTTGGCCTGCTGGGATTTGGCGCCATTACCCTCATTTACGACGATTTTGGACTTGACTGGCAGCGCGTGCCGGATGGGGTTGCCGCGCGCGGGTTGTTGGCTCTTGCGGCCGGCGCATTTGAGGTCGCGACCGGCATCGCGCTGCTCCTGAGGCGAACATCGGCGGTGGCTGCGTTCGCTCTTACCCCCTACACGCTGCTGTGGGTGCTGCTACTCGACGTGCCGCCGCTGTTGTCCAACTTGGGCGTCGAAGCTGCGTGGTTGTCGGTGGGCGAGCGCACGGAGCTCTTCGCGGGCGTTTGGATCCTCGCCATCACGCTCGCGCGCGCGCAGAACAGAGTGGCCCTGGAGCGGCTCACCGACGAGCGCGCGCTGCGCGTGGCCCGTACGATCTTCGGTCTGGCGCTGATCCCGGTGGGGCTGTCCCACCTGGTTTACCCGGACGCCGTCGCACTCGTTCCCGCCTGGCTGCCGTTTCGCATGATTTGGCTCGATGCGACGGGGATCGGGCATATTGCGGCGGGTGTGGCACTCACCGTTTCGGTGCTCCCGCGGCTCGCCGCCGTCATGGAAGCGGCCATGATGACCGCCTTCGTCCTGTTGGTACACGTGCCGCGCGTCTTTGCCGCGCCGCACAGCCGCAGGGAATGGACGATGCTGTTCATTGCCATGGCCTTCTCGGGAGCAGCCTGGGCGACTGCGCGCTCGTACCGCGGCGGCCCCTGGGTCGGATGGGCAGCACGTGGATCAAGCAGGCCCCGATGAAGGCAGCCCCGATTTCCTCGCATGCAATTTCATGGCAGTTGCAAGGTATTCTGCAAATCCCGTTTCGATGCGCTCGTAACGAGCCACAAAGTCCGGATGCGCCAGGTACAGATCGGCAAGTCCCGAATAAGCCTCGGCACGACAGGGTCGACCCCACATCTGCGCGACCCAGCTGCGATGGCGCTTGATCAGGGCGTCGACCGCATCGGACGCCGGGTCAATCCCATGGCGCAGTGCGCCGGCCAAAGCTTGCTCCACCTGCTGCAGTTCCTGGCCCAGGGCCTCTTGCCCGGCCGCAGACAGTTTTGCGTAGGACTCCTTGGCGCCCGCAATGCCGAGGCGCATAGGTTCGCCATATCGGTCGGTCAACCAGGCTTCATATCCGGCCTGTTTCTCGGCGCTGAAGCCCTTGTAAAGATCCGCGTTCGCCATGAGCCTCTCTCCGTTTAAGTCTTCAATCGTGCGGTCGATGGTCTCGATGAGGACCCGATAGCGCTCGCGCTCCGCCGCAAGCTTCTCGCGATGCTGCCTCAGCACGCCAATCTGATCCTTGCCTTCCCGCTCGAGCAGCGCGGCGATGGATCCCAGCGGCACACCCAGCTCCCGATGGAACAGGATCCGTTGCAGGCGCAGCAGTTGCGCGGGCCCGTAGTACCGATAGCCGTTTGCAGCCACGCAGGCCGGCGTCAGCAGCCCGATCTCATCGTAGTGGTGCAATGTCCGCACCGTGACGCCCGAAATCGCCGCGAGTTGCTTGACGGTGAGCTCCTTTGGAGTAGTCATGCCCGTCCTCCCAGTGGCTGAGACTGTGGACTATCACGTTGCGTGAGGGTCAACGCTAGCCGCGGTCAGCTTTGGTGACAATGTTGCCTCGCAGCACGGCCGCGAGCGGTAAACTGAGCCAAGCGCGACCCCTGACCCACGCCGGTATAGACGGAGGCCCAATGGCGATCCGCTCGTTTCTTGGAGCGCTGCTTTCCTGGCGTCAGACCTTGACATGGCCAGTTCGGAGATCGCGATGAAGCGCTGCACATGCCTATTGCTGGTTACGCTGCTCACCTCCGTCCCTGCAATGGCGCAAGGTACATTGCTGGAGAAGAGCGAAAAGGAAGCGGTCGTCGAGAAGGTTGGCGAACTATTGACGGTGCACTACGTCTTTCCCGACCGCGCCGCCTTGGCGAAGGCGAAAATCGCCAGTGCGCTCGCGGCGGGCGACTATGACGAGATAGCGGATCCCACCGCCTTTGCACAACGCATGACTGCTGATCTGCAGGCGGTCACGCATGACAAGCACATGCGGGTATTCGCGGCATTTGGCCAGGCACCGCCGCCCGTTGCGATGCCGCCGCCACCACCGTCAAATGCCGGCTTTGCCCGTATTGATCGGCTGAAGGGCAACATCGGCTACATCAAGCTCCTGAACTTTCCGGGGCCGGGGCCATTTGATCTGGCGGCGGATCAGGCGATGGCCGACCTTGCGAGCACGGACGCCCTGATCATCGACATGCGCGACAATGGGGGTGGTTCGCCCGAAAGCGTGACCTATTTGTGCAGCTTCCTGTTTGATCCCAAGACGCCGGTGCACATCAACGATCTGATCTTTCGCAAACCGGGCACGAATGAGTTCACCACGACGCAGTTTTGGACCAGGCCCGAAGCTGCGACCTACTATAAAAAGCCGGTCTACCTGCTCACGAGCAAGCGGACATTCTCGGGCGGGGAAGAGTTCGTCAACGACCTGAAGGTCCAGAAGCGGGCGAAAGTATACGGGGAGACAACGGGCGGCGGAGCCAATCCCGGCGGCGGGATGCCGATCGACCCGCGCTTCGGCATTTTTATTCCCAATGGACGAGCGGAAAACCCGGTGACCAAGACCAGCTGGGAAGGCACGGGCGTTACGCCCGATGTCGCGGTGGACGAGAAACAGGCGTTTCAGGCCGCGGTCCTGGATATCCTGCGTAAGAGAAACGATGCGCCGGCGGCCGCGGTCAGGCGTGACGTGGCCACCCAGATCGACGTGGATCCCTTTGTTGATGCCCATCTCCTGAAAATCCGCACCGCGGCGTTGCCTGGCAGCGCCGAAGCGGTGAGACGCAACCTCGAGGAACTTGCGCGCGGCGCGCCGAACTATGACCTGATGACCGCCGATTTGGCGAACGTCACAAGAGCACAATTGCCCATGCTCCAGGCCGACATCAGCAAGCTTGGCGCCATCAAGACCGTGACGTTCAACTCCGTGGGGCCCGCGGGCCTCGATGTCTATGACGTGACCCTGGCCAACGGTGTAATACAGTGCGGGATCTTCGTGACACCGGATGGCAAGATTGCGAGCGCATGGATTCGTCCGGCCACCGCCGCGATGCCCGCTGCGCGCTAGCTGCGAATATATTGTTCGAGTTCTTCGATAGTCTTCTGTTGCTCTTCGAGCACGGCGCGCACCAGATCGCCGATCGAAAGGACGCCGACGACGCGCTCGCCCTCGACCACCGGCAGGTGGCGGACCCGCCTGTCGTTTACGAGCTGCATGCATTCGCGCACGGACTGATCAGGCCGCACGGTGAACACCGGTGAACTCATGATCTGCCGCACGGAGGTCTCACTGGACGATCGGCCTTTCAGAATGACCTTGCGGGCGTAATCGCGCTCTGAGACGACGCCTACCAGCTGTTGCTCCTGCATGACCAGCAGCGCACCAACGCCATGCTCGGCCATCAGGCGTATCGCTTCGAGCACGGGTGCCTCCGGGCCGACACTGTAGATAGTGTCCCGCTTCTGCTTCAGCAATTGCGCAACTACCGCCATGAGGTTCTCCACGGGCACTTCGGTGCCTTCCAGCGCTTCGATCATATCACTCAGCGCCTCTTCGGGAACTCATCCAGCAATCGGTATCAGGAGCGGGCTTCGCACGGGAGTCTCGCGGAATCCCGATTTTCGTTCTTAAGGACGCGGCTCCAACCGAAGCGACTTCCTCATCGTTGCCGATACTTGGCGGGCGCGTTGGTAATACCGCAGCGAGTCCTTTGGCGACACGAGGGCGTGATCTTTCTTATCAAACGTGAGTGTTTCGCTTGCGAGTGTCTTTCCGTTCTCGGTGAGGTCGAAAGTGATGACATTCGACGCGGCATCGTACGAGGTTACGACGATACGTACTCCGAGCACATCGGACCCATCTCCCCCCACGATGGCGCCCACGCCGTCTGTATCGAGGTAGATCGCCTGGCCTTTCCACACGGCCTCACCGCGGAACTGCGAACTCGAAGTGGCCCAGATGCCCGTTAGCGCCAGTGGCAGCGCGGTAGCTGCCGTACCGGTTGCGACCAGCAACAACATTAGCCCCGCGAGCAGGTATTTCATGGCTGTCTTATACCCCTGGCAGACGGCTTTCGCGAGGGGCGGGGCTAGGCCACTGACAGTGCCGCGCGCTGAACTGCCGCGGCACGTTCGTCGGCCATGACCGCCATGCGCTGACGAACTGCCGCCACAATTTCCGGGCGCGCTCGCTCCGGTCGACCGGAATCAAACGGCGGCTCGGGAGCGTATTCGAGCGATAACTGCACGGCTTCGGCCTGGTCGACCCCGGCGATTTCGGCCATCACCGTCAATGCCATATCGATACCGGCCGTAACACCGCCACCGGTAATGACGTTTCCGTCGCGTACCACTCGCGCTGCATCCGGCGCCACGCCGAATACCGAGAGCAGATCCCGCCAGGCCCAATGACAGGCAGCGCGCCGCCCGCGCAGCAAGCCGGCGGCGGCCAGCAACAATGACCCGGTGCATACCGATGTCACGTACTGCGCGCCCGCGCCGAGGCGGGCGATCTCGGCCAGAAACGCCCGGTCGTCCAGGGCTGCGACCGTTCCAAAGCCTCCCGGTACACAGAGCAACGAACATTCACGGACATCGGCCAGCTTGACGATCCCGCTGAAGGTGATGCCGCCGTCCGCCTGAATTGCGCCGCCTTCGACTGAAGCCAGGACGCAGCGAGCGCCCGGCAGGCGCGAAAACACCTCAAACGGACCCGTGAAGTCCAGTTGCGTGATTCGAGGGAAAAGTGCGAACACGACTGGAAAGTCGCTAGCCATGGTCTGCTCCTGGTTTGACGCCCGCACGATAACCGCCTAGCCTCTGGCATAAATGACGTAGTTCCAACGTTTTGAGCCATGCCGCGCCAAGTCACGTTCCTGATCTATCGCGATTTTCAACTGCTCGATGCGGCCGGTCCGATCGCTGCGTTTGAGATTGCCGAGCGCTACCGACCGGGAAGCTATTCCCTGCGAGTCGTGGCCGGTGAGGCGGGCTCCGTAGAGAGCTCGGCGGGCGTTTCGATGCAGGCGGGTTCGTTTGGCCGCGCGGCCAGCGTTGACACCCTCGTGGTAGCGGGTGGTGATGGCTCGCGCGCGGCGCTCTCATGTCCGAAAACCCGTCGATTCATCCAGTTGTGCGCCACCAGGGCGCGACGCACCAGCAGCGTATGCTCAGGCGCGTATCTGCTGGCGGCTGCTGGGATACTTGACGGGAAGCGCGCCACCACGCATTGGAGCCGCAGCGTCGATTTTGCCCGCAGGTTTCCGCGCGTCCACCTGGAGCCCGACCGGATCTTCATCAAGGATGGCTCTATTTGGACCTCGGCGGGGATTACTGCCGGCATCGATCTGTCATTGGCTTTGATCGAAGAGGATTTGGGCGAGGCAATCGCGCGGCGCACGGCGCAGCAGCTGGTGGTTTACTTCCGGCGCCCCGGTGGCCAGTCGCAATTCTCGGCCCTGCTGGAGATGGAGCGGGCCAGCGGACGGTTTGCGGCGCTCCTGGACTATGTCCGCAGCAATCTCGGCAAGCGCCTTACGGTGGCCATTCTCGCCGACCAGGCGTGCATGAGTTCACGACACTTCTCTCGGGCATTTCACGCGGAAACCGGTTTATCCCCGGCCAAGGCCATTGAGCAGCTGCGCGCGGAAGCCGCCCGTGGCGCCCTTGGCGGGTCGGGAAGGTCCATACAGGACATTGCGCGTACACACGGATTCGGCAACGCGGAGCGAATGCGTCGGACATTCCGGCGACTGTTTGGGGTGACTCCGTCAGCCGCCAAGCATCAGGTACTCTCGGACTAGGGCCGCGCTCGGCTCTCAGCCGCGAACGTTGAGGGCATATCCGCCATCGACCGTGAGCTTCGCGCCATTGATGTAGGCCGCCCGATCGGACGCGATGAAGACCACAACGTCGGCAACCTCGCGCATGGTCCCCCAGCGGCCGGCGACGATGCCCCAGTCACGACAGGTCGCATCGAGAAACTCCTGCTTCGACATCCGGCGTTCGCGACCAGCACTCTGCGCCCAGCCCTCGCGCCACTCGGTGGCGATGAGCCCGGGAATCACCGCGTTCACCGTGATGCGCGCGGCCGCGAGGTCCGCGGCCAGGTATGAAGTAACGTGATTCATCGCGGCGTTGTTCAGGCCATGAGTGAGTGCGGAAGTGAGCACACTCAAGCCGGCGACGCCACTGATGTTGATGATGCGCCCGGTGCCGTCCGTGGGCATGTGCGGAATCATTGACTGCGTCACGCGAAGCATACCGAGCGTCTTGGTTTCGATATCATCGCGCCAGTCCGAATCCGGCCATTGGATCTGGCGTTCGGGCCGTTTGATCGGACTACCGGCGTTATTGACCAGGATGTGCAGCGGGCCAAGCTCAGCGCGCGCGTGCTCGACCGAGGTCGCGACGGCGGCGGCGTCGCGCACATCAGTCGGTATCGCGAGCACGGTAACGCCCGTGGCGGCGCGAATTTCATTGGCGGCGGCCTGCAGCACCGTATCTGTGCGCGCCAGCAGCGCGACTCGCACGCCCTCTGCAGCGAGGCCGAGCGCAATCGCCTTGCCGATGCCCTTGCTGCCGCCCGTAACGAGGGCGGCTCGTCCTTTCAGTCCCAGATCCATGCGCTGCCTCTTACCTTCTTCGCGCTCGACTTCAAGGCGCCGCGCTAGTATCAACCATGCCCTTGCCGCCAGCCACAAGCTGATCAATTTGATGGTGAGGGAGGGCTGTCCGCGGAGTCTGCGCCTCCCTTCGTCGTGCCGCGGGTGATAAAGCTGACCGCGTCCAGGCGGGTCATGCCTTGTTCGTTGAGCAGCTTTGCGGCGTAGCTCTCCTTCTCGGAGAAGGTCGCGACCAGCACGTTCATGCCGGTGACCGGAGGGCGACCCGCGTTTTGAACATGGTAAACGGCCCTCTGCAGCACGCGCTGAAATGCAAGGGTC
>DATHOA010000302.1:0-4136 GCA_035485475.1 Steroidobacteraceae bacterium | reverse complement strand
GGCGCGGCGCATGGTACGGCCTTGGCCTGAAGTGATTCGGTCCGGTAACTAGCCTGGTCGCTACCCCGGCAACTTCGGAATACAGGCGCCGATCCCCGCTTTAGCATCCCACGATCGATGAATCCGACCACCACGTTTGATCGAGTGCGCGTCAAACCCGTCCCTTCAGGGGCGGGAAGGATAGCGCGGACGCCAGAGGCGTCCTTCCAGGGCGCTAGTGCGGCGTCTTCTGCTGTTCTATGTACTGCCTCACAACCGCGATGGGCGCACCGCCGCAGCTACCGGCGAAATATGACGGCGACCATAGCGCACCGCCCCACAACCTGCGCCGGATCGTCGGGTAGTTTTTCTGGCGGATCATCCGGCTCGAAACGCCCTTCAGGCTGTTCACCAGCGCCGACACGGCGATCTTTGGCGGGTAGTTCACAAGCAGGTGTACGTGGTCATCTTCGCCGTCGAACTCCACCAGCTCGGCTTCGAAGTCGCGACATACGCTCGCGAACACGACCCGAAGGTCATCGATGATCTCTTTCGTGAAGACGCCGCGCCGGTACCTGGTTACAAAGACCAAATGCACGTGCATCAAAAATACGCAGTGCCTTCCATGCCTCCAATCAGGGTCTTTACTACGTGGACGGCCCATAAATACCCCTTGCGCTGGTTTCGAAGGCCAAAGTATACTACGGCCACTATGCAACGTCTCCAAGCCTTCAAATTCGAACTCATGCCGACCGGCGAACAAGCGCTCAGGATGCGCCAGTTCGCAGGCGCGTGCCGGTTCGTCTACAACAAGGCGCTGGCGTTGCAGCAGGAGAATCACAAGGCTGGCGAGAAGTTTATTGGCTATGTGCCGATGGCGAAGCGCCTCACGGAATGGCGCAATGGGGCCGATACGCCGTGGCTGAAGGATGGCCCGGTACACACGCAGCAATGCGCCCTGAAGGCGATTGAGCGCGCATACGTCAACTTCTTCGAAAAGCGCGCCGACTTCCCCCGCTTCAAGCGCAAGGGGATGGGTGATGGCTTCACGTACCCGGACAAAAAGCAGATCAAGCTCGACCGCGAAAACGGCCGGGTCTTTCTGCCGAAGCTCGGATACATGCGTTTGCGCAAGAGCCGCGACGTTGTCGGCGAAGTCCGCAGCGCGACTGTGTCGCTGCGCGCTGGCAAGTGGTACGTGTCGATCCTCGCGGCGCGCGAAGTAGAAACGCCGGTTCCGCACGGCCCCGCCGTCGGTATCGACGTGGGCGTTGCCCGCTTCGCCACCATGTCGGACGGTAGTTTCATCGCGCCGCTGGCGTCGTTCCGTAAGCATGAAAAGCGGCTGGCGAAGTATCAGCGCCGCATGGCCCGCAAGGTCAAAGGCAGCAGCAACTGGAAGAAGGCGAAGTCCCGCATCCAGCGCATCCATGCGCGTATCGCGGACGCTCGCGCTGATTTTCTCCACAAGGCTTCGGGCACGATCAGCAAAAACCACGCAATGGTTGCGGTCGAAGACCTGAAAATCAGCAATATGTCGAAGTCGGCGAAAGGTACGGCAGATGCACCAGGGCGCAATGTCCACGCGAAGTCCGGCCTTAACAAGTCGATTCTCGACCAGGGCTGGGGCGAATTCCGTCGCCAGTTAGAGTACAAAACGGCGTGGCGCGGCGGCTATTTCGTCGCCGTAGACCCGAAGAATACGAGCCGCACATGCCCATGCTGCGGACACGTATCAGCCGGGAACAGAAAGACCCAGGCGCTGTTTGCCTGCGTCAGGTGCGCACACGAAGTGAACGCCGATCACGTCGGCGCGCTCAATGTCCTGGCGGCAGGACATGCCGTTATTGCCTGTGGAGCGTTTCAGCCCGGTGTCCGGCCCGGCGTTTGCGGAGAAACGTGGGCGAGGTAAGCGCAGGTGTATAACGAGAACGGCAGCGCCGCAATGACCGACTAGATCCATTGGTGCGCCCGTTCAGCCTTGCCGCTGCGCGGGAGCCCGGTGTGGAGCGTGGTCCGGGAATCGTCGGCGACAGTGGTGAGCGGCGCAAGCCGCATCCCGTTCAGGAGATCGAGTCAATTTCGACGCTTCCCATGACGCTGCCGTTCACCGACGATTCTGGAGCAGACCATGCCGATGCGCAAGCGAGAGGACGACGAGGTATTCCCGAACGCAGCGGGGATCGATGTGGGCGGATCGAGCCATTGGGTGGCCGTGCCGCGACACGCCGATGACGAGCCGGTGCGGGAATTCGGGGCGATGACCGATGACCTGAACGCGATGGCCGACTGGCTGCTCGCGTGCAGGGTGGATACGGTGGCGCTCGAATCGACCGGTGTGTACTGGATCCCGGTCTACGAGGTGCTGGAGCAGCGTGGGCTGACGGTCTGGCTGGTCGACGCACGGCAGATGAAGTACGTGCCGGGACGCAAGAGCGACGTGCAGGATTGCCAGTGGCTGCAGAAGCTGATGAGCCTGGGGCTGCTGCGGGCGGCGTGGCGTCCGGGTGATGAGGTGTGCGTGGTGCGGGCGGTGGTACGCCAGCGTGCGGTACTGCTCACCGAGCAGTCGAGCTGGGTGCTGCGTATGCACAAGGCTCTGGTGCAGATGAACATCCAGCTTGCCGAGGTCCTGAGCGACATCATGGGCGCAAGTGGGCAGGCGATCATCCGGGCGATCGCACGAGGCGAGCGCGACCCACAGGTGCTCGCCGCCTTGCGCAACGCACGGGTCAGGCGCAGCGAAGAGGACATCATGCGGGCCCTGCAGGGCAACTGGCGTGAAGAGCATCTGTTTGTGCTGGTCCAGTCGCTGGCGATGTATGACAGTCTGGCGCAGCGGGTACTGGAATGCGACGCGAAGATCGAAGCATTGCTGGTCCCGCTGAAGCGGCATGAAATCGAACTGACGGGTGCCACCAAACGTGGCAGCCCGAACCCGTTGGGATTCAATGCCCGCCTGGCCCTGGCCAGCTGGGCCGGAGTGGACCTGACGCGCATCAACGGCATCTCCGAGGGGGCCGCCCTCACGATCCTGTCGGAGGTGGGGCCGGACCTGAGCCGATTTGCCAGCGTGAAGCATTTCTGCTCCTGGCTCAGCCTGTGTCCGGGCACGAAGATCAGTGGTGGCAAGCTGCTCAACGCACGAACGCGGCGCTCGGCCAACCGGGTACGCCAGGCCCTCAAGATGGCGGCCATGAGTCTGGCGCGTAACGATTCGGCACTGGGCGCGTTTTACCGTCGCCTGTGTACCCGCATGGACAAGCCACGGGCCAATACAGCGGTGGCACACAAGCTCGCGCGCATGGTGTACTTCATGCTCAAGCGTGGCGAAGCCTTTGTTGACCAGGGTCAGCAGCGCTATGAGGAGCAGCAGCGTCAGCGCAGCATTGCGGCACTGACCCGCCGTGCCTCAGCACTGGGCTTTCGCCTCGAACCCGCAACAACCCCGGCATGACAATACGCAACTGGATTTGTTTCTCAGGAGCAATTCAACCCGGCGATCGGGTCGGCGTTTGCGGAGAAACGGGAATGAGGTATACCGATGAACGGCAGCGCCGCGATGACCGACCCACCAATGGTGCGCACTGTGCGGCCTGCACGCCGCGCAGTGAGCCCGCACAGGAGCATGGTCCGGGATTCGTCGGCGACAGTGGTGAGCAGCGCGAGCTGCATCCCGTTCGTGAGATCGAGTCAATTGCGACGCATCCCATGGCGCTGCCGCTCATCCACGATAGTGAGGCGAACGATGGCGATGCGCAAGCGCGAAGACAGTTCTGAGGTGTTTCCGAACGCAGCGGGGATCGATATTGGCGGCTCGAGTCACTGGGTCGCGGTGCCCAAAGGGGCGGCTGAAGAGCCGGTACGCGAGTTCGGCACGATGACCGACGATCTGCACGAGATGGCGGACTGGCTGCTGGCATGCGGAGTTGACACGGTCGCCCTCGAATCGACCGGCGTATTCTGGATACCCGTGTATGAAGTGCTGGAGCAGCGCGGGTTGACGGTCTGGCTGGTCGACGCGCGGCAGATGAAGTACGTGCCAGGTCGCAAGAGCGACGTCATGGACTGCCAATGGCTACAGAAGCTGATGAGCCTGGGGCTGCTGCGGGCGGCCTGGCGCCCGGGTGATGAGGTTTGCGTGGTCCGTGCAGTGG
>DATHOA010000301.1:0-2139 GCA_035485475.1 Steroidobacteraceae bacterium | reverse complement strand
GCGATCTCGGTGCTGACCGGCGTGACGGTGCCAAACTTCTTCATCGGGTATCACGATGCCGGTGCGGCGGGTGTGGAATACGATGCGGTGGGTACGGATTCCATCGTGACCGGCCCCACCGGAACTGTCTTTGGCGTATTCCAGGAAGTCGGGGGCGTGCCACCCATCAATCCCCCGCCGTTTAAACCGCCAGTCAATGGCGCGGCCAAGCGCGTTACCTGGGTGCAGCTGCGATGAGGAGCATATCGATGAACCGTCATACCGGCTTCTCGCTCATAGAGCTGATGATCGTGGTCTCGATCATCACCATCCTGGCGGCCATCGCGGTGCCCTCCTACAACTCCTCGGTGCGCAAGTCCCGGCGCACCGAGGCGAAGACCGCTATCACGGACTTCGCGGCGCGCGAGGAGCGGTTGTACGCCACGCAGAATGCGTACAGCACTGATCCGGTGGCGTTGGGGTACGGTGGCAGCTGGCCGGTGAGCACCGGCAGCTACTACCAGATTGACCTGCCGGTCAGTTCGGCGCCAACGGCGACGACACCGGCAACATTCACGGTAACCGTGCAGCCGGCACCGGGCAGCCCGCAGGTAAGCGACACGGCCTGCGCAACTTTCACACTGACGAATACCGGGCTGCAGGGCGCCACGGGTACCAACCCTAGCTCTTGCTGGCCTTGAACAGCTGATCCTTGAGGCGGAAGCAGGTGGAGATGTCCTCATCGCCATGACCCTGGGCGATCAGCTGCGCATATTCGCGGAGCATGCGTTCGACCACGGGGAGCTGCACGCCGAAAGCCGCGGCCATGTCATGGCAGATGCCAAGGTCCTTGGCGTGCAGCCGCACGCGAAATCCCGGCGGATAGCTTTCACGGATCATGTTGGGGGCGCGGTTTACGAAGTACCAGCTTGAACCGGCGCCCTTGCCGAGCGTCTCCACCAGTTTGTCGAGCGGCAGGCCATTGGCCTTGGCGAAGGCCATGGCTTCACTGACCGCCTCGATGATGCCGGCGCACATGATCTGGTTGGTGGCCTTGGCCGCCTGACCGGCGCCGACGGGGCCGAAAAGCGCCACCGTGCGGCCCATGGCGGACAGCACCGGCTGCGCCTGCGCAAAACTCGCCGCGGAGCCGCCACACATGATGGCCAGGGTGGCATCGCGCGCGCCTTCCACCCCGCCGCTTACCGGACAGTCCAGGAATTCCACGCCAGCACTGCTGAGCCGTTGGGCGGCCGTGCGGGCCGTAGCGGCGGCCACGGTGGAACAGTCGATGACCAATTGCCCGGCCCGCAGTCCGGGCTCAAGGGCGTCGATGACGGCCAGGACATCGGCATCGGCGGAGACGCACAGCACCAGGACGTCCGTGTCGCGGGCCACATCCGCAGGCGTCGCGGCGGCGGCGCAATGCAGTTCAAGGGCCAGCGCCTGGGCTTTCGCAGCCGTGCGGTTCCAGACCGCCGCGAGCAGGCCTGCCTTGTGCAGATTGCGGGCCATACCAATGCCCATGGCGCCCAGGCCCAGGAAACCGACGCGCATGGCGTTCAGCCGCTGCTGCCGCCACCGGCGCAGGCTTCATCCATGGCCTGGCGAGTCTTGACACGCTCGGCATCGGCGTCGGCATCGCTCATGTACTGCTTGGGCGCACTCGAGTCGCTGCCGGGCTGGTAGATGCGGCGCGCGCGCAGCTCCTTATCGTACTGTTCCTTGAGCTGCTTGCATTGCTGGGCACGCACCGCATCCATATCCGCCTGCACCTGCTTGGCGGCGGCCTTGGTGGGGTCCGGACCGGTGTTGCTCGGGGCTGGCGTATCCGCCGGCGGCGCGGGCGAGTTGCGGGAGTGATCGCCCTTGATGAGCTCGGCGCCCGGCGACCATTGGTCGCTGTAATGCACCTGGCCTTGCGTATCGACGGTTTTGTAGACGTCCGCATGGGCCGTCGTGATGACCGCGGCAAGTGCTGCCAGGGTTATTGAAATACGGCGCATGAGTGGCCCTCCAGGCCCCCAGTGTAGCGCCGATCGTGGCGCGGCAAACCTTGAACTCCGTCACATTCGGTGGCGGCGGTTTGGCGGGGGGCCCAAAAACAAAACCCCGGTCTCACCTCAAGGCAGGACCGGGGTTGAGTCAGCCGCGGTATCC
>DATHOA010000300.1:0-3650 GCA_035485475.1 Steroidobacteraceae bacterium | reverse complement strand
AAGCGCGAGATCGAGGACATGCTGGTACAGATTGATTCGCGCCTCGAGGCGATCTCGGCATTTTTCGCCTTCGAGGAGCAGGATCGCACCGACACCCGCGACAGCAGCAACAAGCTGAACATGCTGGTCATGGGCGAGGTCAACGAGATCTCCAGCGACATGACGCAGGCCGGCACGCTCAATGAGCTGCGCGGGCGGGTCGGCAATCGGCTCGAGGCCATCAACACCCACCTGGAGGACTTCCGCAGCCGCGAGGAGGAGCGCCTGACGGCGCAGGTGGACCGCACCTTGAGCCTGCGCGCACGCGTCGAGGAGCTCGAGCGCGAAAGCCGCGTCCTGCAGAACAGCCTGCAGGCCGAACAGCGCGCCGCGATGATCGATGCCCTGACCGGCATACCCAATCGTGCCGCCTACGATGACCGCATGGCCCATGAGTTCGCGCGCTGGCAGCGGCACGGGGGCACCATCAGCATCGCCGCCTGGGACGTGGACAACTTCAAGAGCATCAACGATGAGTTCGGCCACATGGCCGGCGACAAGGTCCTGCGCATCCTCGGCCAGCACATGGCGCGCAGCGTGCGCGGGACGGATTTCCTGGCGCGCTACGGCGGCGAGGAGTTCCTGATGATCATGGTCGGCATGGATGCGGATCAGGCACTGAAGGCCTGCAACAAGATCCGCGCGGGCATCCAGGCCATCGCCTTTCACTTCCGTGACCGGCCGGTCACGGTTACCGCCTCCTGCGGCATCACTACCTTTCGCATGGGTGATGTGCCGGAAATGGCCTTTGAGCGGGCTGACGGTGCGTTGTACGAGGCGAAGGACAGCGGCCGCAATCGCTGCGTGGTGCGCTGAGCGGACTGCGGCGGTATCCTTGGTATCCTGGCCAAGGAGCATCTCAATGAGCGAATTCACGACCCTCATGGCCCGCGACGGCCACGAATTCAATGCCTGGCTCGCGCCGCCGGCCGGCAAACCGCGCGGGGCGGTGGTCGTCATCCAGGAGATCTTTGGCGTCAATGCCCATATCCGCGCGGTCACGGACAGTTATGCCGCCGCCGGCTACGTGGCGATCGCGCCCGCGCTCTTTGACCGGGTCCGCAAGGGCATCGAACTGGGCTACACCCCCGACACCATGAAGGAAGGTTTCGGCTACGTGCAGCAGCTGCAGCCCGAGAAGACTCTGCTGGACGTGGCGGCCTGCATCGCCGTGGTCAAGCATGCCGGTCGCGTGGGTGTGGTGGGATTCTGCTGGGGCGGCAAAATGGCCTATGTCAGCGCCTGCGAGCTGCCCATCGCCTGTGGCGTGGCCTACTACGGCGGCGGCATCGCGAAGGAACTGGGCAAGACCCCGAAGTGCCCGATGCTGTACCACTTCGGCGGCAAGGATACCCACATCCCCGCAAGCGACGTCGAGCAGATCCGGGCCGCGGACCCGCGCGGCACGTTTCATATATATCCGGAAGCGGATCACGGGTTCAATTGCGACATGCGCGCCAGCTTCAATGCCGCGGCCGCGCAACTGGCGCGCGAGCGCACGCTGGCCTTCCTCGCCCAGCATCTGCGTGGCGAGGCGGCCGCGCCGCGCAGCTGAGCTACGGACCAGAAGCGCTTGCGTTACATCAGTTCACCGGACTTCAGACAGGACGCCGAGCGCATCGGCATCCTGCTGGTCAATACCGGCACGCCCGAGAGCCTGGAGCTGCGAGACATCCGCCGCTACCTGGCAAAGTTCCTGAGCGATCCGCGCGTCATCGAGCTGCCCCGCTGGCTGTGGCTGCCCATCCTGCACGGCTACATTCTGCGCACCCGCCCGCGCCGCTCGCAGGCCAAGTACCGCAGGATCTGGACCCCCGATGGCTCACCGCTCCTGAGCCTGTCCCGCGAACTGCGCGCCCAACTTGCAAGCGCCCTCGCGCAGCGGGCGCTGGCGCCCTTTTCGGTGGAGCTGGGCATGCTGTACTCGACACCCAGTGTCGCGGCGGGCTTGCTGAAGCTGCAGCAGGCGGGGGCCCAGCGCATCCTGGTGCTGCCGCTGTTCCCGCAGTACAGCGGCGCGGCGACCGGCGCGGTGTATGACCAGGTCACGCGCGAACTGACGCGCTGGCGCTGGCTGCCGGAGCTGCGCTTCGTCGCCGACTACCACGATCATCCGGGTTTCGCGGCCACCCTGCGCGATTCGATCCAGGCGCATTGGCAGCAGCACGGCCGCACCGGTCACCTGCTGCTGTCCTTTCACGGCATCCCCGAAGCCTACTTCGACAAGGGCGATCCGTATTTCTTCAAATGCCACCGCACGGCACGCCTGCTCGCCGATGAACTGCTGCTCAAGGAGGGAGAATGGAGCGTGAGCTTCCAGTCCCGGCTCGGACCCTCCAAGTGGCTGCAGCCTTATACTTTTGAGCAGATGACGCGACTGCCCGCCCGGGGCGTGGACGATGTCACGGTGGTGTGCCCGGGATTTGCGGTCGATTGCCTCGAGACCCTCGAGGAAATCGCCATGGAAAATCGCCACCGCTTCATGCACTCCGGAGGACGCAAGTTCGAGTATGTGCCGGCGCTGAACGCCAGCGGCGGGCATGTGCGCTTCCTCGCGGATCTGATCGGCCAGCACGTGCAGGGCTGGGTCGATACCGGCTTTGATGTCAGGCCAGCGCGCACGCCGCGCGGCACTGCGGCCTGAGTTCCGGCGCCTTAGGCCTTCATGCCGGGACGATTTCACGAGCTCAGCATTGCCACCGCCGACATCCGCGCTTCGCTCGATTTCTACGAGCGCCTGGGGTTCTGGCAGGCGCCCACCGGGGATGCGTGGCCGCATCCCTACGCGGTGGTCACGGACGGCCGCGCGGTGCTGGGATTGCACGAGGCGCCGCAGTTCTCGGCGCTCACTTTCATCCATCCGGACCTGGCGGCGGTCGCAGACTCCCTGAGCGCCGCCGGCGTGAGGTTGTCGCTGCGCCAGACCGATCCGGAAGTGTTCAACCGCATCGAGTTCAACGACCCGGCCGGCCAGAAGATCCGCATGTTGGCGGCGCGGACCTTCTCCCCGGCGCTGCCCGCCGTGGAGGAAGGTGCGGCCTGCGGCTACTTCGGCCACTACGGCATGCCCGCGCGCGATCCGCTCGCCGTCGCATCCTTCTGGGAACCCCTGGGGTTCGTGGCCATGCCACCGCAGACCGATCCCTATGCCCATCAGAGCCTGACCAGCGATGGCATCGATCTGGCACTGCATGCGCCGCAGCTGTTGCCGGCCCCGGCACTGGTGTTCTGCGAGGAAGCCATGCGCTGGAAAATTGACCGGCTGCGCGCCTTGGGCGTCCCCTTCGACAGCGCGCTGCCGCGCGAATTGGCGATGGAGGGTGCGGCCCTGCTCGAGGCGCCCGAAGGCACCCTGCTGCTGTTGCTGACGGGAGCACTTTGAAAAAGCTGCGCGCCTGGTCGATCGCCGTGCTGCTCGCTGCGGCCGCGCTCAGCGGTACTGAATCCCGTGCGGAAGAAGGCATGTGGCCGTTGCAGTTGCTGCCAACCGGCGCCGTCCGCCAGCAGTACGGCGTGGATCTGTCGCCCGAATGGCTCAACCGGGTGCGCGATGCCAGTGTGCGCCTCGCCAACTGCAGCGCGACCTTCGTGTCGGCGGACGGCCTGCTGCT
>DATHOA010000299.1:0-3361 GCA_035485475.1 Steroidobacteraceae bacterium | reverse complement strand
CAAAAGCCATGACGCACTTCCGCCACCTGCCGGAAATGGTCCGGCAAATCGTCATCCTCGTGGTTGGGGCGCGGTTCGGCGCGACCTACGAAATCTACGCTCACGGTACCGTCGCGATGGCGAACGGAATGAGTGCGCAGCGTCTATCGACGATTGCAGCAGGCGTTAGACCACCGGACCTGTCGGATGAGGAGAGCGTTGGCTACGACGCTGCAAATGCGCTATTGCACGGCGGCGTTTTGGCGGCCCCAGTTTGGGATCGTGCACTCGCGATGTTCGGTGCGGAGGGCGCACGTGAGATCGTGTACTTGGTTGGACATTATTGCTTCGTTTCGATGACGTTGAATGGCTTTGCGATCTCCGTCCCAGATGACACGTAGAGTAGAGGGGCATGTCCCGGGAGAGCGTCGCCTGAACGTAACTAGTACAGCGTTTCCGTGGAACGACTCGTATCACGCGGCCGTATCGATCTTGTAAGTCCAAGTATGAATGACGGGTGCTCGGTTGAGGTCATCGAGGTAGGCGAGGATCCTCGCCTTGAGTTCCTCCTTGGACGCAACTCGAATGTGGCGAAGCACGGATCGAGCCATCTTGGAGAAGAAGCCCTCCACCAGATTGAGCCACGAGCCATGTTTCGGGGTAAACACAAAGGTAAAGCGGCCGTCGGGCTGGGCGGCGAGCCACTTCTTGGTTTCCTTGGAGGTGTGGGCAGAGTGGTTGTCGAGGATCACTTTGATGGCGGTGTCGGTTGGATAAGCGGCGTCAAGTTTCTTGAGCAGACCGACGAACTCCCGCGAGCGATGGCGATTTTCGACGCAGGCGTGAACCTTGCCCGTGAGCAGGTCGATCCCGGCGAGCAGGCTCAGCGTGCCATGACGCTTGTATTCATGATCGCGCGCCCAGCCCGCATGAGACCCCGGCTGCGGTGGCAGGTCGGGGGCGGTGTTCCCGATCGCCTGGATTCCGGGCTTCTCGTCGTAGGAGATGATCGCGACGTTCGGTTGGGCACCTTCGCTGGCGCGCAAAACCGCGACCTCACGATAGACGCACAGGACCTCGGCCATCTTCTGCTCGAAGGCATCGTCGCGGCGTTCGAGGTAGTAGCGCACCTTGTGCGGCCGCACATCGTGTTGGTCGAGGATCTTGCAGACCGTGCCTTGAGCGAGGCGCGTCAGGCAGGGATGCCCGGCCGCCTCGGCATTCTCTCTGACGTGGCGCGCCAGCAGCCGCGTTGTCCAAAGCTCGTGCGGATATCCCACTTCCTTAGGCTTCTGGCAGGCCAGCGACACCACCCATGCGCGGGCATCGTCAGTAATCGTCGGCTCCTTGCCAGGCCGAGGGCTGTCGTCGAGCGCCGCCATCACGCCAAACCGCACCGCGCGATCGAGGCATCGTTGCACGGTCTGATGGGTCACGCCGATCGCCTCACCGACCGCGTAGGTCGACGGGTTGGCGCGATAGGCCAGGAGGATTTGCGCCCGTTGGACCCGACAGGCCCACTCCGTTCGAGACCGCGCGATCGCCTCCAGTTCAATCAAGTCAGTCGCTCCAATCGAGATCTCGATTACCCGCCGAGGTGCTGCCATCGTGCCCAACCGTTGTGCTTGTGACCGGCTCACAACTACAGCATGTGGGGGACTCTGGGGAATCGGGGCACAACCGGTCGGTTCCACGGAATCGATGTACTCTCATGTTCGCCGTTTCAAGCTGCAGGCACAGAAATTCCTTTCTTGTCCTTCAAGTTGTTCAGCATAGCCGCCACTGAGCAAGGCAGGGGGCACGATCATGAAACGACGGTTGATCATGCTCTGATGCGCGGGTTGGTTATCGCCGGACCTTGATGCGTCGCGGAGCGTCCTCGGTCTAGTGTCCAGCGTCAGATGAATCCGGCTGATAGTACACTCGAGGGTTCTCCTGGCCGTGACCGTGCCCCCAACCTTGCTCAGCATTGGATGTTGTAGTTGCGTATGGCGACTCCCTTGGAGTGCAAAGTTGCCGTTCTTCTCCCTTCAGGAAGCTGCGGACTGTACCTCTTTAGCAATCGCCCAGATAAAGCCCACAAGCTCGCGCGCAATCGCGGCGGTGATCACCGTTGGCAGCTTTCCGGCCCGGGCGAGCGCGCGATAGCGTCGGCACAACCGTTCCTGAGCCTTCCAGGCAATATCACGGATCGGCTTGGCCAGACGTTCCTGCCGCAATAACTGCTCTCGGCTGATCCGTGCAGGAAAGCGATAGCTCCATGCCGCCTCGATGAGCATTCGTCGTGCCGCGCCGTTACCGGCCTTGGTGATTCCACCCTGGCGACGTGTGCGGCCGCTGGAATGCTCCGACGGCACCAGACCAAGATACGCCATGAGCTGGCGAGGGTTGGGGAAGCGGGTGATATCGCCGAGTTCAGCCATTAATGTGGCTGCGGCCACCAGACCGATGCCGCGCAGTGCTTGCAGCGCTTCGACCACTGGTGCGAGAGACCACTCTGGCAACGCGGCTTCGATATCTGCCTCCAGGCGATCGCGTCGGGCCGTCGCCGCCTCGATCGTTGCGATACAATCCTCCAGCACGATATGATGCACCGCCTGGTCGAACTTCAGGCTGGCCAACCAGCGCCGGTGCAGCAACGTCCACGCTGGGCGATGATAATGATGGCCGTGGCGCAGCAGGAAGCCGGACAATTGCTGGCGGGATTGACGAAGGCTGCGGACCGCCGCCTGGCGCGCACGGACGAGATCACGGATTGCCTCGTGCGCCTGATCGGGCACCCAGACAGGGGTCAGTTCTCCGGCGCGGTGCAGTTTGGCAAGGTTTATCGCATCACGTCGATCCGTTTTGATCCGCTCGCCTGGCTTGCGAGGGATCAGCGATGGAGCGACCACGGCACATTCATGCCCAATTGCGCTGAGTTGTCGTTGGATGCCATAGCCGCACGGTCCGGCCTCGTAGCAAAACCGAAGCTCTCTTCCTCTACCGGCCACCCTCTCAGTCAACGCCTTCAAGGCGGCAGGTGTATTGGCGATCTTCCCGTGCTCGCGCACTTCTCCCCGCAAACCCGCTTCGGCCAGCGCGACCGCAATGGTATCCTTATGCACGTCAAGGCCAACATAGATGATACACTGTCCCATGACCCGTCTCCTATGCATGAGGCTCCGCGCCGGACCATCCAGCGCAATCCTCGAAAGCCTGCATACTGTGAGACGGGTCGCCCCGGTCTCAGGCGAACATCTGGTCTAGTACCCCCCGTCATTGACAGTGAGTAGAATCTACGAATCGATGGCACCGCAACGTTCTGACGGAGCCGATTCGTGGCCGCTAAAGAGATCGCCGTAAAGAAATATGTCGTGAAGCTCAACGCCGCAGAACGGGA
>DATHOA010000298.1:0-3172 GCA_035485475.1 Steroidobacteraceae bacterium | reverse complement strand
AAAGCGCACCACGGCATAGTCGTGGAAATTCAGCGAGCTGCCGTGGATGCGGACCTGGATTTCCCCAGCTGCAGGGGCCGTGGGCTCCGGCAGATCAACCAGTTTCAGTCGCTCGAGTCCGCCGTTACGGCCGAGTTTCATGGCTTTCATGACTCCAAGCATAAACAGGTCGACGCCCACGCGCTGCCCCCCCGTGGGTTATGCTTAGGCGCACTTCAGCCCCATCAATTGTCTTAAGTAGCCGCTTAATCATGACCACCGAAAAGTTCCCGATCGACCTGGGCAAACTAGTGCCCCTGAAGCTCAATCCAGCTGTCACGGCCCTTACCGACGAGCAGCGCGCGGGCCTGCGCCAGAACATTCAACTGGCCCGCGACACCATCGTATTTTTCACGGCCCTGGCCGGCGCCCGGGGCCTGTCGGGTCATACCGGCGGTGCCTATGACACGGTGCCCGAGCTCATGATCGTCCGCGCCTTCATCGCCGGTGGCGCACCCATCGTGCCGGTGTTCTATGACGAGGCCGGCCATCGGGTGGCGACTCAATACCTGCTGTCCGTACTCAACGGGCACATGCCCGCCGAACGCCTGCTGCACTATCGCGAGTTCGACGCCGGGCTGCCGGGCCACCCGGAGAAGGGAGTGACGCCGGGGGTGGAGTTCAGTTCCGGACGCCTCGGACACATGTGGGCCTTCTGCAATGGGGTCGCGATGGCGAACCCGGGCAAGGCCGTGGTGATGCTGGGGTCGGATGGCAGCCAGATGGAAGGCGATGACGCCGAGGCTGCGCGCCTGGCCGTGGCGCAGCAGTTGAACATCAAGGTCCTGGTGGATGACAACAACGTCACCATCGCGGGGCACCCGCAGGAGTACCTGCCGGGCTACGACTTGACGCGCACGCTCACGGGCTACGGCATGACTGCAGAAACCACGATGGGCGAGGACCTGGATGCGCTGTACGTGGACCTGTGCCGCGCCTTCAGCGACACGCGCCCGCATGCGCTGATCATCAAGCGGCCGATGGCGGCCGGTATTGCCGGCGCCGAGGGCAGTCCCCATGCCCATGAGGTGCTGAAGGCCGATACCGCGATCAAATACCTGCAGCAGCGCGGCGGCTATGATGACGCCATCGCGCTGCTCAAAGCCGCGGTGCCCGACAAGTCACCGTTGACCTTCCGCGGCTCCAGCGGCGTCGGCAAGAATCGCGATGACTTCGGCAAGCTCATCAACGGCATTCTCGATGAAATGACGCCCGAACAGCGCGTGGCCAGCGTGCGGGTCTTCGACTGTGACCTGGAGGGTTCCTGCGGGCTGCACCATATCCGCAAGGCACACCCGGAAGTGTTCGTGCGCGGCGGTATCATGGAACGCGGCAACTACTCCGCCGCAGCGGGCTTCGGCGCAGCCAAGGGCAACCAGGCCGTGTTCGGCACCTTCAGCGCCTTCCTCGAGATGGTCATGAGTGAAGTCACCATGGCGCGATTGAACTTCTCCAATGTCCTGGCGCACTTCAGCCACAGCGGTGTGGATGACATGGCGGACAACACCTGTCACTTCGGCATCAACAGCATGCTCGCCGACGGTGGCGTCGCGCCGCTGCATGGGCCGGATACGACGCGCCTGTACTTCCCCGCCGATCAGCATCAGTTCGCCGCTTGCGTGAAGCGCATCTTCAACGACCCGGGACTGCGCTTCCTGTTCAGCACCCGCGCGGCGGTACCCGATATCCTGGATGAGCAGGGCAAGCCCCTCTACGCCGGCAAGCCCTTTGACCCCAATGTCGACACCGTGGTGCGCGAAGCCCCGGCGGGGGGTGGTTACATCGTGGCAACCGGTGAGACGGTGTACCGGGCGCTCGATGCGCTGATCAACCTGCAGGAGCAGGGCATCAAGGTGGGACTGGTCAACAAGGCCACACTGAACATCATCGACAAAGCCATGATGGCCCGACTGGCCGTGGCGCCCTTTGTACTCTTCACGGAAGGTTGGAACGTTAGAACCGGTCTGGGTGGCCGCTTCGGTACTCAGCTGTTGCAGGTTGGCTTCAAGGGGCGTTACAACCACCTGGGTGTATATCGAGAAGGATGTGGCGGGCTATGGCAGCAGATTGGTTACCAGGGGCTGGATTCGGCGGGTATTCAGGCAGCCGTCAAGGCGCTGGTCTGATCCGAATCTGAATCCCCTGACGGCCCCATCCCTGGCCGCAAATTCAGACCCCGCCGGCCGCCGTGCCACGCTGGTCGGCGTATGGTTGGCGCTGGCGGTGGGCGTGGCCCTGCCAGCCTGGAGTGCCGATCCGCAAGGCTACAAAGTGCGCCTGGAGGGACCGGTGGCACGCGATATCGCCTCCACGCTCTCGGACAGCTCGGACCTGGTAAGCCTGCGCAAGTCGGCGCCCGTGAGTCCCCTGGGACTGGTGCTGCGCGCGCGCAGCGACATGACGCGACTGAAGACCGTCCTGGAAAGCTACGGCTACTATCAAAGCGCCGTGACCGCGACCATCGATGGGGAGCCCCTGACCAGTGCCGACCTGTCCGACAAGCTCGCTGCGATGCCGGCCGGCAAGGAGGCGGCGGTAGTCGTCTCGTACGTTCCCGGACCGATCTATCACCTGGGAAAAATTACCCTCGAGGGCGACCTGCCGCCTGCCAAGCGCGGGTTGCTGGACCTGCACGCCGGGCAACCCGCCGTCGCCGCCGATGTGATCAATGCCGGAACACGCCTGCTGCGGGCGCTGCAGGACCAAGGCTATGCCTTCGCCAAGGTGGAGGGACCGGTTGCCTATGAAAAGCCGGACACGCGCGAACTGGATGTGATCTATACGGTGACCACGGGTAAGACCGCCCATTTCGGCGCGATTGAGGTGACCGGCCTGCAGCGCACGCAACGCGACAGCGTGGTGTCGCGGCTCGGCATGCACAGCGGCGACCCGTACAGCGCGGCGGCGATTGATAAGGCCCGGCGCAACCTGCTGGCCATGGGGGTCTTCGGTACGGTAGCGGTCAGCACCGCGCCGGCGCCGGATCCGGATGGGTCGGTGCCGGTGACCTTTCGCGTCACCGAACGCAAGCGCCATGGGGTGAACCTGCTGGGCGCCTATTCCAGCGACCTGGGTGGCAGTGGCACGGTCACCTGGACGGATAACAATGTGTTCGGTCATGCCGAGCAGCTCA
>DATHOA010000297.1:0-55446 GCA_035485475.1 Steroidobacteraceae bacterium | reverse complement strand
GGCGCGCACCTGTGCGGCATCGACCACAAACTTAATAGCGGTAGGTCGTCGGTTCAACTCCGGCCCGGCTAGGGCGGTACCTGGATGAAAAATCAGTGACCCGCCTTTGGCTCCACGCGCTCTAGTCCTGGACGAGGCCATTACCGGAGAGATTTGTGCTTCCCAATCGCCAGTCACTTCGGGAGCTATTCAGGTGTCGCGGGCTACAAATATTAATCGCGGCATTGGTCGTTGCGGGTTTCAACGCGGCGGGCGCCGCTGAGCCGGCGTCCGCCCCTGCCGCTGACACCGCTTCGAACAATCCGGCTGAGGCGCTGGAGGAGGTCGAAGTGACCGCGCGACGCCGCAAACTTGACTGGGTGCAGCGCAATGAGTTGGTCCAGGAAGCCGCTACGTTCGTATATGGCATCGCAGCTGCGGGTCCCGAAGACCAGCTGGCCCGTTGGGGCGCGCCGGTATGCCCTTACCTGAAGGGCCTTCGCCAGGAAGAGGGCCAGTACATTCTTGAGCGCATCTGGTCCACGGCGCGCGCTGCCGGAGGAGCATGGCTGGCCGCCAAATCGCGCTGTCAGCCAAATCTTCGCATCTATGTGACACCGCAACCGAAGGAATTCCTGCGGCACAGTGATTTGCTTAGGCGTGCGACACAGTTCCAAATCGATCAATTCATCGACCAGCCGGGGCCCGTATGGGTCTGGCACAACGGTCATGGCGTCGGCAACGGAATCGGAACCTTTGGACCTGTCGTCGTCGTCGTTGATCGAGCGCGGTTGACGGGCGTATCGCAGAAGCAGTTTGCCGACTACGTGGCCATGGTGAGTCTTGCGCAAATCAAGCGCACTGCGCACCTCGGCGATGCGCGGACCATTCTGAGGCTGTTCGACGGCCCCCCTGAGTCCGCCCCGGAAGGCCTGAGCGATTGGGACCAGGCATTCCTGAGAATGCTGTACACGCCCCAGCGCTCGCTTGCAAAGGAACGTCCCAACATCGCAAGGCGCATGATCCGTGAACTCGTCCCCTGAGGGGGCATGCGGATCCTGGTCGGCTTGACCGGTTAGGCTAAGAAGCCGTTGTCGAGTTCCAGCCTAACCGACCAGGGGCACGAGCGATTCTACTGCTTACTCGTGATGATCATGGTCATGGTCATGATCGTGATCATGGTCGTGGTCATGCCCGTGATCCACGTCACGATGTTGATGGCGCGGCACGTATTCGCGGTTGTACCAATCGTCACGCACGAAGTACACGGGGCGGCCACAGGCGTGATATTCACCGCAATGCCTCGCCCAGTGCTTCTCGTGTCCAGGCGGCACGTGCAGATACAGCGCCGGTCCGGAGAACGCAGGATCCCGGTGAATCACGACGGGACGCGCATAAACCAGCTGCGGGTTCGGGACATCACCGATATTGATCTGACCAAAGAATCCGGGTTGGCCGACATTGACGGAGACTCCGACATCCGCGGCCATTGCTCGCGCGGCGACAAAGAGCCCTATTAATAGAATGCGTCTCATACCTTTTCTCTCCCGACCGGCAACCGGCACCTCCGTATTAAGGTACCGACGCGGCCCGACCATTGATGATGACCGAGTTTGCGCCCCGGCCTCTGGCCGATTGTCGCTACATGGCGTAGGCGAGCGCCGGCTGCGCCCAGAATATGGATATATAAGGTGGCCATCAGGATCGGGATCCCATGCTGTCGCACTCGGGTGTTGCGAAGTCAACAAAGCCTGGAGTGCCAGCTCCTAAGCGCTAGGCCGCGTGTGGTCAGCTCCTGGGGCCTCTCGTGCACGAGGGGTGTGCGGAAACCGGCGAACCGCGTGACACGAAAGGCCAAGCCAGCCATGGCCCGCGGCATCGATCCGAGGGCGAACCAGAGCGCAGCGGCGGCCCAGCCCCCCATCGAACACGCGCGTGGCCGGCGGTGCACGGCCTGGGCGGGATCAGAGCGGCCCGCTAGGGCGTTATGCGACTGTCCCCAGCCAATTCGTTGCGTCTGCGCAGCAGATTTGCTGGCCGATGCCGATTTCCTGCCGCCGAGCCGCATGGCCAATGGCCGGGCGCGGCGTGCGGAAACCCGCTTTCCATGCCGTTTCATTGGCACCCTGCACAACTTCCCTGCGGGGCACCCCGTTGAGATCTCAAGGGCACCAGGCTGTGAGCCTCTTGACACACTGCTCGCTACGCGTAATTATGGGAGCGCTAACACGGCGCGGTGAGAATGGGCAGCTCGGCAAGCGGCTCGAGCCATGAACGAACGACTGCGCGAGGGGTGGACCCGAAGGGGCGGGACTATGCGAATCGAAAGGGGGAAGCGAGCCGGCTCGTCCGCGCTCACCGCAAGAACAACGGGGCCAACAAGGTCAGCTGCGTGTGCTTCCGCGTCTCATCGCATGCGCCGCTCCTCAGCGTAGTAACCATCATCAATCGCTTACCGTGAACGTGCGGCAAGCCTTGCGCCATTTGCCCGAGGCTGCTGCCGACGATCCGTCCGTCGCAAGGGGAAGTTTCAAGTGAAGAATATAAGTTCGAATAGACAGATCCGTGGGGTAGTACGCGCCGTCCTGGGGGGTGTGTCGACCGCTGCTGTGTGCACTCCGCTCTTTGCGCAGACCGCGCCGCCGGCCGCTACGCCACAGTCGGGCGACGACCAGTTGCAGGAAGTGGTCGTCACCGGTATCCGTGCCTCATTGCAGAGGAGCATGGATATCAAGCAAAACGCCATCGGCGTGGTGGATGCGATCTCCTCTGAGGACATCGGCCAATTCCCGGACGCCAATATCGGCGACGCCATCGCGCGCATCCCGGGCGTGACGGTGAACCGCGGAAGCCTCAACTATTCGAGCGCCGCCGGCGCACCGACGGCCACCGGCCAGACCCAGGGCATTAACGTTCGTGGCTTCGGCGGCTCGTTCAACGAAGTATTGATCGAAGGTCGGCCGATTGCCTCGGGTAATGGACAAACCTTCAACTTCTCCGACTTCAGCGCTGTCTATGTCGGGGAAGTGGACGTTCTCAAGACCCCCGACATGGCCCTATCCACGGGTACTGTCGGTGCAACCGTCAACGTCAAGTTCCCGAATCCGTTCGACCAACCCGGGCCGCACGCCCAGGTATTCGGTCAGGCGAACGACTATCAGATGGCCAGCTCCGTCAGGCCCGGGTTTGGCGCGCTGGTGAGCGACACCTTCTTCGACGGTACGGTCGGCATTCTGGTCGACGCGGACTATTTGGACAGCCACATCGAGGGCCACCATCAGGACGTCGTGGGCTGGAAGGGGACGCATCTTGCCTGCTCCAGTTACGCCGTTGCGCCCAGCGGTTCCGGCTGCGCGACGGTGGGGACCAACGCCACGGGCACTAGCACGGTGCCGGCCTGGTTTCCCCAGGACATGGCGATGTACCTCGAGAACACCGACTCGCGGCGCAAGGACGGCCGGGTGGCGGTGCAGTTTCATCCGACGGATGCCGTGCTCATCACCCTGGACGACAATTACTCCTCCGACGATGAGCACGACCAACGCTGGCAGCGCAGCACCTGGTTCAACGCCTTCCCCGGCGCGGTGCAGGACGGCAATGGCACCATCACCAACTTCAATTTCACCGGGCCGACGGATTTCAACGCGTTTGTCGCCACCAACTATATCGTCACCAATACCCCGGGCATCAACGTCAAGTGGGACATGAATGACCAGTGGTCGGCGATTTTCGATATCGATCAGTCCGAGTCGCAGTACAACCCGAACAACGGTTACACCGATATCGACGCCGACGTCGGCTTCGGTGGCGCGACCAACAATTATACGGGCGGCCTGGTGCTTGGCCAGAACGGCAACACGGTGCCTTACTGGAGCGCCTACGGCCCGAACAGCGTGGCGTCAGGCTCCGGGGTGGTCGCCGCAGCGAACTCCAACGGACTGAACCCATTCATTATCGGATCGCACGTATTGCCCCTGCAGAGCCAGCAGAATACGGACAAGATCAACCAGGCGAAGCTCGAGTTGAGCTGGAAGACGGAGAACACCAAGGTCAACTTCGGCGCCCAGTTCATCGATGACATCTGGAATACGAATGAGAGCGACACCTTCACCAACAACTACTGGCAGCTGTGGGGTGGTTACGGGTCGGCCTCGGGCAACTCCACCGGTCAGGTGCTGCCGGCAAATCTGTTCACGCAGGTCAGCATCACGCCATGGCTGCCCGGCTACAGCGGCACGGGCAACCTGCCCTCGAGTTTGCTGAAGTACAACCCGTACGCGGTGCTCGCCTACCTGATCAAGCAGCCGATCGACACCATTGGCTACAACGGGTTTCCCGCCTATGCCGGTGGCATCCCCCAGGAGGCAGTGAACTCAGGTGCTTCGCAGCACGTGGATCGCTCGGACTTTGCGCCGTTCGTCACCGCGACGCAGGACGTGAAGCTCGGCGACATGAAGCTGGTCATCAATGGTGGCCTGCGGTATCAGAATACGCAGGAGACGATCGCGGGCCTCTCCTCGCCCCTCGTCGGTGTGACATGGGAGGGAGCGGGCGACCCGTCGGCCTATGGATTCACGACACAGCAGCCGCCGATCTGGACGACGGTCCACAGCTCCTACCATTACTTCCTGCCGTCGCTGGACTTGAATCTGCTGGTGACCCCGGATATCAAGGTGCGTGCGGATTACTCGCGGACCGAAGATGCGCCGCCAAACGGCTCGCTCATCCCGAATACGACCTACGGCGGGCGCGTCAATGCCCTCAGCGCAACGGGCAACAATCCAGGGTTGCTGCCGTATCTGTCGAATAACTTCGACCTCGGTGCGGAGTGGTATTACGCGGCGAACAGCTACGTGTCCTTGGATGGGTTCTTCAAGCACGTAACGAACTTCCCCAGCTCCAGCGTGAGTCTCGTAACGGTTCCCGGGATCATCGACCCGGCTCCGGCGATAAACCCGAACAATGGTGGCCCACTTTCGAACACCACCGGTCAAACGTTGGTGTTCTCCGAGTCCACGGTCACCAACGCGCTGTCGGCGAACGTGCATGGTGTGGAATTCATCGCGCAGCAGATGCTGCCGTTAGGATTCGGACTGCAGTTGAATGGCACCTACGTCCACAGCAACAAGAACTTCGACAATGAGACCCTGACTTCCAATCAGTTCGCCCTGACGGGTGTCGGTAACTCGGCCAACTTGATCGGCTTCTATGATGCGCACGGACTGCAGGCCCGAGTGACGTTGCAGTGGCAGGGCACGCAGCTGCTGGGGCTGGGTCAGGAACAGGGCAGCGGTGCCTTCGGCAACGAGCCGGTGTACCTGGCGGCCTCGACGGAAGTGGACTTCAGCACGCAGTATCAGTTCACCAAGTATCTGGCCGGTTATTTTGAGGCCCTCAACCTGACGGATTCCATCTACCACAGCTATGGGCGCTTCTCGAACCAGACGCTGAATCTGGTGGAGTACGGCAGGTCATTCACGGTGGGCTTCCGCGCAAAGTTCTAGTTCTAAGACCACCTGAATCTGTGACTTTCGGGGCCGCCGCGGGGCGGCCCCTTTTATTTACGTGATATTCTTGCACGCAAGATCTTGCGGAGTGCGGTCAGTGGTCGAAGCGGTACAATCGGTCGTCATCGTGGGTGGCGGAACGGCGGGGTGGCTCACCGCCGGCATCATCGCCGCCCGTCACCAGGCGCGGATCAAGGCCGGCAGCTTCTCCGTCACGCTGGTGGAATCGCCGGACATCAAGATCATCGGTGTAGGCGAGGGCACGTGGCCAACCATGCGTTCAACCCTGGAAAGAATGGGCGTATCTGAGACCGCCCTGTTCCGGGAGTGCGACGCGGCCTTCAAACAGGGCGGCAGGTTTACCGGCTGGACGAGCGGCGCCGAGCATGACGCCTACTATCACCCCCTGATGCTGCCGCAAGGCTTTACCAAGGTGAATCTCGCGCCGCACTGGTTGCGGGACGGGGACGGGCGCAGCTTCTGCGATTTCGTGACGCCCCAGGGGCGGCTGTGCGATGCGGGGCTGGCACCGAAGTTGATCACCAATGCGGAGTATCGGGCGCCGGCCAACTACGCCTATCATCTGGATGCCGGCAAGTTCGCGCCGTTCCTCGCGAAGCATTGTGCCGAGAAGCTCGGTGTGCGCCATGTGCTGGCGGACATCACCGAAGTCAAACAGCGCGAGTCCGGTGACATCGAGAGCGTGCTGACGCGGCAGGGCGGGACTATTGCCGGGGATCTGTTCGTCGATTGCAGCGGCTTTGCGGCGCTGCTCATTGGCAAGACGCTCGGTGTCCCCTTCAAATCCTGCAGCGACGTCCTGTTCTGCGATACGGCGCTCGCCGTGCAGGTGCCGTTCGAGACGCCGGATGCGCCCATGGCCTCGCACACGATCGCCACGGCGCACGATGCGGGTTGGACATGGGACATCTGTCTGCCGACGCGGCGCGGCGTGGGCTATGTCTACTCGAGCCGGCATACGACCGAGGAGCAGGCGCGCGAGACGCTGTTGCGCTATATCGGAGCGCAGCACAAGGATCTGCCGGTGCGCAAGATCCCGATCCGCGCCGGGCACCGCGAGATCTTCTGGAAGAACAACTGCGTCGCCATCGGGCTGGCCAGTGGCTTCCTTGAGCCGCTCGAGTCCTCCGCCATCGTTCTGGTGGAGCTGTCCGCGAAGCTGCTGGCCGAGCAGATGCCCGCGTGCCGGGAGGTCATGGACATCGTCGCCAAGCGCTTCAATGAAGTGACCCTGTATCGCTTCGGTCGGATCATCGACTTCCTGAAGCTGCACTATGTGCTCACGCGCCGTACCGACTCCGCCTTCTGGCGCGACAACGTCGACCCGGCGACGGTACCGGAGCGACTGCAGGACTTGCTGACGCTGTGGACCTACCATTCTCCCTGGTTCTTCGATGAACTGGACCGCCTCGAGGAGGTCTTCCCCGCGGCCAGCTACCAGTACGTGCTGTACGGTATGGGATTCAAGACACAGGTAATGCCGGAGGAGACCGCCGACACGGCAACCGCCGCGGGCCGCCTGGTGCGGGAGAATGAGCAAGCCACGGGCGATTTGCGCGCGCGGCTGCCGACCAACCGCGAGCTCCTGAACAAGATTTACCAATACGGCCTGCAGCCCGTTTGAGTTCCCTATGACGCGCATCGTTCCGCTCAGCAAAGAAACCCACAAGACACTCAAGGTCGATGCCCGGGCCGCGGCGGCCTATGGCGATAACCAGTGCTTTACGCACGTCATCGCCAAGGAATTTCCGCTCCTAGTCGTGCACTACCCGATCCTGTTCTCAAAGGATGCGAATACCGGCGAGTTTTACTGTGGGGTGATGCTCGGGTTCGATGAGGGGGAGAATCTCTTTCTCGAGGAGTGGCGTGACCTGGAATTTTACCGACCGCTGGGCCTGCAACGTGTGCCGTTTCACGCAAACGGGCCTGATGTGGCGATCGACCTGGATCATCCGCGCGTCGGAGTCGCGGACGGCACCGCGCTGTTCACCGAGTTCGGGGAGCCCTCGCGTTACCTGCAACGCATCATCTGGGCCTTCCAGGACTTAAGCTCCGGTATCACGGTCACGCGCTCCTTCATCACCGCCCTACTGCAGTTGAAGCTCATCGAGCCGGTGTCCCTCGAGGCCGAGTTCGACGATGGCACGAAGCGCGAGTGCGCCGGCCTGTACACCGTGAGCCAGGATGCCTTAGGCGCGCTACCCGATGAGACCATCGTGCAGCTCTTCCGGCTCGGTTACCTGCGCCTCATGCACCTCATGATCGCCTCGCTCAAGCAGTTTCCCATCCTGGCCCGCAAGAAGAACGCTCGCATGCTGAAAGCCACCGAAAACCTCGCGGCCGTGCGCGCATAGGCACCCCCCAAAGGTCATCCATGTCCTGCGCGCCCACCGAGATCGCCGGCCGGGACTTGACTCGGGAGCGCTTCCTGCGCGAGGTCGTGGCGGGCTGCCAGCCCGTCGTGCTGCGCGGTCTGGTCGTTGACTGGCCCGCCGTGCGGGCTGCGCAGAACTCACCGCGCGCGCTCATGAACTACCTGTCGGGGTTCGATGCGGGCGCGCAGATCGAGGTGTTCTTCGGCGATCCTGCCATTGCCGGCAAATACTATTACGGTGCGGGCCTGCAGGGATTCAACTTCGAGCGCCGCATGATGGGATTCGCCGCGGCGCTGCAGGCGATCCTCGCTGCCGTTGACGCGCCGGAGGGAAAATCGGTCTATGCCGGCTCCGCGCCCTGCCGGGAGTGCCTGCCGGGATTCGCGCCCGGCAACGTCATGCCGTTGCTCGCAGCCGAGACGTCGCCGCGAATATGGCTTGGCACGGCCTCCAACGTGTCCAGTCACTACGACACCTTTGATAATCTGGCCTGCGTGATTGCCGGACGGCGCCGTTTCACGCTCTATGCGCCCGAGCTCATCGGTCGCCTGTACGTAGGTCCCATTGACCGCACGATGGCCGGGCCGCCCGTGAGTCTCGCGGCATCCTCAGCAGCGGATGACGCGCGCTTTCCGTTGTTCCAGGAGGTTCGCGACCAGGCCTGGGTCTGCGAGCTCGAGGCCGGGGACGCGCTGTATTTGCCGAAGCTGTGGTGGCACCAGGTCGAGTCGCTCGCAGCGTTCAACGGTCTGGTCAACTACTGGTGGGATGCGTTCGCCGCCGGAGCGGATTCGCCCTACACCAGCCTGCTACTCGCCATGATCACCATCGCGGAACGCCCGCCCGCAGAGCAGCGGGCCTGGAAGGCATTCTTCGACCACTACGTGTTCCGCAGCCACGGCCATCCGCTCGCGCACCTGCCCCCCGAGCAGCGCGGCGTGCTCGGGCCGCTGAAACCGGACAACTACGCGAACATCCGCGCGCGGGTCATGCAGCTGCTGCGTGGCCACTGATCATTTCCGGACCACGTCGCGCACGATGGAGTTCGCAACCTCGTTGCGTTGCGTCCTCGATACCTGTTCCGTTGCGTACAGGGATTTCAGGAAGGCCTGATCCCAGTCACTGAGGCCATCGGGTGCGGCCTGCGGTGCGCCGTCGAACAGCTTCAAGATGGTCTGGGCATCACCCAGGTGCACCCCCGGCTTGATATCGGCGAGCCCCACCATGGCGACGTAGTCGGCGAACTGGCCGCGTGAGACCGCCTGCAGCCGCGCCTGGTCGACGATCACGAACACATACGAGAACGACCATATCTTGCTGAGCAGAATGTGGCTGGTGCGGTCCATATCGTTGTACACGGGGGGACCGGGGAGGGCCGAGCCACCGAGCACCTGCGCCGCACTCGGCAGACCCTGCTTCGGGGGCGTGCCCTCCGGCGTTCGCATGCTGGTGTCGTACCAGACGCGCACCGGGCGCGGAGTCTTGATGAACTCATCGACGACAGTGGGTGTCGCATCGCCAAACGTGACGATGCGCTTCTGGTCCGCCATTGCCTGCAGCAGCTGCGTCGGTTGGGTGGTCACAAAGATAAAGAGATTCGGCCGGCAGTGTTCCGCGGCGAGCGGCACTTTGGCCGCGATGGCGATTTGCGAGATGCGCCCGAGTGTGAATTCGCCTTCCTCTCGGGGCAGGCCGGTAATGAGCGGGCAAACCGGATCTTGCCAGCGCGGCAGCCCCTCATCGTTCTGGCGGGCCGCGATCTGGTTGACGAACTTTGAGACCCGCGGCGCCAGTTCGGCGCGACTCGCGGTCACGGTGACCTCGGCCGGTGCCGAAGATTGCGCGGCGGCAGGCTCCGCGTGCCCACCCGCAAGGATCGCGGCGGCCGCGACCAGGAGAGATGGGACCCGACTGTAGACCATCAAATCAATGAGTTACGCGTAATAAGTGTCTATTCACTTCAAATTCAACGCAGCGCGCAATTCCTTGGCAGTCATCAGCTTCACATAGACGGGTGAACCGACATCGAAGCGCCGCGCCTGCGACAGATCGCCGACGATCACAGGGTCAAAGCCCGCGTCACGAACCAGCGCGGCCGCCTGCTTGAGTGCCGCAGCATCATCACCGGCGAGCGGGATCGCGATCCGATCACCGGGCCGATTCGATTGCGTGAGCAGATTGCCGGCGATGATCGAGTTGAACGCGCGTACCAGGCGCACCCCGGGGAGAAACTCCTTGGAGGAGGGGCCGGCGCCCTTGGCGCGTGCCGCCTCCGCCATCGCACCGTCGCGCTCCGGATAGGGGTTGCCCGCATCCAGCACGACCTTTCCGGCCAACTGCTTCGCATAGTCGTGGCCGACCTGGGGAGTCGAGGCGTACGGCACCGCAAGCATGATGACCTCGCCGAATGCCGCGGCCTCGGCTGGCGTACCCACCCGCGCCTTGGGCCCGAGCCTCGCGGCCAGTGATGCCAGGGTTTCCGGGTGGCGTGAGGAAATCATGACTTCGTGACCGGAGTGCACCCAAAGTTCGGCGAGGGGCGCGCCGATCTTGCCGGTGCCGATGATGCCGATGCGCACCGGTGCTGCCGCATCGGTTGCAGCAAAGCCAACCGATGCCAGCAAAACGGTGGCCACCAGCGCCAGGGGCGACCAGCGTCCCCTGAGTGACCATGGTGCGGTGGGTGTCATGAACGGACTCCTGCTCAAGGATTCGCAACACTATGCCTGGGTGGGGACAGGTTGCAATCCGGAGTGTGTACGGTAACGAACTGAATACCGCAGTGCCCCGCGCGATGATGCCCAACCTGTGGCGGCGCGGGCGCGTGTGCGCTGCGGAGTATTGAAGAATATGAATCTTTTCGTCCCTACGGGGATCCTGGGCGTGTTGTTCGCAATAGCCCCCGCGGCCCTCCTGGCTCAGGATGCGCCACCGCCCGCGCAGACGGGCCCACCGGGTGCTGCCGCGGCGGCCTACACCCAAGAATCACCGGCGCAGTTGCAGCAGCTGGTAGCACCCATTGCCCTGTATCCGGACAGACTCGTGGCGCAGATTCTGGCGGCATCCACGTTCCCCGAAGAAATCGTCGAGGCGGACCGATGGGTGCAGGCGAACCCCGATTTGAAGGACCAGGCGCGGGGTCAGGCTGTGGACCAGCAACCCTGGGATCCGAGCGTCAAGGCCCTGACGGCCTTCCCGACGGTGCTGGGAAATATGGACAAGAATCTTTCCTGGACCTCCTCGCTGGGGGACGCGTACTACAACCAGCAGCAGGAGCTGATGGATGCGGTACAGGTCATGCGGCAGCGCGCGCAGCAGGCCGGGAACCTGAAGAGCACGCCGCAGCAGGCCGTGTCCGATCAGAACTCGACGATCAGCATCGAACCGGTCACTACCGATGTCGTCTATGTCCCGGCATACAACCCGTGGATGGTCTATGGCGATCTCGTACCGATATGGCCGCAGTGGTACGAGTATCCCGGGGTTTTCTATGGCGGTCCTTACCTGTCGTTCGGTGTGGGCTTCGGAATCGGCTTCGTGGGCGACTATGGTTGGGGTTGGCCGAACTGGGGATTTGATTGGGGACGCCATGCCGTTCTCTTCAATCACAGCCGCTACGTCTCCCACAGCGTCACTTTCTATAACCGGAACAATTTCTACCGTGCCGGCGGCGGGCGCGGCGGCGCCATCGACCATCGTGGCGCGGTAGGCCGACCCTTCGAAGGCAATCCTGGGGCGGCGCGCGGCTATGCCGAACCGCATGGCCAGAGCGGAACGCGCTCGGGGGCCTTCAGCGGATTTGACCATGGTGGCCAGGCGCGCGGCCTCGCGGAGCGGGGCCGAGCCAGCGTCGGGGGTGGCGGCTCGCGCGCCGGTGGCGGCGAGCGCGCAGGGGCAGCCGGTGGTTCTCGCGGTGGTGGGGGATCCCGTGAGCATCATTAGTCGCAGCAGATTTGGAGAATGCCCCGTGTACCGAGCAAAACTGACGTTTGAATCATTCCTGGCGGTCATGGTCCTGACCGCAGGCACTGCCACCGTCGCCCGCGCGCAGGCTCAGAAGACTTATCCGTCGCCGGTGGCGGCGAGCATCGCTCTCTTCAACGCCGCACAGAGCAACGACGAGCGGGCGATGCTCGAAGTGCTCGGGCCGCAGGCCGGCGCCATCGTCTCATCGGGCGATGCCACCGAGGACGCCAGCGACCGCGCCACCTTCATACGTCGATACCAGGAAATGCACCGTCTGGTGCGCGAACCCGACGGCAGCACCATGCTGTATATCGGCGCGCGAAATTGGCCCATGCCCATCCCGCTGGTGATTTCCGGGCAATCGTGGCGTTTCGACACCGAAGCAGGCAAGCAGGAAATCCTCTACCGGCGGGTCGGCGGGAATGAGGTAGCGACCATTCGCATCTGCCAGGCACTGGTCGCGGCGCAGAAGGAGTACTACGTACTGCAGCACAACCGCTACGCCGCGCAGTTCTTCAGTGACGCGGGCCAGCACAATGGCCTGTATTGGCCCGTGGTCGCCGGGCAGCCCAAGAGCCCGATCGGCCCGCTGGTCGCAGCGGCCGATGCGAGCAGGAGCAGCGAGGCGCCCAGTGCGTACCACGGCTACCTGTATCGTGTCCTCACGCAGCAGGGGGCCAATGCCCGTGGCGGCGCCAAGAACTACGTGCGCAACGGCAAGATGACCGCGGGCTTCGCCTTCATCGCCTATCCGGTGGAATACCGCTCCTCGGGCGTCATGACCTTCATCGTGGGCGCGGACGGTGTCGTGCACGAAAAGGATCTGGGCCAGGACACGGGGATGCTCGGCAAGGCCATGGTGGCCTACAACCCTGATGCGAGCTGGCGGCACAGCGAGGACGAGCAGGAGAAGGTGGCAGCGCGACGCAAGCCCTAAGGCATTGGCGGTATGGTGACCATGGTGAGAACTCGCGAGCCGAGGGTCGCCCCATCTCCGGCCGTATTGATGACCACGTAGAACGTCTTGGACACATGGCGGCGTGGGTCCGCGACAATTGGCACCAGCAGACGCGTCTCCGGGTCGCCGGCGGGCATGTATTCGGTGCGGGATGTGACCGGCACGAAGTCCTGCCCGGATCTTGCCGTGCCGGGTTCAGTCGACCAGGTGAAGCTGATGCCGCTTCGATAATTGTGCCGACGATGCACCGGCACGCTGGCTACCGCCTGCAGGTCAGGTACCTCGACCGTGCTTGCGGCCATTTCGATTTGGGCCACTGCCGCCGTGGCGCTCGCAGGCGCCGCCACCGGGCGCGGGGCCCGCGGCGCAGTTGCCTTGGCGGGGGCGACTGCAGACTCAGTGCTTTGCGGGACCGCAGCCGGGGGCACGGTCGAAGCAATCTTGGCCGCCGGTGGATTTATTAATGGGTTGCTGACCGGCGCGGCAGGAACCGGCTGCCGGGGCGCCACTGTACGGCTGCCTTCGACACCGCTGCTGATACTGTCGATAAAACGGTATTGGTCCTGTGCCCACCAGCACACGCCGGCAACCAGCGCGATTACGATGCAGGTCAGCCAGGGACCCACGGGGCGGCGCGTCGGTGGCTCGGCCATGAGGGCCGACAAGGGCGGTAGCTGCGTCGGGGTCGACGGCAATGGGAAGCTATCCAACCACGCTTGCGCATCGGCCGGGCGCTGCTTGCGGTCAAAGCTGAGTCCGGCTTTGAGCGCACGCCATTGCCGACTACTGATTCCAGCAGGGCGTCGCGGTCCGTGACCGGCCTTGCGCGCCGCCAGGGCGTTGCGGCATTGGAACGGGTGCTCACCCGTCAGCAGTACATAGCTGATACAGGCCAGCGCATACACATCGTCGCTCGCGGTGGGGCCCTTGCCCTCCAGCAACTCGCAACTTGCGAATGTGGGTGTGGCAACGGACGGCCGCGAGTCACCGTCCGGGTCCGCGTCTATGACCGGATCGGAGGGGAAGGGGGTCATCCGGTAGGCGGCGCCGAAGTCCAGGACACGGATTTCGCCCGAATCCGTGACCAGCACGTTGGCCGGATTGAGGTCGCCGTGCACGATGCCGCGCGAGTGGGCATAGGCAACTGCCGCGCCGACCTGTCGAATCATCGCGAGGGCGTAAGGCCGATGCAGCGCCACGGATTTCTGTTCGGCGATCATCCGACTCAGGGCGACGCCATCCAGTCGTTCCATGGTGAAGAACGTGAGGTCGCCGTCCTGATCAAATTCGTGTACGCGAACGATGTTCGGATGCGACAGGGACTGCAGGATCTGAAACTCGCGGCGTAACTCTGCCAGCAGGCCAGGGCGCTGAATGACTTCCGTATGCAGGACTTTGAGCGCGATGTTCTGGTCACCGGGCTCGTCATTCAATCGATATAGATCCGTGGGTGCGCTGTTCAGCCGGTACAGATCGGTGGCGCCATATACCGTGCCCATGCCGCCGCGCCCCAATATCCTTTGCACGCGGTAGCGGTTGCGTAGTACGTCATTGACCGCGATGCCGCGTCTGGGAGCAGGGCGCGCCGTATCGTGCGCGGCCGCGGCCGCCGCGGGTGGCGGTTGTGCGTCCGCCGTCGGTGGCGGTTGAGTGCCTACAGTCGCTGCCGGTTGGGCGGCGGCGGCTGCAGTCGGTGCCGCTTGTGGGCCGGTTGGTGCAGCGGGTTGCGCGGCATTGACCGGTGGCTCCTCAGGCGGCGCCGTCGCCGGTGTCACCTCGGCCGTTTGCACGCCCCCCATCAGGATGGCCTGCACCCCAACGTTGAGGCTGCGAAAGTCCTCGGCGCCGATCCGGTGGCGCCGATAATACTGATCGATTAAGGCCAGCAGCTCCCAGCCGGCATCCGGGTTCGAGTCAATCTCCTCATGGACGCCGTCGATCAGTTCTTCCTGATCGCATTCGCCATCGGCAAGCTCATCCAGCCATTGGGTGAATGTGCGCCCACCGTCGCGCGGCGTCGGTTGAGTGGATTTCGTTTTCCTGTGTTGCAGGACAGCAGTCAGAGTTCCCATTGGGACTCGATACTGCCGTGGTGGCGCGCAGGCGCCATTGAGGCATCCCGGATACGGCCGTCAGAATTCGCCTACGGAGGGTTCAACAAGGCGCAGCGAGGGCTGGTAAGTTACTGTTTCGCTTGACTCTCCCCCATACTGACGGAGCCTTTCAGCCCCCCTATGCGTTCAACTCAGCTGTCCTTTTTCGATGTGCTTGCGTTCGCCGCGGGCTATTGGCGTCAGCAAGGCTGGCGGCTCACAGTCATTCTTTCCCTGTTCGTCGCGGCCGCCTTGCTCGAGACCTACCTGCCGACGGCACTGTCCAACTTCCTGGCCGCGATCAGGCTGGGGCAAGGCAAAACCGCCATCCTCGACGCCCTGGCCGTGTTCCTGGGCGTCTATTTCGTACAGATGGTGCTGTTCGGCGTCTCGTTCATTATTTACAACATATTCGAGACCAAGATCTTCAAGGCCTTGCTGGATGATGCCTTCGCCCACGTGCAGCAGCTGTCCGAGCACTTCTTCGTCAATACATTCACTGGGGCCATCGTCTCGAAAATCAGCCGGGCGCGGCAGAAGATCGAGACTTTCGAAGACCAGATACTCATCCGCATCATTCCGACGATTGTGGTGCTGGCCGGCAGCACGGCCTTCCTGGCCCTGCGCTTCCCGGTGCTTGCGGCGCTCATGATCGGCTACGTCGGCTTGCTGTTCACGGTCAGCGCATTTTTCGTATTCAAAATCTCAGGCCCCGCCCAGGGGGAATATGCCGCCGCGCAGGATTCCTTTATTGCGTACCTGGCGGACAGCATCGGCGGGATGGCGACCACGAAGGCATACGCCCAGGAAGCGGTCGAGCAGTCGAACTTCCTCGACATTACCGAGCAGCTTCGGGTCAGAAACCTGCGCGCCTACACGCTGGCAAACTTTGCCGCCATCGTGCAGCGGCTGTTGCTGACTGGAATGCTGGTGCTGCTGCTGGGCGGTGGCGTCTGGTATCTGCTGAACGGCAAGGCCACGGTCGAGTCAATGGCGTATCTGGCCTTTGCCTATACTATTCTGCAGTCGTACGTACGGGACCTGGTTGACAACATCAAGAACATCCTCACGTCCTCGTATGATCTGCACGCCGTCATCGCACTGCTGCGCGAGACCCCGGAAGTTCCCCTGCTGCCGGTGCGACCTGCCCTGGACATACGCGCCGGCGCGATTGACCTGGAGCAGGTGCGGTTCACGTATCCCGGAAAATCCACCCCCGTGTTTGACGGTCTTTCCGTGTCCATCGCTGCGGGCGAGCGCGTGGCGCTGGTCGGGCATTCCGGCAGCGGTAAGACGACCTTTGTCCGCCTGCTGCAATGTCTTTACGACATTCAAGGCGGCCGTATCCGGATTGACGGGCAGGATATCGCGACCGGCTCGCGCCGTTCGCTGCGCAGCGCCATCGCGCTGGTACCCCAGGATCCGATTCTGTTCCACCGGACGTTGGCGCAGAACATTGCCTACGGCAATCCCGCAGCGGACATGAATGCCATCGAGAAGGCCGCCGCACAGGCGCATATCGCTGACTTCATCACGGGTCTGCCGCACCAATACGCAACGCTGGTCGGTGAGCGCGGCATAAAACTCTCCGGTGGCGAGCGCCAGCGCATCGCCATCGCTCGTGCGATATTGGCCGACCGCCCGATTCTGATTCTGGACGAAGCGACCAGTTCGCTCGATTCGCACAGCGAACGGGCCATACAGGAGGCGCTGCGGGCGCTCACGCACGGTCGCACGTCGATCATGATCGCCCATCGTCTTTCGACCATCCTGGATGCGGACCGGATCCTGGTTTTCGACAAAGGGCAGATTGTCGAGGAGGGGACCCACAACGACTTGGTAACCAGGCAGGATGGCATCTATGCCGGGTTCTTCAAGCTTCAGTCCGGCGGCTTTATCGTGGAGTGAGCGATGGCATTTGCGCTGACCGAGGTGGATCCCTGGGGCCGTACTTTCGCCGAGTACACGGCCATGTTCGCGCTTGACGACATGGACCGCTCCCGGTCGATCCTGGGCTGCAGTGACGGGCCCGCCTCCTTCAACGCCGAGGCGCTGCAACGTAATGTAAAGGTAGTTTCGGCGGATCCGCTCTATCAGTTCTCGGTTCCCCAGATCCGCAAGCGCATCGCCGACACGGCACCCCAGATCGCCGGGCAGATCCGGGAGCATGCCCAGGATTTCGTGTGGAACCACTTCGCGTCCGTGACCGAACTGGTGGCGGCACGCATGAGCGCGATGCAGGTGTTCCTCGCTGACTTGGACGCAGGGCTGCAGCAGGGTCGTTACGTTCCCGCGGAACTGCCGAATCTGCCGTTTTTCGATGGCACCTTCGATCTGGCGCTGTGTTCGCACTTCCTGTTCTCGTACAGCGAGCACCACGATGTCCAATTCCACATCCAGGCGCTGCGGGAGTTGTGCCGGGTCGCCCAGGAGGTGCGGATCTTTCCGCTCTTGGAACTGTCCGGCGCACCCTCCCGGCACCTGCCGGAAGTGATCAAGGCCCTCGAGGCCGGCGGATGCACCGTGCAAATCGAGACGGTGAACTACGAGTTTCAGAAAGGCGGCAACCAGATGCTGCGCCTGGTCGCCGCCTGAGTGGGTCGTTGTGCCCGAGGGTCAATCCGGGATCACGCGTGTGGCTGAGACCGTGCCGGTTCCCGTTGGGATCACCACGTTGTTGGGATTACTGGCGCTGACGGGCTTCTTCGGGTCGTACTCGAAGAAGGGATTGGGTGTCGCACAGCTCCCATTGGCGGCGGCGAGTGGCAGCGGAGCCTCATTCTCACAATAGGCCGTCAATGAGTACGTGCCTGTGAATGCCGTACCCGAGGGATTCAGTTTGATAATGAAGTGCAGATGGACCCGCAGGCCGAATGCCGCGCCGGGCGCGTACCAACCCATGGCAATGTGATTCAGTGTGAAGGTGTCCTTGCCAATCTGGCGCCACACCCCCTGGCACACATCACCGGTTTGCGGATTCTGGCCGCCGGAGAACATCAGTTCAGTGCCATCGGCATGCCAGGCCTGGGTGCCCCAGTCCGGACCCGGATAAGGGCCGAGTTGAAATTGCCACAGACCAACGATGCCCTCGTCGTACTCGCCGAAGTAGTCTGCCTTGACGAACGATCCGGTCGTGGATTGCGGGTGATAAACCGAGGGAACAAATTGCTGCAGTGCGCCCGCCATGCACCCGGCATTGGCCGCACCGGCTGCGGTCAAAGCCAGTAGACCCAACGCCGCACTGAGCCCGAATTTGCTGCATACCCCTGTTGCCGTTTTCATCGTCCTCTCCTGATTGATTCGTTGTGTAGCCGTGATCTATTGATCGCGGTAACGGCAGATTTAGGCGGATCGCTATGAAAGCGCTTTGGGTGCGCTATGAATTGTCATGAATTTCGTTAATCTGGCCCCTTCGACCGCGGCGTCGGAAGCGAATAGCAGCGGATCCGTGCTGTATGGATGAATCCAGTTCACCTGACTATGAGTTCGGAGGCTACCGCCTCGATACGGCGCTGCACGTGCTGGTGGCACCCTCTGGTGAGCCGCTGCCGCTTCCGTCACGCGCTTTTGCGGCACTGCGATTCCTGGTGGAGCGCGCGGGGGAAATCGTAGACAAGCACGCGCTCATGACGGCGGTCTGGCCCACGACCGTCGTGGCCGAGAACAATCTGAACCAGTGCATCCTTGCGGTGCGCAAGGCTTTGGGTGAATCCGCAGGCGAGCGACGCTTCATTCTGACGGTGCCGGGCCGCGGGTATAAGTTCGTCGCCCCCGTCACGGTCGTGCCTCATGGCCATCCCGGCCCCGCGCCGCTGGCGCCGCAGCCCACTGCCGCGACCCGATCGCGCGCCCCGCGGCTGATAGTGGCGGCCGGCGCAGCCGTAGTGCTGCTGTTGGCCCTGGCACTGTCGCTATGGTTGGGGCACGACGGCGCCGTCACCAACCCGGCCGAATATGTGCAACTGACCGATGTGCCGGATGGAGCCGTCTCACCCGTCCTCTCACCCGACGAACATCTGCTGGCGTTCATCCGCAATGGCAGCTCGTTCATGGGGAGCGGGCAGATCTGGCTGAAGGTCCTTCCCGATGGTGAACCCGTGAAACTCACCAACGCGGACGGACCCCTCTGGGCGCCGGCCTTCAGTCCGGACGGCGCCCATGTCGTGTACTCCGCGATAGATCTGACGAACGGATCGTGGAACACCTGGACCGTGCCCGTTGCGGGGGGAGCCGCGGCAACCAGGCTGCTACCCAACACGCAGGGTCTGACGTATATCGGTCCACGGGAAGTGCTGTATTCGGAATTCAATGCCGGTCTGCATTTGGGGATTGCGACCTCCCTGGATGATCGTTCCCGGCATCGTCAGGTCTACGTACCGAGCCACGAGCGTGGGATGGCACACTTTTCGTTTCTGTCGCCGGACCGAAAGTCGGTGCTGGTGGTGGAAATGGGTGCAACGGGAGTATTTGGACCCTGTCGCGTGGCCCCCTTTGACGGCAGTGCACCAGGCCATGCGGTCGGACCGTCGGCCGGCGCCTGCCTCGCCGCGGCCTGGTCTCCCGATGGCAAGTGGATGTACTTTTCCGACGACGCGAGTGGCAGCAGCCATCTTTGGCGCCAGCGTTTCCCACAGGGCCCCGTGGAGCAGATTACCTTTGGCCCCACCGAGGAGCAGACAGTTTTCCCCAGTCCCGACGGCCGCTCACTGTTGACCTCCGTTGGGCTGACACAGTCCACGCTGTGGTTCCACCAGGCCAATGCCGAGCGCGCGCTCAACACCGAGGGTAGGGTTTTTGCGCCCTGGCTTTCAGCCGACGCTCAGCGCGTTTATTTTCTGATCACGCCGAGCGAGACGACGCACTTCTCATTGTCGCGAATGGACATCTTGACCGGCCGCCAGGAGTCACTGCTGCCGGGGTTCAATCCGGCGGAGTACGCCATTTCGCCCGATGAACAGCAGGTCGCATTCACCATCGAACGCGAGGGCCAACATCAGATCTGGCTCGCACCCTTGGACCGACATACTCCACCCACGCTCCTGGTTCGGGATGGGGATGAACCCCAGTTCGGAGGTCAGTACGTATTCTTCAGACGGGTTGGCGCGCATACCAGTCATTTACACCGCATCAGGACGGACGGTAGCGGCGAGGCACAACTGCTGCCTGATCCCATCATTGAAATATTCTGTGCAGCGCCGGATGGCAAGGCGGTTGTCGTCAACCGGCCGGCGGCTGAGGGCAACATCGCGGCCTGGGTCATTGCGGTCGACAGTGCGAGCCCGGCGCGGGTACTGAACAAAAGTTACGCTCCGTCAACATGGTCGCATGACGGCAAAGCCATATATGTCGGCCTCAACGTGCAGGAGAATCCCGCGCTCTTCGGTTCAACGCGCGTGGTGCCCGTGGGGCCCGATGATATGCCATTGAGCGCACTGCCGGCCGCAAGCCTTGAAGGGGCCTTGATTCCGCATCCCGGAGACAATCTTTCAGTGGGTCCGGACCCTTCGGTCTATGTTTTCCTGAAGTCGGAACGCCGGCAGAACATCTACCGCATTCCGCTGCACTGAGTGGCGGCCGCATGCAATGCGGCGACAAACCGGTCCCCGAGTATGTTTTCGGACTCACGCAGCCGCAGGATGCCCAGTTCAACCAGGGCCGGCCGGCCGCGCAGGCGCTGATAGCTGACACCCGTGCGCTTCAGATTTCGTACCGAGGCGGGCACCAGGGCGAGGCCCATTGCGCAGGACACCAGGCCGATCACGGTCTGCATCTGGCGGGCGTTCTGCACAATCCGCGGGGCAAATCCGGCGGCGCGGCAGCGGCTGATGGTGAGGTCATACAGTCCCGGTGCGATATCGCGCGGCGGAACGATGAAACTGGCCTTGGACAAGGTGCGCAGATCGACGTCCTCACCCCGTGCCGCGGCGTGCGCGGTGGGTGCGGCGAGCACCAGCTCCTCGCGCAGCACAGTGTGGAATTCGAAGTCCGGTTCTTCGACCGGCGCCAATCCCAGGCCTAAGTCGAGGCGCGTGGCGCGCAGCTCGCGGATCTGGGCGTCCGTGGTCAATTCATGCAGCTGAACTTCGACCAGCGGGAATTGCGCCCGGAAGCTCTTCAGGGCCGGCGGCAGAATGCTGTAATCGGCGATCGAGACAAAACCGACGGACAACATCCCCACATCACCCCGATCGGCCTGCAGGGCTTTGCCGCGGGCACTCTCCAGCCGCGCGAGCACCGCCCGGATTTCCTCGTAGAACACCTGGCCTGAAGTCGTCAGCGCGACGCCGCGGTTGGTACGCGTCAGCAAGCGCGTGCCGATTTCCTCCTCCAGGGCCTTGATCTGCGTGGAAAGCGGCGGTTGCGACACGTGCAGCCCGGCGGCCGCGCGGGAAAAACTGCCCGCTTCGGCGATCGCCATGAAGTACCGCAGCTGCCTCAGTTCCACTATTCGTATCCCGTATGGTGAGTAGCTCAATATCGTATTGGTACGTATACAGGAGTCAGGTCAGAATTCCCACCATGCCTGCCTACCGATCCCGTACCAGCACTGCCGGCCGCAACATGGCCGGCGCACGCGCCCTGTGGCGCGCCACCGGCATGAAGGACCAGGACTTCGCAAAGCCCATCATCGCGGTCGCCAACTCGTTCACCCAGTTTGTCCCCGGTCACATGCACCTGCAGGATCTCGGCCAGCTGGTGATTGCGGAAATCGAGCGCGCCGGCGGGGTGGGGAAGGAGTTCAACACGATCGCCGTGGACGACGGCATCGCCATGGGTCACGACGGCATGCTTTACAGCCTGCCGTCGCGCGACATCATTGCGGACAGCGTCGAATACATGTGCAACGCGCATACCGCGGATGCGCTGGTGTGCATTTCCAATTGCGACAAGATCACCCCGGGCATGTTGATGGCGGCGCTGCGTTTGAATATCCCGGCGGTCTTTGTGTCGGGTGGCCCGATGGAGGCCGGTAGAACCAAGCTCGCGGGCAAGGAGGTCGCGCTCGATCTCATCGATGCAATGGTGGCGGCGGCGGATGAGCGCATGTCCGATGCGCAGGTACGACAGATCGAAGGCTCTGCGTGTCCGACCTGCGGCTCCTGTTCGGGCATGTTCACGGCCAATTCGATGAACTGTCTGACCGAAGCTCTCGGGTTGTCGTTGCCGGGCAATGGCTCGCTGGTGGCCACGCATGCCGATCGCGAGCAGCTGTTCCGTCAGGCGGGACGCACGATCGTTGCACTGGCCCGCCGCTACTATGAGCAGGACGATATGCGTGCTCTGCCACGTAATATCGCCAGCAAGGCCGCCTTCGAGAATGCCATGTCGCTGGATATCGCCATGGGTGGCTCGACCAACACGGTGTTGCACCTGCTGGCGGCGGCACAGGAGGCCGGCATCGACTTTCAGATGCACGATATCGACCGGCTGTCACGCAAGGTCCCCAATTTGTGCAAGGTCGCACCGTCCAGTCATTTCCACCTTGAGGATGTCCACCGCGCCGGAGGTGTGATGGGCATTCTTGGGGAGCTGGACCGCGCGAGCTTGCTCGACACATCCGTCCCCACGGTGCATGCGGACACGTTGGCGGTGGCCCTGGATCGCTGGGATGTGATGCGCACGCAGGATCCGGCCGTGCGGGAGTTCTTTCGTGCAGGTCCGGCCGGGGTTCCCAGTCACCGGGCGTTCTCGCAACACTGCCGCTACGCGCAGCTGGACACCGACCGGAGTGCCGGTTGCATTCGCAGCGTCGAATCCGCCCACAGCAAGGATGGTGGTCTCGCGGTGCTTTACGGCAACCTCGCCGAGCGGGGCTGCATTGTGAAGAGCGCCGGGGTTGATGCGAGCATTCTGACCTTCAAGGGTCCCGCGGTGGTGCTCGAAAGCCAGGATGAGGCGGTGGATGCGATCCTGCGCGCGCGGGTGAGGGCCGGGGATGTCGTCATCATTCGCTACGAAGGGCCGCGCGGCGGTCCGGGAATGCAGGAGATGCTGTATCCGACCAGCTACCTGAAGTCCAAGGGTCTGGGGAAGCTATGTGCGCTGATCACCGATGGGCGCTTTTCGGGTGGGACCGCCGGGCTGTCGATTGGACATGTGTCACCCGAGGCGGCCGAAGGTGGCAACATCGCATTGGTCGCCACCGGTGATGTGATTGAAATCGACATTCCAAGGCGCAGCGTGCGCGTTGAGCTGAGCGATGAGGAATTGCAGCGTCGGCGCAGGCTCCAGTCGGCACAGGGTTGGAAGCCGGCGGCGCCGCGCAAGCGCCAGGTCTCCGCGGCGCTGAAGGCGTACGCGAAGCTGGTGACCGGCGCCGATAAGGGCGCGGTGCGCAACCTGGATCTACTGGGCGACTAAGCGGCTGATAAACTGCGCCCATGCGGTTTTTCAGCATCGTATGATCAGTCCCTGCCCGCATCGTCCGGCCTGCGATGGCTGTCCGCGCTTTGGTGCGCCCGGCATTGCCGCCTCGGCCCGGGACATGCTCGAGGAGTTGACTCGCGCGCACGGCCTGCCCGTTGCGCCCGTCATCCCGGGACCCTTGAGTGCGTTTCGCCACCGCGCACGCCTTGCCATTCGCGGTCGGCTCGGGTCGCCGAAAATCGGTCTGTTCGAAGCCGACAGCCATCATGTCGTGCATATCCCGAATTGCCGTGTGCACCACCCGTTGATCAACGAAGTGGCGTCCGTCGTGCGCGGCGCACTGGTGGATGCGCGCGTGACCTGTTACTCCGATCGCGCGCACCTGGGCCTTGCCCGGTATCTGCAGGTAGTGGTGGAGCGCAGCTCGGGGACGGCGCAGGTGGTCCTGGTGGCGAATGCGGCCAGCGTGGAACCGCTGGCGCAGTGCCTTGAATTGATCCGGGCGCGCCTGGGTGCGCGCCTGCACAGCCTGTGGCTGAACTTCAATTGCCAGGCCAACAACGTGATACTGGGGCCGGATTTCGCGCACATCTGTGGTCCGCACAGCGTCGTCGAAGAATTTGGCGCAGCGGCGGTGCACTATCCCCCGGGTGCCTTCGGACAAAGCAATCTGGAGGTGGCGCAGTTGATGGTGGAGCATATCCGCGCGCGGATTCCGGCCGCGGCCCAGGTCACCGAATTCTATGCCGGCGTCGGCGCCATCGGCCTGTCGGTTCTCGAGCGGATCAGTGGCTTGCGGCTGAACGAGGTGAGCCCGCCGTCACTGCAGGGCCTTGAGCTGGGTGTGGCACAACTTGAACCGCAGATGCGCGCGAAGATCGAAGTGGTGCCCGGGATGGCCGGCGCCTCGTGTCATGCTGGGGATGGATCCCAGGTGATCATCGTCGATCCGCCGCGCAAGGGACTGGATCCGGCCCTGACCCAGTACCTGGCGAGTCATCCGCCCGAGCAATTGATTTACATCAGCTGCGCATTGTCGAGCTTCATGAAAGATGTGGCTGGTTTGCTGAGCGGCGGGCGACTGCGGTTGTCGGAACTGACGGCCTTCAACCTCATGCCCTTCACCGATCATGTCGAGACAGTTGCCACCTTTCAGCGGATCTGACTTGCTAAAAAACCTAATAATGTCGCACACTTACGTGAGTAAACTAGAAAAGCTGAACACATGACGGACAAACGCATTCGCTATGGCATGGTGGGCGGAGGACCGGGCGCCTTCATCGGGGCCATCCATCGCATGGCGGCGCGGCTCGAGGGCCGTTATGAACTGGTGGCCGGGGCCTTCTCGAGTAACCGTGAACGCGGGCGTGCTGCGGGCGTGGAGCTCGGTGTGGCACCGGAGCGCACCTATGACTCGTACGAGGTGATGGCGCGAACCGAGGCCTCACGGGCTGATGGCATCGAAGTGGTCGTGATCGTCACGCCCAATCATCTGCATTACCCGGTAGCCAAGGCGTTCCTGGACGCAGGCGTGCATGTGATCTGTGACAAGCCGTTGACGACAACGGTCCGTGACGCGCTGGCGCTTCGTGATCTCGTCAAAGCCACCGGCAAACTTTTTTTCGTGACCTACACCTATGGCACCTATCCGATGGTGTCGCAGGCGCGGGAGATGGTCCGTAGCGGACAGCTCGGCGCGGTGCGCCTGGTCCAGGTCGAATATGCCCAGGGCTGGCTGTCAACCGCGCTTGAAACACAAGGCTCACCGCAGGCGCGCTGGCGCACGGATCCGGCACTTGCCGGACAGGGCGGCTGTCTCGGGGACATTGGAACTCACGCCTATCATCTGCTTGAATACGTGAGCGGCCTGCGCGCGCACAGTGTGGCAGCGGAGCTGACTCGGTTCGTGCCGGGGCGCCGGCTCGACGACAATGTGCAGGTGATGCTGCGCTTTGTCGGCGGCGCCAAAGGCTCGCTGTGGGCGAGCCAGGTCGCGGTCGGCGAGGATAATGCGCTGCGGATCCGGATCTACGGCGAGCAGGCCAGCTTGTGCTGGGAGCAGGAACACCCGGAGGAGCTGCGCTTCGCGCCACTGGGCGCGCCGCCACGGATTCTGCGCCGTGGTGGACCTGGCGTCGGACCGTGGGCTACGGGAGTGACGCACTTGCCCGTCGGACATCCCGAAGGCACGCTGGAAGGATTCGGCTTGCTGTACAGCGAAGTGGCCGATGCCATTGTCGCGGTTCGCGAACAGCGTCCGGCGCCGGCCATACGCGTGGCGACGATTGAAGAGGGGGTGGCGGGCGTGCAGTTCATCGATGCCTGCGTGCGCTCGGCGCAGCGCGACGCGGCCTGGGTGGCGCTGGGCTGATGCTGGCCTGAACGGCACTTTTTGGCATTTCGGTGGTCGTAGGCCCGTGGCCGCACGTCATCAACTGACACGATAGAGTACGATTTGGTATGAATATTTCCGTTTCGAGAAACGCCGGCACCCCCAATGCGGAAATCCGCGCGATCCAGGAGGCGGTGGTCAGCGCCTCAATCTGGGTGGCACCGCTGCGCCAGCAGTTTTCGCGGGTCATCGTGGGACAGCAGCACCTGGTTGACCGGCTGATGATTGGCCTGTTGACCAACGGCCATATTCTGCTCGAGGGTGTCCCGGGTCTGGGCAAGACTCTGGCCTTGAAGACTCTGGCGCAGGCGCTCGCGGTGAGTTTTCAGCGCATTCAGTTCACGCCCGATATGCTGCCCGCAGACGTCGTCGGTACCATGATCTACAACCCGCGCGATGGCTCCTTCCAGACCAAACATGGTCCGGTATTCGCGAATCTGATACTGGCGGATGAAATCAACCGGGCGCCGGCCAAGGTGCAGAGCGCGCTGCTGGAGGCGATGCAGGAGCGGCAGGTGACCCTGGGCAGCGCGACCCATGCGCTGCCGGAGCCGTTCATGGTCATGGCCACCCAAAACCCGATCGAACAGGAAGGGACGTATCCGCTGCCCGAGGCGCAGGTCGACCGCTTCATGCTCAAGGTCATTCTCAACTATCCGACCCGCGCCCAGGAGCGTTCCATTCTGGATACGATGGGGACGACGGCGCCGGTGACGGTGGTGGATCCGGTCGTTGGCGGTGCGGACATCATGGCGGCCCGCCATGTGGTCAACCACATCTACATAGATGACAAGGTGCGCGACTACATTGTCGATCTGGTGCTGGCCACGCGCGATCCGCGCGCCTTGGCCAAGGATCTGGGGGGTTATATCCAGTGCGGCGCTTCCCCGCGCGCGACCATCTGCCTGGGTCTGGGGGCGCGTGCGAACGCCTTCCTGCACGGTCGTGGCTATGTCACACCACAGGATGTCAAGGATGTGGCGCTCGAGGTGCTGCGCCATCGCGTGGTGGTCAGCTACGAGGCCGAGGCCGAAGACATCACCTCCGACCAGATCGTCTCGCGGATCCTGGAGAGTCTGCCGGTACCCTAGGCCGCTGCGCTCATGAACGAGGCCATTACACGGGACATACTGCGCAAGGTGCGGCAGATTGAAATCCGCACCAACCGCATCGTCGCCGATTCACTCGCGGGGCACTATCACTCGGTGTTCAAGGGTCGAGGCATGGACTTCGATGAAGTGCGCGAATACGTGCCCGGTGATGAGGTGCGCACCATTGACTGGAATGTCACGGCGCGCGCGGGCCGTCCGTTCATCAAGAAATTTGCCGAAGAGCGCGAGCTGACGCTGCTGCTGCTGGTCGATGTGAGCGCCTCGGGGCATTTCGGTTCCGGCGCGCAGAGCAAACGCGATATTGCGGCGGAGCTTGCCTGCGTACTGGCCCTGTCGGCCACGCGTAATAACGACAAGGTCGGTCTGGTGCTGTTCACGGACCAGATCGAATTGTATATCCCGCCGAAGAAGGGCCGCCGGCACGTGCTGCGGGTGGTGCGCGAAATTCTGTTCTTCCGCCCGATCCGGCGCGGCACCGATCTGGTCCAGGCGCTGGAGTTTGTCAACCGGATGTCGGCAAGACGCTCGGTGGTATTCCTGATTTCGGATTTCCAAACCAGCGGTGTCGGCCCGGATGTCCGTTCGCCGCTGCGGCGTGCCTTGAGTCAATCGGCTCGCCGCCATGACCTGGTGGCGGTGAATATCCGCGATCCGCGTGAAGAGTCGCTGCCCGACTTAGGCGTGGTCATCCTGCAGGATGCGGAATCCGGTGAGGTCATGGAGATCGACACGGGCCGGCGCCGAACCCGCGAGCTGTTCGCGACCATGGCGCACAAGAGCCGTGAGGCACTGCTGCGCATGTTCAATGCCGAGGCCATTGACAGTTTGATGCTGACGACGGATCAACCCTACCTGGGTTCGCTGATCAGTTTCTTCCGCAGGCGGGAGGCACGCCACCCGTGAACTCCTCCGCCCCCGATATCCATGATATCCATCCGCCGTACCTGATACCGCAGGATTGGCGGGTATTGGCATTGATCGGCTCGGCCGTGGTGCTCGCGCTGCTGCTGGCGTGGTTCGGGTGGCGCTGGCTGCGGACGCGTCGCCCGCAGCTGACGCTCGTGCAGCGTACGCTGCTGAAACTGGATGCCACGCGGCCGCTCATGGAAAACGGCGACGCGCGAGCTTTTTCAGTGGCGGTTTCGGACATCGTGCGTGGCTATGTCGAGGAGCGCTTCGATGTGCACGCGACCCAGCGCACGACGCCGGAATTCCTGCGTGACTGCCTGGCGCAGGTCGGATCAGCGCTGCAGGCGCATGAACAATCCTTGAGCGAATTCCTGAAGTTCTGCGATCTGGCCAAGTTCGCCCGCTGGTCCTTGAGTGGCGAGGAAATGCGCGGCCAGCTCGCCAGTGCGCGCAATTTTGTGGAGTCCACCGGTAGCCATGTACCGCTTCGCCAATCCTGAGCTGCTGTGGCTGCTGGCCATGCTGCCGCTGCTGTTGCTGTGGCGCGGCCGTCGCGGTCCGGTTCCGGCCATCGAATACCCGAGTCTCGCGCTGGTGCGTGGCCTGGCGCGGCGCACGCGCAGTCGCGCCGGGGCCGTGCTCGCCGGATTGCCCCTGCTCGGCCTGGCACTGTTGATCATCGCCATTGCCCGCCCCCAGGAGGGTGAAAGCAATGCGACCGTACACGCGAGCGGTGTCGACATCATGCTGCTGCTGGATGTATCCGGCTCAATGCAGTCGTTGGACTTCAAGCTGGACAATGTGCCGGCCAGTCGCGTCGATGTGGTGAAATCCGTCGTGCGCAAGTTCATCACCGCGCGCCCCAACGACCGCATTGGCCTGACGATTTTCGCGGGCAGACCGTATCTGATCAGCCCCGTGACCCTGGATCACGCCTGGCTGCTCGACAATCTCGAGCGCGTGCAAATCGGTGACATCGAGGACGGCACGGCCATTGGCTCCGCGCTGGCATCGGGCCTGAATCGCCTGCGCCATCAGACCGCGAAGTCGAAGATCGTGATCCTGATGACCGATGGCCAGAACAATGCCGGCCAGGTCACACCGATCACGGCCGCCGAGGCCGCCCGAGCGCTGGGCATAAAGGTGTATACCATCGGTATCGGGGTGCGGGGCGAGGCGCCTTTTCCGGTGACGGATGCCTTTGGCCGCCGTCGCATCGTCATGGAAAAGGTGGACGTTGATGAAGAGACCCTGGGGCGAATTTCGGCCGCGACCAACGCGCGCTTTTATCGGGCGACGGATACGGATTCCCTGAACCGTATCTATGCGGAAATCGATACGCTCGAGAAGACCGCGTTCACGGTGCACAGCTACGAGCGCTGGCGCGAGCTCTTCGACTGGCCGGCGCTGGCGGCGCTGATCGCACTGGCACTGAGTCTGGTGGCGCAGTTCGCGCTGCGCAGACGGATTCCGGCATGAACCTGGTCAGTCACTTCGCGCAACCGGTGTGGATTGCCGCCGGCCTCGCGGCCGTGCCGGTGCTGCTGCTGCTTTACTGGCGCTTCGATCAGCTGCAGCGCCGGCGTGTCGCGGCGTTTTCCCTGGCGCGGGACACGGACTCGGCGCACCTGGGCGTGGCGCGCCCGCTGCTGTGGGCCAAACGCCTGCTGTTTTGCGGGGCCGTGCTCGCCGCCTGCGTAGCCCTGGCGCGGCCACTGGGTGCGATGCGCATGGAGGAGAGCGAGCGGCGCGGCTTGGATATCCTGTTCGCCATCGATACCTCCCGCTCGATGTTGACGCCGGATGTGAAGCCGGATCGGCTGACGCGGGCGCGCCTGGCGGTCGAGGATCTGCTGGACCAACTGAGCGGCGACGGCGTGGGCCTGGTGGCCTTTGCGGGCGAGGCGTTTCTGCAGGCCCCGCTGACCACCGACTATGATGCCTTCAAGGAGTCTTTGGACGCTCTGGACACACACACGATTGCATTGGGCGGCACCGATATCGCCGCGGCCATCCGCCTGGGCGAGTCGACGCTGGCGTTGCGCGGCGACACGCAGAAAGTGCTGGTGCTGATTACGGACGGGGAGGATCTGGCGGGGGATGCGTTGCTGGCGGCCCAGGCTGCGGCGAAAAAAGGCATGGTCATCTTTACGGTAGGGGTCGGCACGGCCGCGGGCGAATTGATTCCGATTCCGGACGCCTCCGGGGGCACCGAGTTCGTCAAAGACCCCGATGGTAAATTCGTCAAATCCCGCCTGGACTCGGACATGCTGCGGCAGATCGCCGCCGCGACGGGCGGCGTATATACCCCGCTCGGACCGCAAGGCCAGGGCGTCGTGAGGTTGTACCAGGAGCGCCTCAAAGGGCTTGCGCAGCGGCAGCATACCGAGCGCCAAGTGGCGGTGTATGCCGAGCTTTTCCAGTGGCCGCTGGCTGCCGCCATCGCGCTGTTGAGTCTGGCGTGGCTGCTCGGCGTCAGTGTCCGCCGGCGCGTGCCGGTCAGCGCGCCCGCCACCGCCGCGCTGTTTGCCGTACTGGTCGTGGGTGCTGTCATGTTGACCGCACCGCGCGCCTGGGCCTCCCCGCTCACGGCGCAGGATGAATATCAAAAGGGCCAGTACGTCCAGGCACAGCGCGAGTACGCGCAGAGCCTGAAGAGCGAGCCGGACCAGTCGCACCTGCAGTTCAATCTGGGGGCCGCGGCCTACAAGGCCGGTGATTTCGCCACCGCCACCACCGCCTTCAACAACGCCTTGAAGACTCGCGAAATCCCGCTGCAGCAAAGTGCCTATTACAACCTTGGCAATGCCTTGTTCCGACAAGGGGAGAAGCTTGTCACGACCGATCCGAAGTCCACGCTTGCGACCTGGCAACAGTCGCTTGGCGCATTCGACACGGCCTTGCAGCTGAAGCCCTCCGACGCTGATGCCAAGTTCAACCGCAACGTGGTGAAGACGCGGCTGGACGAATTGCGCAGGCAGCAGCAACAGCAGCAAAAGCAGAATCAGAACGGCCAGGGCGATAACAAGGACGAGAAGAACAAACCTCAGGACCAGAAGGACCAGAAGGACCAGAAAGGGCAGCAGAGCCAGAATGGTCAGCCGGGCCAGCAGAATCAACAGCAGAACCAGCAAGGTCAGCAGAACCAACCGAATCAGCAAAATCAGCAAAATCAGCCCGGTCAGCAAGACCAGCAGAATCAGCAGTCGACGCCGAACCAGCAAGGTCCGCGGCCGGCGGGCCCGACCCAGCCCCAATCCGGTCCGCGGCCGGGTCAGGATCCGCAGCCGGGTGAGGCCGCTGCCGCTCAGGACATCGGCAAACCGGACCAGTTGTCACGCCAGGAGGCGGAACAATTGTTGGATTCAGTCAAGGGCGAGGAGCGGCACCTGGCGGCCGGCGTGCGCAACGGCAAGCCTGAGAGCCCCGCGGCGACGCTGCGGGACTGGTAATGAGGCGCACGATGCGACATGGGCGGATCGCGCTGCGGGTGATGGCGCTCGCCGCGTGGGCCTTGCTCGCAGGGCATGCGGGGGCGGCCGCGCGGTATTCGGTAACCCTTGATCCACCCAGTTTTGGAGTCGATGAGGCCGCGGAGCTGACCATCACCATCACAGGGGATGAGGATGCCGCGCCGATCATTCCGCATGTGCCCGGCCTGATCATCAATCCGGACGGGCAGTCGAGCTCAATCCAGCAGGTTAATGGCGCGGTGACCGCGATCTTCTCGCGTACCTATCGGGTGACGGCCGACCAGGAGGGCACCTATACCATTCCGTCGATACAGATCGGAAATTTCCGCTCCGTCCCGGTGCGGGTCCGGGTGGGCGCCGCGGGCAGCGGGCGGCGCGCGAGTCCGAGTGGCGATGATTCGCAGCAAGGCAGCACGGCGCCGGCCAACGCGGCCGCCGCCTTTCAGGCGGCGATGCCGATGATCAAGGTAGTGCTGCCCAAGCCGCAGGTATATGCGGGCGAGCTCGTGCCCATCCAGATCAAAGCCTATCTGCATGAAGGTGTCGGCGTGCGCAACGCGGGGCCGTTGGCCCTGGTAGGGGATGCCTTCACGGTGAACGGGCTGGACAAGCTGCCGGTCCGCAGCGAAGAAACATTGGGCGGCATGCGCTACCTGGTGTGGACCTGGAGTGCGGTGCTCGGGGCCCTGAAGAGCGGCAATTATCCCTTGGGCTTCGAATTGCCGGCCACGGTGAGCGTGCGCCTTCGTGGGCCGGACTCGGACATGGCTTCCCGCCTGCGCTCGTTGTTTGGTACGAGTTCGGCCGGCGCGTTCATGGATGACTCAGCCTTTGCCAGTTTGTTTGGGCGAGTCATCGAGAAAAGCGTCACTGCGAAGTCGGAGCGGCTGGCGGTGACGGTGCTGCCGCTGCCGGTGGCGGACCGGCCCGCGGATTTCTCCGGCGCGGTGGGCCAGTTCCAGGTCTCAAGCGAACTCGCGCCCGCGTCGGGCCCGGTCGGCGATCCACTGACTTTCAAACTGATCGTCACGGGTAAGGGCAATCTGGCGCGCGTCAATTCGGATGGACTGCACGATTCACCGCAATGGCGCGCCTACCATAGCGAGTCAAAGGTGACGGCCGATGATGACACGGGACGGCAGGGCTTCAAGACCTTTACCCAGCCGGTCGTGCCGCGCCAGGCCGGACAGCTGACCCTGCCGAGTGTGTCATTCAGCTATTTCGATCCGGAATCCGCACGCTACGTAACACGCGCGACCCAGCCCATCAGCGTCACCGTCACGCCAGGTGCGGCATCAAGCCCCACGACCGCGACGCTTCAGGCCGCAAACACGGCGCCCAGTGGGGCCGAAAATGCCGCAGGGGATACGCTGGCGCCGGATGTCGCCGTGACCGGGCATCATTCCGCGACGCTGGCGCCGTTGGTGTGGCAACGCTGGTTCATTGGCGCGAGCCTGGCACCGGTGCTGCTGATGCTGGCCGCGGTAACCATGATCAGGCGTCAGCAGCGGCGCGCCGGCGATCCGACTTTGATGTTGCATGCGGCGCGCCTGGCTGCGGTGAAGATCAATCTCGAAACCATGGCTGCGGCCTTGCATCGGGGTGATTCACCGGCCTTCTTCACCGCGGCCCGTCATGCCCTGCAGGAGCGGCTCGCTGACCAGTGGCAGGTGCCGGCCGAGTCCGTGGACCAGCGCATGGTGGCCGAACGACTGCCGCAACAGGAGGGCGCGCAATTGCGCGCCATCTTTGCCATGGCTGAGAAGGCCAGTTACGCGGGTGAGAATCCCGGTGCGCAGGCCCTGGCGGCGTGGCAACGACGGGTACTTGAACAGATGGATCGCCTCGAGGCGGAGCAATGAGGATCGCGAGCCTGCTGGCGCTGCTACTGGTCATCTGCGCGCCGGCATTTGCCGATCAGCCGGCGCTCGCCGCGGCCGCGCAGGCGGCCGCGGGCGGCGACTATCGTGCGGCGGTCCGCAATTATGAGCAGGTCCTGGACCGGGAAGGATTCTCGGCACCGCTGCTGTTCAATCTCGGCAATGCGTGGCTGCGCCTGGGCAATCCGGCGCGCGCCATTCTCAACTATGAACGGGCGCTGGTGCTCTCGCCCCACAATGCAGCCATCGAGGCCAATCTTGCCGCGGCGCAGCAGCGTGCGGGGCTGGCCCCGCAGGAGGTGGGGCCCTGGTTGGCCGCGGCACGCTACTTCAGCTTTGACACCTATGTGTGGGCGGGCCTGGGCGCCGTATGGGCGCTGTGTGCGGCCCTGGTCCTCCTGTGCCTGACTGACACGGCGCGCCGGATCGCCCGACCACTGATCCTGCTCGGCGTCGTGACGCTGTGCGTGAGTGTGGATGCGGCTGCACTGGTGTGGCCGGATCTGCAGCGCGCCGTGGTGGTGGTGGCGGCCGTGATGCACCTGGCACCGGCTGAATCCGCGGCCACCAGCGGCTCCTTGCCGGCCGGGGAAGTCGTGTGGCTGCAGGAGCACTACGCCGGCTTCAATTTCGTCCGCACCGCTGACGGCCGCGCCGGCTGGGTCAGTGATGCGGCGGCGGTTGCCGTCCGGGCAGCCCGGCCTTGAGTGGGACCCCGGATGATGATCCGCCGGAGCTGGTTGACGTCCCGCTGACCGAGCTGGCGCCCGCCACGCTGCAGGCGTTGGTGGAGTCCTTTGTGCTGCGCGAGGGCACCGACTACGGCGAGCAGGAGGTGCCGCTGGCCACGAAGGTCGCACAGGTCTTGAGGCAGCTGCAGCGCGGGGAGGCACGGATCGTTTTCGATCCAGCGACGGAATCGGTGGACATTCGGCTCGTATTGGGGAAATAGTGCGCCAACCTTGCAGCTGAAGGAGTGGGTCATGCCGGTCGGGCGAAGAGGGGGCATGGCGCTGATCGCGCTGGTGACTGCTGTCTTTGCGCTGTGTGAACCGGCAGCGGCAGAGCCGTTGTCGCCGACTTTGCCGGCGCCACCCTTGACGACTGCCACTCCCCCGGCCGCGGCACCGGAGGAGGAGGAGATCCAGGAAGTCAAAGTGACGGCGCGGGAGGCGCGCTACGTCGCGCCCACGTTACGCGATCGATTGGGCCGCATCTGGGCGCCGGTATACCTCAACGGCAAGGGACCCTTCCGGCTGGTGCTGGATACGGGCGCCAGCAATTCTGCCGTCATCGCAGAGGTCGTCGGCGATCTGGGCATGAAGTCAAGCGGTGCCATGCGGCTGCACGGTGTGACCGGTTCGGCCACGGTTCCCTTCATTACCGTCCACACCTTTCTGGTGGGAGACATGGAGGAGCAGTCGAAATTGCTGCCGATCGTGCCGGACGCACTGGGCGGTGCCGACGGTGTGCTGGGCATGGAGAGTCTGGAAGGCAAGCGCATCGACATTGACTTCCTCAACGACAAAATCTCAATCACGCACTCGCATGGCACGCGTGCTCCGCTGGGCTATTGGACCATTCCGTTGGTGCGGTCGGCGAATGGTCTGCTGATGGCGACGGCCTACATGGGTACCATCCGCGTCAATGCGGTCATCGATACGGGAGGTCAGGCCACGGTCGCCAACCCGGCGCTGCTGGCGGCGCTGCAGGCGCGGCACCACACCGGCAAACTGGTGCCCAGCTCCGTCACGGGTGCAACGGATGATGTCCAGGCGGCCCAGGATACGGTCGTGCCTGCTCTGACCCTGGGGCCGATCAGCATCCAGGCGCCGTACATTACCGTCAGCGACCTGCAGATATTTGAACGCTGGCACATGACCGCGCAGCCCGCCATGTTGATTGGTATCGATACCCTGGGTTTGTTGGAAAACCTGGTGATCGATTACCGGCGCATGGAGCTGCAGGTGCGCACCCGACATAACTGGAACCGCGAAATGCAGTAACTGTGCCTTGGTTCGCGGTCCGCGACCGGGTCAGGAGGCATGCTCGGCGTAGCCATGGCCAAAGTACGTATCCAGGAAGTCCGCAAATTACTGTTTTCGATTGAGACAGTGGTCGATGCCGTGCTGGAGTTGGATCGTTCCCATGGCGGCACGCTGGCCATCGGCAAACTGATGGAAGTGCGCGTGGAGACCGGCAGCGCCCCCGGCCTGACGCTGGTCGTGATGCAAGGTTCCGGCGGTTCCGCCGCCGCGGTCCAGAAGCACTACACGCTGCCGGCGGTCGCCGCCGCAGCCATTCACTACTGTTTTCGGGTGCGCATTCCGCTGCCGCGGCAGGGCACCAAGAGCATTGAAATTGTGGCCGATGGGTTTCAGCTCACCATCAGCACGACCACCGAAACCCTGCGCCTGCATGGCGATGTGCCGGAGGTGTCGCAGGTCGAAGTGGGGGCCGCGCCCGCCGCCGGTGAGCCCATCGTGGCCACCGGGGATGCCGCCCTGGACGACCCGACCAGTCCCGAACCCGAAGCAGCGGCCATCGCGGCGGCCTGACCCGATCCAGTCGACATAATCTGGCAACGTGCGACCATCTGCTGGCCAATGGGCCAGTTCAGACCCGCTCGACCCGGCCTGTGGCTACAATCACCGGGTGCAAACCAAACCGTCCGAACGTCGCATCAGGCGCGAGCGTCGCTTCCGAACCCTGTTCTCCCTGGCCAGTGGCAGTTTCAAGCGGCGTCGACACGGCCCGCGGCGGTTATTCGACGCCAGCATCGCGGTGACCGACTGGTATGCCCCGCAATGGCTCGCGGCGGCGTTGGTGATCCTGATTCTGTGTGTAACCGACGCGCTGATCACCTTGGCGCTGCTCGGACACGGTGCGCGCGAGGCCAATCCCCTCATGGACACCATTGTCCACGGCGACGGGCGCCGGTTCGTGGCCTTCAAATTTGGCCTGACGGCGGCGGGTGTGGTGGTGCTGATCATGCTGGCGCGGGTACGGGCTTTCGGACGCCTGCCGGTCAGCGCACTGCTGTATGCCGTGCTGCTGGCATACCTGTGCCTGATCGGCTATGAATTCACCTTGCTGCGGCACCTGGTCCCCGAATTCTTCTAGCTCAAGCTTAGTCCAGTCTGTGTGATGCGTTTCATAGCAGGGCGGGTTACGTTAAACTTATCCTTTGCCGCTTGCCTTCCTAAAGACTGCCACCACCAGTAGTGACAGGGGTGCCCCCAGCCCGGGTGCGCGCCCCCTGCGCCAGCCCTAACTGAGCACCCGAATGCTTGAATCCACCCCTCTGTATGGCGGTAACGCCGATTATCTCGAAGGCCTTTACGAGCAATACCTGAGCGATCCGGCTGCCGTACCGGCGCAATGGCGCAGCTACTTTGATGGACTGGGTCCACAGGCGGCGAGCGAGCGCGCGCACGGTCCGGTCATCGCCGGCATTGCCGCGCGTGCCTCCCAGCCGCCGGTGCAGGCCGCCGCGGACAGTGGGGATGGCTCGAACGGCGCCAAGCAGGCCGCCGTCTCGCGACTCATCCAGATCTGGTCAAACCGCGGTCACCTGATCGCGAAGCTGGACCCGCTGGGGCTGATGAAGCGCGAGCGGCCCAATGTGCTGGAACTGTCCTACTTCGGTCTCAGTGAGGCCGATCTGGACAGCGAGTTCTTCACCGCGACCCGCCACGGCGCCATCCCGAAACGCATGAAGCTGCGCGCCATCCTCGCCTCGCTGGAGACGATCTATGGCGGCACCATCGGTGCCGAATTCGCCCACGTGTCGGACTCCAATGAACGGTTGTGGCTGCAGGACCAGTTCCAGGCCGGGCAGATCGGCCGTGCGTACAGCGTGGAGGAGCGGCGCAATATCCTGTGGCAGCTGACCTGTGCCGAGGGTCTGGAGCGCTATCTGCACACCAAGTACGTGGGTCAGCGGCGCTTCTCACTCGAGGGTGGCGAGTCGCTGATTCCGCTGCTGGATGATGTCATCCAGCAATCCGGCGTGGGCGGCATGGAAGAGTTGGTCATCGGCATGGCCCATCGCGGCCGGCTCAATGTGCTGGTAAATCTGCTGGGCAAGGCGCCCGCGGACATTTTCTCCGAGTTCGAGGGCAAGTACGACATCGCCCACCTGCAGGGGTCCGGTGACGTGAAATATCACAAGGGCTTCTCCGCGGACCTGAAGACCCCGGCCGGTAACATTCACGTGGCCCTGGCCTTCAATCCGTCGCACCTGGAAGTCGTCAATCCGGTGGTCGAGGGCTCGGTGCGGGCCCGGCAGGAGCGCCGTGGCGACACCCTCGGGGCGAAAGTGCTGCCCATCCAGATCCATGGGGATGCCGCATTCGCCGGTCAAGGCGTGGTCACTGAGACTTTGCAGCTGTCGCAGACGCGGGCCTTCTACACCGGCGGCACGCTGCACATCATCATCAACAACCAGGTTGGATTCACGATCTCGGATCCGCGCGACGCGCGCTCCACGATGTACTGCTCTGATGTGGCGAAAATGCTCGAGGCGCCGATTTTCCATGTCAACGGGGATGATCCGGAGGCCGTCGTATTTGCCGGCCGCCTCGCCCTGCAGTATCGCGTGAAGTTCAAGAAAGACGTGGTCATAGACCTGGTGTGTTATCGCCGCCTCGGCCACAACGAGGCCGACGAACCGGCCGCGACCCAGCCCGGCATGTACAAGGTCATTCGCCAGCACCCGACCACGCGACAGATCTATGCGCAGCAGCTGGCCAGCGCCGGGACCGTGCCGGCCGCCGATGCGACGCAGATGGTGGACCAGTATCGCGAAGGGCTGGATGAGGGCCGCCCGCAGGCCCGGGCCTCGCTGGGCCTGATCGGCAACAAGTACACGGTGGACTGGACCAAGTACGCGCACGTGGACATGCAGGAGCACGTGCAGACCAATGTGTCCCCGGAGCGGCTCGCCAATCTGGGTGCACGCCTCATCGAGCGCCCGGAAGGCTTTGTCCTGCACCCGCGCGTCGCGCAGGTGATCGCGAACCGGCAGAAGATGATCGCCGGGGAGTTACCTCTGGACTGGGGGTGCGCCGAGAATCTCGCCTATGCCGCGTTGCTCGAAGACGGCTTCAGCGTCCGCCTGGTTGGCCAGGATATCGGCCGCGGCACCTTCTTTCACCGCCACGCCGTGCTCCATGACCAGAACACGGATGCCTGCTATGTCCCGCTGCAGCACGTGCAGCCGCATCAGCCGCGCTTCGATGTCTACGACTCGGTGCTGTCGGAGGAGGCCGTGCTGGGATTCGAGTACGGCTACTCGACGACCGAGCCGAATGCGCTGGATATCTGGGAGGCCCAGTACGGGGACTTCTGCAACGGCGCGCAGATCATCATCGACCAGTTCATCAGTTCCGGAGAATCCAAGTGGGGCCGCCTGTGCGGCCTGGTGCTGTTTCTGCCGCATGGGTACGAGGGCGCCGGCCCCGAACACTCCTCGGCCCGCCTGGAGCGCTTTCTGCAACTGTGCGCCGAGAACAACATGCAGGTGTGCGTGCCCTCGACGCCGGCGCAGATGTTTCACATGCTGCGTCGGCAGATGCTGCGCGCATTCCGCAAGCCGCTCATCGTCATGACGCCCAAGAGCATGCTGCGCAATGAGCTGTCGGTCTCATCGCTCGCCGATCTGACCCGGGGCGCATTCGCGGCGGTGATCGATGAGATGGATGACCTGCCCGCGGCGCAGGTGCGGCGCCTGGTCTTCTGCAGCGGCAAGGTGTACTGGGATCTGTTGAAGGCACGCCGCAAGGAAGACATTCGCGACGTGGCCCTGCTGCGCATCGAGCAGCTGTATCCCTTCCCGAACGAAGGCTACGAGGCGGCGATCAAACGCTACCCGAACGCGCGCGATGTGGTGTGGTGTCAGGAGGAGCCCCAGAATCAGGGCGCCTGGTACCAGATTCGTCACCGCCTCGATGCCTTGAGCCACAAGGAGGTGCTGTACGCGGGTCGCGCCCCGGCCTCCGCCCCGGCGACGGGTTTGATGAAGATCCATGAGACCGAGCAGACCCGGCTGATCGAGGCGGCATTGCATGCGGCACCGGTCGCAACCCTGGGCAGCACCCGCAAGAGTTCCAACGACCGCAAGTGAGGAATTGATGAGCATTGAGATCCGTGTGCCGGCCCTGCCGGAGTCCATCGCCGATGCGACCCTGGTGGCATGGCACAAGCAGCCCGGCGAGGCGTTCAAGCGCGACGAAAATCTCGCGGACCTGGAGACCGACAAGGTGGTACTGGAAGTCCCCGCGCCAGCCGATGGGGTGATGGGGGATCATAAATTCGAAGTGGGCGCCACGGTCACGGAAGGCCAGGTGCTGGCGCAGATCACCGCCGGCGCCGCGCCCACTGCCGCTGCAGCGGCCCCCGCCAAGGCCGCCCCTGCCACACCGGCCGCTGCCAAGGCCGCCGCGCCAGCCGATGCCGCGAAGCTCAGCCCCAGCGTGCGGCGCATGGTGGAGGAGAACAAGCTCGATCCGGCCGCCGTCCCGGGGACGGGACGCGATGGCCGCCTGACGAAATCGGATGTTGCCGGGTTCCTGGAGAAGAAGCCCGCGGCCGCCGCCCCAGCCGCGGCTGCCCCGGCAGCCGCCAAGCCCGCGGCAGTGCCGGCAGGTCCGCGCGTCGGCCGTGCCGAGCAGCGGGTGGCCATGAGTCGGCTGCGGCAGCGGGTCGCGCAGCGCCTGGTTGAAGCGCAGTCCACCCAGGCCCTGCTCACCTCATTCAACGAAGTGGACCTGGGCGCCGTGCAGGAGCTGCGCGCCCGCTACAAGGACAAGTTCGAGAAGACCCAGGGCGTGAAGCTCGGCTTCATGTCCTTCTTCGTCAAGGCGACGATCGAGGCGCTGAAGAAATTCCCGGTGCTCAATGCCTCGGTGGACGGCAGCGATATCATTTATCACGAGTTCTACGACATCGGTGTTGCCGTTTCGACCGACCGCGGCCTGATGGTGCCGATCGTGCGTGACGCGGACCTGAAGAGCTTCGCGGACATCGAGAAGGAGATTACGGCCTACGCCACCCGCGCGCGCGCCGGACAGATCGCCATCGAGGACATCACGGGCGGCACCTTCACCATTACCAACGGTGGGGTGTTCGGCTCACTGCTGTCGACCCCCATTGTAAATGCACCGCAAAGCGCCATCCTAGGAATGCACAAGATCCAGGATCGTCCGATGGTGGTGAATGGCAAGATCGAGATCCGGCCGATGATGTATCTGGCCGTCACCTACGATCACCGCATCATCGACGGGCGCGACGCCGTGCAGTTCCTGGTGGCTGTCAAGGACGGCCTCGAGGATCCGGGCCGCATGCTGCTCGGCCTGTAACTTCGGGAGTTTTCATGGCTGATGCGTTTGATGTGATCGTAATCGGTGGTGGCCCGGCCGGCTACCCGGCGGCCATTCGTGCGGGCCAGAACGGCCTGTCCGTCGCCTGCATCGATGAGTGGAAGAACCACGATGGCAGCGCGGCGTTTGGCGGCACCTGCCTCAATGCCGGCTGCATTCCCTCCAAGGCCCTGCTGGAATCCACCGAGCTGTACCACCGCGCGCGCGAGGAGTTTGCCCTGCACGGCATCCAGGTGCCGGGCGTGACCATGGACGTCGCGACCATGCAGAAGCGCAAGTCCGGCATCGTGAAGAAGATGACGGATGGCATCATGGCGCTGCTCAAGGGCGCCGGCGTGACACCACTGCAGGGACATGGCCGCCTGCTGCCCGGCAAGCAGGTCGAATTCAAAGCGCACTCGGGCGAAGTGCGCACGCTCACCGCCAAGCAGGTGGTGCTGGCCTCCGGGTCGACGCCCATCGAACTGCAGTCAGCGCCCTTTGATGGCAAGCGCATTATCGATTCGTGGGATGCGCTGGAACTTGCGGCGGTACCGAAGCGGCTCGGTGTCATCGGGGCGGGTGTGATCGGCCTGGAATTAGGCAGCGTGTGGCGGCGCCTCGGCAGCGAAGTGGTGGTGCTCGAGGCGCTGGATAGTTTTCTGGCCATTGCCGACCAGCAGCTGGCCAAAGAGGCCGCCAAGCAATTCAAGCGTCTGGGCATGGACATTCGCACCGGCGCGAAGGTGACCGGCGCCACGGTCACGGGACAGGCCGTCAACGTCCGTTACAGCGATGCCAAGGGCGAGCAGTCCGTGGAGGTCGATACGCTGATTGTGGCCGTGGGCCGGCGGCCGTTCACGGCGGGACTGCTGGCTGAGGGCACGGGCGTGCAGCTGGATGCGCGCGGTTTCATCAGCGTCGATGACAAGTGTCGCACGGCGGTGGAGGGCGTATGGGCCATCGGCGATTGCGTGCGCGGACCGATGCTGGCGCACAAGGGTAAGGAAGAGGGGGTCATGGTCGCGGACCTCATCGCCGGTCGCTATGGCGAGGTCAATTATCGCATCGTGCCATCGGTGATCTACACCGCACCGGAGATCGCCTGGGTGGGTGAGACCGAAGAACAGGTCAAGGCCAGCGGCCGCAGCTACAAGATCGGTGTGTTTCCCTTCATGGCCAGTGGCCGTGCCCGGGCCATGGAAAGTACCCCGGGCTTTGCGAAACTCATTGCCGACAAGACCAGCGATGAAATCCTGGGCGTGCATATCATCGGACCCCTGGCCGGGGAGCTGATCGCCGAAGCGGTGCTGGCGATGGAGTACTCGGCCAGCGCCGAGGATCTGCAGCGCACGATCCACGCCCATCCGACGCTGTCGGAGGCACTGCACGAGGCCGCCTTGGCCGCCGACAAGCGCTCAATCGACAACCTCAACCGCTAGGGTGTAAGGCTTGATGATCGCGGCGCCTGGATTTGAAGCCATCAAAGCCGCCCGCACCCGCATCGCCGCCAGCGTGCGCTGCACTCCGGTGCTGCGCAGTGACTTTCTGGATGAGGAGCTGGGCGCCCAACTCTTCTTCAAGTGCGAGAACCTGCAGGTCACCGGCGCGTTCAAGGCCCGTGGCGCCTTCAATGCGGTTCTGAACCTGCCGCCCGCACTGGCCATGCGCGGCGTCGTCACGCATTCATCCGGCAATCACGGCGCCGCCCTGGCGCTGGCGGCGCGCTCGCGCGGCATTGCGGCCTATGTGGTTGCGCCCCGGACCACCCCGGCCAGCAAGCAGCAGAACATGCTGCGCTTCGGCGCAAGGCTGCAGCTGTGCGAACCCACCCTGGCGGCACGGCAGGCGGCAGCCGATGAGATCGTCGCGGCCACCGGTGCGACATTGATTCATCCCTTCGACAATGCCGATGTCATGGCCGGACAGGGAACGGTGGCGCTGGAACTGCTCGAGCAGGTGCCTGAGCTTGCCGCGATCGTCTGTCCCATTGGCGGCGGCGGATTGATCAGCGGTGTGGCGGTCGCCGCCCATGGCGTGAATCAGCAGATCAGGATTTTCGGCGCCGAGCCGGCGAGTGCGGATGATGCCTGGCGTTCGCGCAGCGCCGGGGTAATCACGCCGGTGGCCCAGCCGATTTCTTCCATTGCCGATGGGTTGCTGGCGACCATCGCGCCGAGCACTTTCGAGGTCATTCGCACCCAGGTGCGCGCCGTCGGCACCGTCAGCGAGGAGCAGATCGTGGCGGCGATGCGCCGCATCTGGGAGGAGTTGAAGATCATCGTCGAGGCCTCTTCCGCGGTACCCCTGGCGGCAGCGCTGAACGGCTCACTGCCGCTCACCGGGCAGCGGGTGGGCATCATTCTCACCGGCGGCAATGTCGATTTACAGCGACTGCCCTGGAAGCAGGAGTGAAACGGCGCCGTTAGCGCGAAGGCGGGCGCAAGCGGGCGGATGAGGCCGTTTTCGTGTGCAGCAGATGCAACAGCAGCAGTTCGAGCTTGGCGGGTATCAGTGGATAGGTGAGCGTGTGACGCAGGCGAAAGGCGCTGAGCCGGCTGCGCACCATCGCCAGGCGATGCCGATCGATGCAGAACACGCGGGTCAGGTGCGGCCACCGGGCATGAACGTCATCCAGGAGGGCCAGTCCCGACCCATCCTCCAGCCGATCGCAGGCCACGACCACTTCAAATCCCGGTCCATGTCGCAGCAGTTCGAGGGCCTGTGCCTTGCTGGTCGCCACGGCGAGCTGCTGGCGCCCGCCAATGCGGGCAACGCAGTGCTGCAGCATGGCGCTGTCGATGTCGGCCAGAAGCGTTTTCACCTAAGGGATTATACCGCAGTGCACCATCACGCCGTGCGACGAACCTCGGAGACATTGGGGACACCCTGCAGGCGCTTGATGAGTTTCCCGAGCTGTTCCAGGTTGCCGACCCCGAGGCGGAACGCGACCCGGGCAATCCGGTCCTCATCCGTCAAGGTGTTCATGCCCACGATGCTCAGGTGCTCCTGGGCAACCACATCGGTGATGTCGCGCACCAGGCCGCGCCGGTCATAGGCGAACACCACCAGTTCAACCTCCATCAAGGACTGCTCCCCGCTGGACCATTCGACCTGCAGCATGCGCTCGGGTTTCTCGGCGCGCATGCGCCCGAAGTTGCGGCAATCCGCACGATGGATGGTGACGCCGCGGCCGACGGTGATGTAGCCGACGATGGGCTGCGGCCGCAGCGGCGCGCAGCAGCTTGCCAAGGTGATCGGCAAATCGCCGACTCCCTCGATGTCCACCGGGTGGCGACGCGCCACGCTGCTGGCGCGTGCCTTGCGCACCGGCACTTCGGGGGGCGCCGGCCGCACCAGCCGCAGCAGCGCCTGGGCCAGTTGCGTCGCGGTGATCTCCCCTTCACCCAGCAATTGGTAGAACTCGTCGGCATCGTGGCCGCGCAGCTGGGCGATGAGCTCGGGTAACAGACTCTCCGCGGCGCCCGCCCGCGCCATTTCGCGCTCGGCGATGGAGCGGCCGGCGCTGCGGTTGTCGCCTGCGTCCTGGCGGCGGAACCAGGCCCGTACCTTGGTGCGGCTGCGCGAGGAGGCCAGGTAGCCGAGTTCCGGGGCGAGCCAGTCACGGCTGGGCGCGGGGTGCTTGCCGGCGATGATATCCACCACCTCGCCATTGCCCAGGTGGTAGGTGAGCGGCACGATGCGGCCGTTGACCTTCGCGCCCCGGCAGCGATGTCCGAGATTGCTGTGCACCTGGTAGGCAAAGTCCAAGGGCGTGCCGCCGCGCGGCAGTTCGACGACCTCGCCCTTGGGCGTCAGTGCGTAGATGTGGTCGGCGAAGATCTGGCCACGCAGGCTCTCCAGTACATCCGGCTCATCATCGGGCTGTTCACCCGGGTGCAGCATGCGCCGCACCGCCTCGATCTTGCGCTGATATTCAACGTCGTGCGCGCCGCCTTCCTTGTACTGCCAGTGGGCCGCGATGCCCAGTTCGGCATGCTCATGCATTTCGCGCGTGCGGATCTGGATCTCGACGCTGCGCGCCTCCGGACCGACCACGGCGGTGTGGATGGACCGATAGTGGTTATCCTTCGGGGTCGCGATGTAGTCGTCGAATTCGGCCGGGATGTACTGCCACTCCCCGTGCACGACACTGAGCGCGGCGTAGCAGTCGGCGACCGAGGCCACCACGATGCGCACCGCACGCACATCGAAGATCTGGTCAAACGGCAGGTGTTTGCGCAGCATCTTTTTGTAGATGCTGAATATATGCTTCGGCCGTCCATACACCTCGGCGTTGACGCCGGCCGCGGTCAGGCCGGCGCGCAGGCGGCCACAGAAATCCTCGATATACCGCTCCCGGTCGGCGCGCTTCTCATTGAGCGCGGCGGCCAGGTGCTTGTACTCCTCGGGTTCCAGGTGCCGGAATGCCAGGTCCTCCAGCTCCCACTTCAGTTGCCAGATGCCCAGCCGGTTCGCGAGCGGCGCGAATATCGCCCGCACCTCAGTGGCCAGCCGTTCGCGCTCGGGCACTTCCAGGTCGCGGGCGTGGCGCAGCCGTACCAGGGCTTCGGCCAGGCGCGCCAGCACCAGTCGCTGATCACCGACGACGGCCAGCAGCATCTTGCGAACCGTTTCGGCCTGCTGCGCATCGAGCCCGCGCTCCGGGGCCCAGTCGCGCGAGAGGCTGATTTCTCCCAGCCGCTGCAGATCAATGGCCACACGCGCGGCGCCCGGGCCCAGCAGTCGCTCGAGGCTTTCAGGGGTAACGCCGGCGCGGCCCAGCAGCGGCTGTGCCAGCACGGCCGCCGCCAGCTGCGCATCGCCGGTCAGGGCACCGATGACCTCCGCGGACTCGGTGGCCAGGGCCATGGCGGCTTCGGGCGCATCGCTGGCCGGCGTGACAGCCGCGCGCATGTCCGCAATGGCATTGCGCAGCGCCGGCGGACAAAGTTGGGCGGCTTCCACAGCCCGTTCTCCAAAGCAGGTCTTGTGCGCGCGGCGTGTCGCTGCGCACGGAATGCAGCTATCATACCTGCCTCAGTCGCGGGCTGTGCCCGCAGCATTCAACACAGTGCAATACGAAGGCTATGGACCGGGCGGCACTGCCGTTTTGATCGAGTGCTCCGCATCGGAGCGCCATGACCTCGCCGCGCTTCTGCGGCGGGTTTTCGCCGCACATGGGGGCCATCTGGGGGCCCAGGGTTCGGTTTCGTACCTGTTCGCCAGAACCGGTGTCATCACTTACGCGGTGGGGCCCGGGCTGGCCGATCTGGCGCTGGCGGCGGGGGCCGAGGATGTGCAGGCGAGCAGTGGAGGCATCGAGATTCTCACCGATCCGGACGATTTCCTGAGTATACGAGCGGCACTTTCGGCCGCCGGTTTTGTCGCCTTGACGGCGCAGATCACGCAGCGTCCCGCCACCACCGTCGAGTTGAGCGGCGCCGATGTGCAGGCCATGCGCACATTTGTGGCGGGCCTGGGGAGCCTGGAGGCGGTGCACGGCATCTACACCAATGCGCGGTTCCCGGCATGAGCTCCTGGCGCCAGTTCGATCCGGCGGCGGCCCCGATCCAGGCGCCGCTGTGCACCGCGGCCCGGGTGCGGGTGCTGGGCCTTGATCCGGGATCACGGCGCACCGGCTTCGGCGTGGTTGACTGTGAAGGCACTGCGCACACCCATATCGCCCATGGCTGCATCGCCGCGGCGGGTGAGGCGTTGGCCACGCGGCTGCGGGCGATTTTTGAAGGCGTCGATCGGCTGATCGCGACCTACCAGCCCGATGAGATCGCCATCGAACGGGTGTTCGTGAACCGCAATGTCGACAGCGCCATGAAGCTCGGCCAGGCGCGCGGTGCGGCGCTGTGCGCGGTGCCCGTGGGCACCTCGGTGTTTGAGTATGCGCCGCGCGCCATCAAGCTTGCCGTGGTCGGGTCCGGGGCCGCGGAGAAGGCGCAGGTGGCCCATATGATGAAAGTGCTGCTGCAGCTGGCGATGGTGCCGGGGCCTGATGCCGGTGATGCGCTGGCGGTGGCCCTGTGCCATGCAAATTCGCGGCGACTGCGGCTGCTGGTGACCGCTTGATCGGCTTCCTGCACGGGCGCATCGCGGCCAAGACGGCGCCAGCGGTGACGGTGGATGTCGGCGGGGTGGGCTACGAACTCGAAGCGCCCATGTCCACGTTTTTGAATCTGCCGGCCATCGGTGAGAGCGTCCACCTGATCACCCACCTGGTCGTGCGCGAGGACGCCCATATCCTCTATGGCTTCGCCACCGAAGCGGAGCGGCGCCTGTTCCGCAATCTGCTCAAGGTTTCCGGCGTCGGGCCGAAGATTGCACTGGGCGTGCTATCGGGCATGAGCGTTGAGGGCTTCACGCGTTGTGTGCTCGCCGAGGATGCGACCACGCTCACGCGCATTCCGGGTGTGGGGCGCAAGACCGCCGAGCGGCTGATCATCGAAATGCGCGACCGCGTGAACAGCCAACCGGCGCTAGCGGGCGTCGCGGGCAAGTCCGCGGGCAGCGACCCGCACAGCGAGGCCTTCGATGCCCTCGTGGCCCTGCAGTACAAGCCCGGCGAGGCGTCGCGCCTGCTCAAGGGCATAGACGCCGGTACCCATTCCACGGAGGAACTGATCCGGCTCGCCCTGCAGGGGTCAATCCGTGAGTAACATGACCAGCACCACGGCGCAGCACGGTGAGGAGCAGCAGGACCGTGCCATCCGTCCGCAGCGCCTGTCCGACTACGTGGGTCAGGAGCATGTGAAGCGGCAGATGGAGATCTTCATCACCGCGGCACGGCAGCGTGCCGAGGCCATGGATCATGTGCTGATATTCGGGCCACCGGGGCTGGGGAAGACCACGCTGGCCAATATCATTGCGGTCGAGCTGGGTGTGAATCTGCGCCAGACTTCCGGTCCGGTGCTGGAGCGTCCGGCGGATCTGGCCGCGCAGCTGACCAACCTGCAGCCGCGCGACGTGCTGTTCATCGATGAGATCCATCGCTTGAGTCCGATCGTGGAGGAAGTGCTGTATCCGGCGCTCGAGGACTGTCAGCTCGACATCATGATCGGGGAGGGCCCGGCGGCCCGTTCCATCAAATTGAAACTGGCGCCGTTCACGCTGGTGGGTGCCACCACCCGCGCCGGCCTGCTCACTTCGCCCTTGCGCGACCGGTTCGGCATCGTGCAGCGCCTGGAGTTCTACAGCGTTGCGGAACTGCAGCATATCGTGACGCGCTCGGCCGGAATTCTGGAGGTGCCCATCGTCGCGGCGGGGGCGGCCGCCATTGCGCAGCGCTCGCGTGGCACGCCGCGCATCGCCAACCGGCTGCTGCGCCGGGTACGCGACTTCGCACAGGTGCGCGCGGATGGCCGTATCGATGAGGGCATTGCGGTGGCGGCCTTAGGCATGCTCGATATCGACCATCACGGCTTTGATCCCCTGGACCGCAAGGTGCTGCGTACCATCATTGAAAAGTTCGACGGTGGGCCGGTCGGCATCGACAGCATCGCCGCCGCGATCGGCGAGGAGCGCGGCACGCTGGAGGATGTGATCGAGCCGTTCCTGATCCAGCAAGGATTCCTGATGCGCACGGCGCGCGGACGCGTGGCCACGCGCACCGCCTACCTGCACCTGGGGCTCGCCGTGCCGGCGCGGCTGAGCGGCACGCTACCGATTTTCGAGGACGACGAGTGAAGCTGTTTTCCTGGCGCACGCGGGTTTACTGGGAAGACACCGATGCCGGTGGCGTCGTCTATTACGCCAACTACCTGCGGTTCATGGAACGTGCCCGCACGGAATGGCTGCGGACCCTCGGCTACTGTCAGCGCGATCTGGCAAACAATCACGGCGTGCTGTTTGCGGTCACCCGGGTACGCATCGATTACCGGCGTCCGGCGCGGCTGGATGATGAACTGTCTGTCACTTGTGAACCCCGCACAGTCGGTGCAGCGTCTGTATCATTTGCCCAGAACATCACGCGCCTCTCGGCGGCAACCGGAACCGATCATGCGGAGGCGCCCGGTGCCTTTGAGCCGGCGCCCGGGGTTTTGACTGAGGCTGAAGTGCGCATCGCCTGCCTGGATGCGCGCACCTTCCGGCCGCTGCGGATGCCGGAATTCTTGTTGAGCGCCTTCGCGGCGCAGGAGAAACTCTAGGATGCCCGCTGATCTGTCGATCATTCGCCTGGTGCTCCAGGCCAGCATTCCGGTGCAACTGGTGCTGGCCCTGCTGGCCTTCGCCTCATTGATGTCCTGGGCCATCATATTCAGCAAGCGTGCGGTGATCAGCCGCGCGAGTCGCGATGCGGACCAGTTTGAGACCAGTTTCTGGTCCGGTGGCGACCTGGCGCAGCTGTACCGCACGGTTGAGTCCAAGGGTCGCACCACCGGCATGGCGAGCATTTTCGAATTGGGTTTCCGGGAGTTCGCGCGCCTGCGTCAGCAGGGGCAGGTGCCGGTGGACCAATTGCTCGAAGGCGCGCGCCGCTCCATGCGGGTCGCGCAGTTGAAGGAAATCGATCGCCTGGAACACAGTCTGTCAACTTTGGCGACGGTGGGCTCAACCAGTCCCTATGTCGGCCTGTTTGGCACGGTGTGGGGGATCATGAGCGCGTTCGCTTCGCTGGGAAATGCCCAGCAGGCGACGCTCGCCATGGTCGCGCCGGGCATCTCTGAAGCATTGATCACCACCGCCATTGGTTTGTTCGCGGCCATCCCGGCGGTCATTGCCTTCAATCGCTTCGCGGATCAGGTGGGGCGGCTGGAAGTGCGCTATGCCGCGTTCACGGAGGAGTTCTCCTCGATCCTGCAGCGGCATGCCGGCCGCAAGCCCGTCGGGGAGGCTTGAGGCATGGCCCATCAGTTGTCCCGCGGGCGGCGGCTCATGGGCGAAATCAATGTCGTGCCGTACATCGACGTGATGCTGGTGCTGCTCATCATATTCATGGTGACCGCGCCGCTGTTGATGCAGGGCGTGAAGGTCGATCTGCCCAAGGCCAATGCCGAACCCCTCACGGCGGATCTGCTCCGGAACAACAACCCGCTGGTGCTGTCCATTGACCGGGAAGGGCGGTTTTATCTGAACATGGGCGGTGATCCACACCAGGTCCTCGATGATTCTGCAGTGCAGACGCGTGCGGCCGCCGCGCTGCAAAAACAGGCTGACCTGCCCGTCCTGTTGAAGGCCGACTATCGTATTGAGTATGGAAGGGTCATGGCGGCCATGGTGATATTGCAGCATGCGGGCGCGCGCAAGGTCGGATTTGTGAGTGATCCGCTGCCCACCACAAGGGGCCGCAACTGACAGCGCCGAGCGCCAACTCCGGGCAACCTGCCAGTGAGCGCTGGGTGCCGATTGGATTGTCCGTGCTGTTGCATGGAGCCCTGGTAGGCGTGCTGGTGTATGGGTATTTCCAGTTCCGTCGTCCGCCGCCCCCGGTGAGCGCTCTGGCGATTGACGCGACGGTGGTACCGCAGTCGACGCTGGATGCGGCGCAGCGCGCGGCAACTCCGCCGCCGCAGCCGGCGCCTCCGCCGCCAACGCCGCCCGCGCCGCCCGCCGTGGAGCCGCCGCCGCCGGACCCGGCGGCCCAGCAGGCCGCCCAGCAGGCCGCAGCGCAGGCCGAGGCGGCGCAGGAGCAGGCCGCCGCCAAGCACGCCGCGGACCAGCTGGCGGCGCGACAACGTGCCGCCGATGCGGCCGAGCGCGAGGCGGCCGAGGAAAAGGCGGCGCAGGCCAAGGCCAAGGCTGCTGAAGAGGCCAAGGCCGCCGAGCAGCAGGCGGCGCGCAAGGCGGCGGCGCTGGCGCAAGCGCAGGCCAAGGCCGCCGCCGCCGCGAAAGCCCAGTCGGCTGCAAGCCAGGCTGACCTGCAGCGGCGGATCGATGCCGAGGAGCGCCTGGATGCGGCGCGTGCCAGTGGCGCCATGTCCACCTGGGCCGCGCAGATCCAGGCGCGAATCCAGCGGGCGTGGATCCGGCCGCCTTCGGCCCGCGCGGGTCTTGACTGCACGCTGTATGTGACGCAGGTGCCGGGTGGTGAGGTGGTCAGTGTGCGCATGGGAACTTGCAATGGCGATGACGCTGTCAAACAGTCCATCCTGGATGCAGCCTACCGTGCCTCACCCTTGCCGGCGCCTCCGGATCCGTCCTTGTTTGAGCGCAACCTTGAAGTCAACTTCCGACCGACTGACTGATGCGAGCTAATGATTAAAGTATTTCCGTTTCGCGCCCACTGGTATGCAGCGCTGTTGCTGTGTCTTGCGGTACTGCCCGGCCTGGCGCCGGCACAGCTGAAAATTGAAATCACCTCGGGCGTCACGGACCCGGTGCCGCTGGCCATCGTGCCCTTTGCGAGCACGGGCGGTGCCGACAACGGCGTGGATGTCGCCCAGGTCATTCAAAGCGATCTGGAGGGCAGCGGCCGCTTCAAGGGCATGGCGCGGTCGGCCATGACCAGCCGTCCGGCGCGCGCGCAGGACGTGCAGATGGCGACCTGGAAGGCGGCGGGCAATGACTATGTGGTTGTCGGACGGGTCACGCCGCTGGGCGGCGGCCAGGTCGCCGTGGATTTCGAATTGTTGAATGCCCTGACCGGTCAGCAGCTGGCGAACCCGCGCTTCACCGGCACGGCGGCCGCGGTGCGCGATGCCGCCCATCGCTGCAGCGATGTGATCTTTGAGAAGATTCTCGGCATACGCGGCGCGTTTGCCACGCGCATCGCCTACGTGTCCGTGGATGGCAGCCCGCCGGCGCAGCGTTACCAGCTGACGGTGGCTGACGCGGACGGGGCGAATGCCCGGGTAATCCTCGAATCGCATCTGCCGGTCATGTCCCCGGCGTGGTCTCCGGATGGTCAATGGCTGGCGTATGTCTCATTTGAAAACAAGCGCTCCTCGATCTATGTGCAGCAGGTGAGCAGTGGCGAGCGACGGCTGGTATCGGGCCGGGTCGGGATCAACGGCGCACCCGCCTGGTCACCGGATGGCCGCAAGCTGCTCGTCACCTTGGGGGGCAGCGCCGGCACCCCGAATCTGTACATTCTGGATCTTGGCACCCAGCAACTCAGTCGCCTGACCGACGGACCTTCGATCGACACGGAAGGTACTTTTGCGGCCGACGGGCAGTCGGTGTATTTCACCTCCGACCGTTCCGGCGGACCGCAGATCTATCGCATCGGGCTGGAGCCCGGAGCCAAGCCGCGCCGCATCAGCTTTGAGGGCTCCTACAACGCACGCCCGCGACTCTCGCCGGATGGTACCCAGCTGGTCATGGTCACGCAGGATGGCCCTAATTACCGTATCGCCGTGCAGGATCTGGCCAGCGGTACCGCGCGCATCCTGTCGCATGGTCGGTTGGATGCATCGCCCAGCTTCGCGCCCAATGGTGCCATGATCATCTATTCGGGCATCGAGGGTGGGCACAGCATCCTGCAGCGGGTCTCCATTGATGGATTGACCTCGCAGCGCCTGCGCGCCGATTCGGCGGATGTGCGCGAGCCGGTGTGGGCGCCATTCGCGCATTGAATTTACTGCACAAATTGTTGGAGAGCACGATGCGAAAGTTATTGAGTGTGATGTTGCTGGTGACCGTCATGGCCCTGGGGGCCTGCGCCCACAAGCCGCCGAAGGACACCGGCGCGCCCGCTTCGAACCCGGTGCCCGCGGCCGGCGCCCAGGCGAATGGTGCCGGTGGCAGCGGCGCTGCGGATGCGAACGCGGCCGGCGGTGGCGTGGATGTCGCAGGGCCCACGGAAGGTATTCTGGCGCAACGGACGATCTACTTCGGCTTCGACAGCAGCGAGATCAATCCGGAAGGGACGGCGCTGATCAGCGCCCACGCGCACTACCTGGTCGCGCATGCGAGCCTGCACGTACGCCTGGAGGGCAATACGGATGAGCGCGGCTCGCGTGAATACAACATCGGCCTCGGTGAGCGCCGCGCACAGGCGGTGCGACGCGCGATGCTGCTGCAGGGCGTTGCCGAGACGCAGCTGAGCACGGTCAGCTACGGCGCCGAGCGTCCCGCGGTGGATGGTCATGACGAGACCGCGTGGGGCAAGAATCGTCGCGTCATGATCAACTACGTCCAGTGACCGAAAGGGGAGGCGCCATGTGCGGCAAGGTGTGCGGCAACGCGTTACGGACCGGGCGCTGGCTGCTGCCGGCGGCCTGTGCGCTCTGGCTGGTCGGCTGTGCGACCACCCCTGAGGAAGACCCGGTCCTGCAGGGCAAGCTCAGCGATCTGGACTCACGCACGAGCAATATCGAGCGGGTGGTCCAGAACCAGAGCCTGCTGACCCTGGCGCAGCGCGCGGACCAGTTGCAGAACGAAGTCAGCGTGCTGCGGGGGCGGGTCGAAGTGCTCGAGAACGCCAACGACACGCTGCGCAAACAGCAGCGTGACATGTATGCCGATCTGGACAAGCGGCTCGGCTCCGCGCAGGTCGCCGGGCCGGCAGCGGGCGGACCCGCAACCGGGCAGCCGGGCGCGGCCGATCAGGCGGCCTACAACCAGGCCTTCGAGCTGCTGAAGGCTGGCAAGTACGACAACGCCATCACGGCATTTTCGCAGTTCCTGCAAAGCTGGCCGCAAAGCTCGATGGCGGACAATGCGCAGTACTGGTTGGGCGAGTCCTACTACGTGACCCGCGACTTTCAGAATGCCGCGGCGGCCTTTCAATCGGTGCTCGATCGCTGGCCGGATTCGCGCAAGGCGCCCGATGCCTTGTTGAAGCTGGGGTATACGCAAGCGGAGTTGAAGCACACGGCGCAGGCGCGTGCGACGCTGACCTCCGTATCGACGCGGTTCCCGGGCTCGGATGCGGCGAACCTCGCGGCGGCACGGCTGCTGCAATTGCCGGCCCAGTGAATGGACCGTCTGAAGCTCACCGAAATCTTCCGTTCACTGCAGGGAGAGGCGGACACTGCGGGTATCCCGACCGTATTCGTGCGCCTCACCGGGTGTCCGTTGCGCTGCCAGTACTGCGATACCGCCTATGCGTTTCACGGCGGGGAGTGGGCAACGTTGGAGCAGGTCGTGCAGCGGGTGCGGGCATTTGATACCCGCTATGTGTGCGTGACCGGGGGTGAGCCGCTGGCGCAGAAGGCCTGCACGGCGTTGCTGACCCGACTGTGTGATGAGGGCCTGCGCGTGTCGCTCGAAACCAGCGGCGCGATGGCTCTGGCGGATGTCGATCCGCGCGTGGTCATGGTGGTCGATGTGAAGACACCGGGGTCGGGCGAGGAGTCGCGCAATCGCTATGCGGAGCTGCAACGGCTTACGCCCAAGGATCTGGTGAAGTTTGTGATCTGCGGTCGCGAGGACTACGAGTGGAGTCGCGCCAAGCTCGATGAGCTGCAACTCCCGGCACGCTGCACGGTGCTGTTCTCGCCCAGCCACGAACAGCTGCCCCCGGGGATCTTGGCGGACTGGTTGCTGGAGGACCACCTTCCGGTGCGCTTCCAGCTGCAGCTGCACAAGTACCTGTGGGGCAATGTGCCGGGAAAATGAGCCGGGAAAATGATGTGACGCCAGTAGAACGCGCGGTAGTGCTGCTGTCGGGCGGCCTGGACTCGGCAACGGTGCTAGCGCTTGCGCGCCGTAGTGGCCTGGAGTGCCATGCGCTGTCGGTTGCCTATGGGCAGCGACATTCCGCGGAACTGGATGCGGCCGCCCGCATCGCGACGGCGCTGGGCGCCTACGAACATCGGGTCATGCATGTCGATCTGGCCGGCATCGGCGGCTCCGCGCTTACGGATCGAACGCTTGCGGTTCCGGAGCGCCCGACACAGGGCATTCCGATCACCTATGTGCCGGCACGCAATACCATGATGTTGGCGCTGGCGCTGGGCTGGGCGGAGGTGCTGGGTGCGACCAGCATTCATGTGGGCGTCAATGCGGTGGATTATTCGGGGTATCCGGATTGTCGCCCGGAGTTCATTGCGGCCTTTGAGGCCCTGGCGGCGCGCGCGACCCGGGCCGGTGTCGAAGGCCGGCCGCTTAAAATCCAGGCGCCCCTGATCGCCTCGACCAAGGCCGCGATCATCCAGGCCGGCGCCCGGCTGGGCGTGGATTATTCCCTGACCGTGTCCTGCTACCAGGCAGATCCGGCGGGGCGGGCCTGCGGCAAGTGCGATTCGTGCCGGATACGCCGGGATGGCTTCCGGGCGGCCGGCATACCCGATCCCACGCGTTACGTTTAGCCGTCAGGTGAAGCCGCGGAAGGTCGCGAATTGGGTCAGGGGTGCGCGGCTGGTCCGCAGCCGGTTGATGGCCGCGGACTCGTCGCGGTAACCCAGCGCGATACCCGAGAACAGCATGCGGTCGGCGGGCAGCGCTATCGCCTCACCGACCTCGCGGTGCCAGCCCGACCAGGACTCTTGCGGACAGGTGTGCAAGCCGTGCTCCCGTGCCAGCAGCATGATGCTTTGCATGAACATGCCCACATCGGCCCACTGCGCCGAGCCCATGTAGCGGTCGATGCAGATGAACAGCAGCACCGGCGCCCCAAAGGCCTCGTAATTGCGGGCGAATTGGCGCAGACGGGCAGGGCGGTCGCCGCGCGGGACGCCGATGGTGGCGTAGAGCTCCTCTCCGTTTTCGTGGCGGCGGGTGCGGTAGGGCTCACCCAGGGGCGACGGATAGACCGGGTATTCGGACGGATGGCCCAGCGGATGCTCCGCAACCTGGGCACGCACCCGTTCTATGAGGGCAGCCAGCGGTGCCCCGGTGAGCACATCGACATACCAGGGCTGCAGGTTCCCACCTGAGGGCGCCCGGCTGGCGGCCTCCAGTATCTGGCGTAATACTCCTTCCGGAACCGGATCGGATAAAAAGGCCCGGCAGCTCATGCGGCTGCCCACGGCGTCTGAGACGTTCATCGCTTTGCGGTCCTCTGCGTGCGGCGGCGGCCCTGTAGTATCATGCGCGCCCTTGCCGGGTCGACCTAGGGTCGCGTCCAGAATCTGGGGTGTTAGCTCAGTCGGTAGAGCATCGGACTTTTAATCCGCTGGTCGTGGGTTCAATTCCCACACACCCCATACCCACCTCAG
>DATHOA010000296.1:0-6194 GCA_035485475.1 Steroidobacteraceae bacterium | reverse complement strand
AGGCACAGCTGTTCGGCGTCTTTGCCGCGGTCGCCGTCGTACTTGCGTGTCTGGGTCTGCTGGGACTGGCGGCGTCGATTGCCGAGCGACGCACACGCGAGATCGGAATCCGCAAGGCTTTGGGGGCTGATACCGGCAACATCATCCGCCTGCTGCTGCGGCAATTCGCCACGCCCGTGCTGTGGGCGAATCTCATCGCCTGGCCCGTGACGGCCTACGCCATGCACCGCTGGCTACAGGGGTTTGCCTATCACGTCGAGCTGGCTGCCTGGCTATTCCCGGCCGCCGCGGCGGTCGCGCTGTTGATCGCATTGCTGACGGTTGCTACCCATTCGATTCTCGTGGCCCGCGCGCAGCCCGTGGCGGCGCTGCGTTACGAATAGGATCCGGCGCCACGTGTTCCGCAACTGCCTCGCCGCCGCGCTGCGTCATCTCTCGCGCAACCGGTTGTATACGGCGATCAGTGTCTTCGGGCTGGCGGTCGGGTTGTGGGGTGCGCTTCTGACCGGGCTGACGATTCGCAGCCAGTACGCTCAGAATCATTTCATCCCCGGGTATGAGCGGATCTACCAGGTCGTCGCCGTGATCCAGCTGCCGGGCCTTCCGGTGCAGTATTCCGATACGACTCTGAACAGTCTGGCGCCGCTGCTGCAGTTGAACATTCCGCAGCTCCAAGGAGCCACGCGACTGACTCCAGAATCGCTGCTGCTGCGCCACGGCGCCATCGAAGCCGGAGAGCAGATTTACTGGGTCGATCCGAACTTCTTCGCGCTCCTGCGCCTGCCCATTGTCGCCGGAGACCTGGCCCACGCCCTGGCGCGGCCCGATGGGATCGTTCTGCCGCGGAGCATGGCGCGCAAATACTTCGGGCGCGATGACCCGATCGGTCAGACCGTGATGCTGGCGGATGCGCGGCAGCTGATGGGGCGGCTGTCTGCCCTCGGAAGTCCCCGTCCCATGGTGGTGACTGCGGTCGTCGAGGACATGCCCCAGAACGGCACCGAATTTCAGACCGGCGCCTTTGCCTCCGGACTGGCGAGTTTCTCGAAGCTGAACCGGTTGGATCACGACCCCACGAACCTGCCCGGCACCCACTCCGCCTCCACATCTGTGACCACTTTCCTGCGCCTCGCGCCCGGCGCATCGATCGAGAACGTTCGACGCAGCTTGCAGACAGCGAACCTTCGCTCCCTCAAATATCTCATGGGCGCCGCCAAATTCGCCAAGCTGGGCAGGCAGCCATTCCTGACGTTGGAACCGATCCGCCTCGATCGCCTCAACTCGCACCCGGGACTGCATCCCGATTTCAGAGGCCGGCTGATCATCTCAATCATGCTCGGGGGCCTGATCCTGCTGATCGGCTGCGTCAACTTCATCAACCTGATGACGGCCCGCGCCGCACGTCGCAGCCGGGAAGTGGGTATCCGCAAATTGGCAGGGGCGGGGCGTCACCTGCTGATGCTGCAGTTTCTCGGTGAGTCCACCCTCTATGTGCTGACGGCAATGCTCATGGCGGTGGCACTCACGGAATGGTCGCTGCCGTACGCGAACGCATTTCTGGGTTCGGATGCGAGCTTCGACTATTGGCGCAATCCCGCGCTGTTGGGCTCCTTGCTTGCCGCCACCGCGTTGCTTGGAGCTCTGGCCGGTGTCTATCCCGCCCTGATCATGTCCGGCTTCCGGCCGCTGAGTGTGCTGAAGGGATTGAGCCATTCCGGTGGCGCGGGCTGGGTGCGCCAAGGCCTGGTCACACTGCAGTTCGCGATTCTGGTCGCGCTGGTGATCGGTGCCACGGTCATCTATCAGCAGCGCATCTATGCCACGACCGATGCCCTGCGGATCAAGCCCGATCAGGTCCTGGGCATCTACTCACCGTGCCGTGCGGCCTTCGTCTCCGAACTCAAAGCGCTGCCCGGCGTGCAGGCCGTGGCCTGCTCCGGTTTTCAGATTCTGGGCGCGGGGGACACTTCCTCGGTGAAGGCGCGAGACGGTGCTGACGTGTCGATGGCTGACGTACCGACCGATCTTACGGTATTCGATTTGTACGGCCTGAAACCGCTCGCCGGCGCCTTTGGCATGGAGGGTGATCCAGACTCCGGCCAGTACGTCATCAACGAATCCGCAGTCAGGCAACTGCACTTCGCCTCGGCCCAGGCGGCCATCGGTCAGACGCTCGACTTGCCCTTCTTCGGCCAGCCCGGCGACAACGGGAAGGTGCATGGCATGCACATCGTCGCGGTAGTGCCTGATTTCACGATGGGCACGGTGGAACGGCCGATTCCGCCAACGGCCTATGTTGTCGCACCGGCTGTCTACAACCTCATCAGCGTCAAATTGACGGGCTGGGAATTACCGCAGACGCTGGTTGCAATCGATCGGGCATGGACGCGGACGGGGGGCGAGGGGCCCATCAATCGTTTCTTCATGAACGAGCACATCGAGCAAGAGTCCCTGTCTATGCTGCGCGAAGCGCAGGGCTTCGGCATCTTCACCATCGTGGCGGCCCTGCTGGCCTGCCTGGGGTTATTCGGACTCGCCGCCTCCATTGCCGAGGGCCGCACCCGCGAGATCGGCATCCGCAAGGCGCTCGGCGCCGACACCTCCGACATCATCCGTTTGCTGCTGTGGCAGTTCAGCCGGCCGGTGCTGTGGGCCAATCTCCTCGCCTGGCCCGTCGCCGCCTGGGCAATGCAGCGCTGGCTGCAGGGCTTCGCCTACCACGTAAACCTGGCCCTGTGGCTGTTCCCTGCCGCCGGAGGTCTCGCGCTCGCCATCGCGCTGCTCACCGTGTGTACTCACTCGGTACTGGTGGCGCGCGCCAAGCCCGTTGCCGCGTTGCGCTACGAGTAGGGCACCCGAACATGTTTCGCAACTGCCTCGCCGCCGCGCTGCGCCACCTGGCACGCAACAAGCTCTACACGGCGATCAGCGTCGTCGGCCTGGCCATCGGCTTGTGCACGGCCCTGCTCGCCGCTCTCGTGATCCGCAATCAGTACAGCTACGATCATTTTGTTCCCGGGTACGATCGTACCTACATCATCCAGCCAGTCTTCAGCCCCCTGGGAATGGCACCGATGTACGTTGACATCACACCGCTCCCGATGGCCGGCCAACTGGGGCAGCAGTTCCCGCAGGTCGAGGGCGTGAGCCGCATGCTGGATACGCACATGCACATCGAGTACGGCAGGCGGAAGTCAACCGAGACAATCTACTGGGCCGATCCCAACCTGTCCGTGGTCCTGCCGCTGCCCACCTATGCGGGCGACGTTGCGGCAGCGCTGCACACCGCGGACAGCCTGGTGCTGTCGCGCAGCTATGCACGTCGGTTTTTCGGTCGCGACGCACCGCTCGGGGAGAGCCTCCTGGTCGAGGGACACTCGATGATCGTGCGGGCGGTGATCCAGGATCCGCCGCCCAACGGGACTCATCGTCCGCACGACATCATTGCAGCCGGGATTACGGGCTTCTCACCGACCAACAACAAGGAGAGCCAGACTGTCCAAAAATTGGGCAACGTAGCCATTCCTTCCGGCTACACCTATGTGCGCCTCAAGCCTGGTACCGATGTCGCCGCCTTCAGGCAGACGTTGCCACGGCTGCTGCAGATGTGCGGCCTCGGCTCGATTTCCATCCTGTCGCTGGAGATGATCCGCATCGACCGGCTCAATACCCATGAAGGCATGCACCCGGCTTTTCATAGTCGCATGCTGCTACTCGGGATCCTGGGCGGGGTCGTGCTGCTGATCGCGGCGGTCAACTTCGTCAATCTCCAGACCGCGCATTCCGCGCTGCGGGCACGTGAAGCCGCGATCCGCACTCTGGCCGGCGCCGGCCGACCCACGCTGATCGCGCAGTTTCTCGGCGAGGCTCTGATCTATGCGGCCACCGCCGGGCTGCTCGCGATCGCGCTGACCGAGTGGCTGCTGCCCCGTGTCAACGCCTTCCTGGATACCGGCGCGGTGCTCGATTACAGCCACGAGCCGGGACTGATCGGCGCACTCGCCGCGGCTACCATCCTGCTGGGACTCCTCGCCGGCGCGTGGCCGGCACTCGTGCAGTCGGGATTCCGGCCCGTGAATGTCCTGCGCGGCGCCACCGGCGTTGCGGGCGGAGCCGCCGTGCGCCAGGGACTGGTCGCATTGCAGTTTGCGCTGCTGATTGCGCTCGCCATCTGTGCGGGCGTCGTCTACCGGCAGCGGGAGTTTGCCATACAGGATGCATTGCGCCTGAACCACGACCAGGTCCTGATGATCTACGTGCCTGGCCCGCATGGCGGCGCATTTGTTGATGAGCTGCGGAAGTTCAGCGGTGTGCGCGCGGTAACGCGCAGCACCGTCGGTTTCCTGGGCTCGGCCGGCTTCATGCAGGCCGTCGTCATCGCGACCCTGCGCACCAAAAATGGTGAAGACATTTCGCTCAACAAGATCGGGATGGATTTCGATCTGTTCGACTTCTACGCGATCAAGCCGCTGGCAGGGCGCCTGCCGGCCCTCGGTGGCACATCGCCGCGCATCACCGACGCGGATTACGTGGTGCTGAACGAGACCGCCACGCGCAGGTTCGGTTTCGGTTCACCCGAGCAAGCACTCGGCAAGTCGGTGCCCTTCTCCACGCCAGCCACCGTGCTGGCGGTCGTGCCGGATTTCTCCCTCAATTCAGTCGAACAGGCGGTACCGGCGACTGCGTACTTTCAGCAGAACAGTGGACTCGACCTCGTCAGTGCACGACTCAGCGGTCGTGACGTCCCGGAGACGCTCGCCGCCATCGATGCGCTGTGGCTCCGCCTCGGCAATGCTGATCCGCCCAGGCGCTTCTTTCTTGACCGGCAGATCCAGCGGCAATACCTGGGAGTGCTGCGCCAGTCCCAGGCTTTCGGCATCTGCGCGCTGCTCGCCGTGGCACTGTCCTGCATCGGCCTGTTCGCTTTGACGGCGGCAACGGCCGAACGGCGCACCAAAGAGATCGGCATTCGCAAAGCCCTGGGTGCGAACACCGGTAACGTCGTGCGACTGCTGCTATGGCAGTTCAGCAAGCCCGTGGTCTGGGGGTGCCTGCTCGCCTGGCCCGTCGCGGCGTTCGTGATGCGGCGCTGGCTTGCCACTTTCGCCTACCATATCGAGCTGCCGCTGTGGCTGTTTCCCGCCGCCGCGTTCGTGGCGTTGTTCATCGCACTCGCCACCGTCAGCACCCAATCCGTACTGGTCGCGCGCGCTCGGCCCGTCGCAGCGCTGCGCTACGAATAGGAGTTCGCGATGTTCCGCCATTGCCTGGCCGCCGCGCTGCGCCACCTCGCGCGCAACAAGCTCTATACAACTATCAGCGTCTTCGGACTCGCCATCGGCCTGTGTACGGCCCTGATCGCAACACTGGTGATCCACAATCAATACACCTACGACCACTCGGTCACCGGGTATGAACGTACCTACATCGTGCAGTTGGCGCTAACACCTCCGGGGCGGGCCAAGCAGTACGTCAAATACACGGCGCCGCAGCTGGGGGCGCAGCTGCAGTTGCAGCGCCACGATGTCGAGGCGACCAGCCGCATACTCCAGGATGACATGCGCGTGCAGCGCGGTGCGCAGACATGGCGCGCAACAGTCTATTGGGCCGATTCCAACCTGGCGGATGTGTTACCGATGACAACGTACGCCGGCGACTTCGCGGTCGCTTTGCATACCGCGGACAGCATTGCCCTCTCGCGCAGTTACGCACGCCGGTTCTTCGGTCGCGATGCTCCCTTGGGCGAGACATTGATTATCGATGGCCACCCAATGGTGGTGCGAGCCGTGTTCGCGGATCCGGCCCGGAGCACGCACCTGCAGCGTGACATCGTCGCCGCGGGTGTCTCCCGCTATGCGCCGAACAGCACCGTGGGGCACGCCGTACTGGACAAAATGGGACAGCTGCTCGTGGTCCCGGGAATGACCTATGTGCGACTGCGGCCCGGCACCGATGTCGCAAGCGTCACATCGAACCTGCAGCAACTGCTGCAGCCGACCAACCTTGGAAGGTCTCCCTTCACGCCGGTCCCGGAGCTGATCCGTATCGACCGGTTCAATACCCACGAAGCGCTGCATCCCGGGTTCCGCGGCCGCATGCTGCTGCTGGGGATACTGGGTGCCGTGGTGCTGCTGATCGCGGCGGTCAACTTCGTCAATCTGCAGACGGCTCGCTCGGCGCTGCGGGCGCGGGAG
>DATHOA010000295.1:0-6813 GCA_035485475.1 Steroidobacteraceae bacterium | reverse complement strand
CAGATGCTGGCGTCGATGCTTGGCTTTCTGCGTTGAGGTGGCGGCCGCCCCATGCCAACACTGACTGATTTTCTGACCGATGAGGATCGCGCCGCGATGCGGGCCCCGATAGCCGAGGCTCGAACGTTTCCGCAAATCGCCTATCGCTCGCAGGACTTCTTTGAATTCGAAGTTGCAAATCTGTTTTCCCGAAACTGGGTGGCAGTCGGGTTTGCGGGCAGCCTGCCCCAGGTCGGCGACGTGGCGCCGTTCGAAATCTTTGGCATGCCCCTGCTGATGACGCGCGCCGAGGATCAGGCGATCCGGATATTTCACAATATCGGCGCCCATGACGGGTGCCCGATCGCACTGACACGCCAGTCGCGGGTTACGACGCTGGAAGCCCCCTACCACGGCTGGCAATACAATTTGCGCGGCGAATTGGTTAAGGCTCCCTTCTGGGACGGAACGCCCAATCCGGATCCCCTGGCATTGCGCAAGCGAGGAGCGGATCTCAAGGAAATTCGCTGCGGTGTTTGGAATGACATCATTTTCATGGATTTGTCCGCACGGTGCGCGCCGTTGCCGGTGTTTCTGGCGCCCTTGAGCGCACTGTTCGCGGATTTTGACTTTTCGACGCTTGAGATGGCCCACGATTCGGCCGATGGCGATGGCATCCACCGCTTCGTTGCGCGGGCCAACTGGAAGCCGCTGTGGGAAAACTATGCTGCCAACGTCTATCACGAAGGCTTCGTACATGAACAGTACCGCCGCTCAGCGCATGTGCCACGTGTCGATGGGCTGGCGCAACGAACCTTTCGCGAAATCAACGACGGCATCGTAAAGGGATTGGCCTTTGAAACCGCCGGGGTGGGCCACACCTACCCCAATGTCGACTTTCCAAGGATCAAATCGAGGATGACGGGTTCGGCGGTCACCCAATCTTTCATCTTGAATATCTATCCGAATGCCACGTTCCTGGCCTTTCCCACCCATGTACGCGTCGGCATCCTGGTGCCCGAGGATGTCGGCAACTCAAGATGGCTGATTGCCAGTTACTACCCCGATGGCAGCGCGCGCGATCCGGCGTACCAGCCGATGCGGGCGCGCAGTTTCGAGGGTTCGGCGCGCGCGCGCGTCGAGGACGATCGGGTGTGCGAGGCCGTGCAGCGGGCGCGACGTTCGCCGGCCTATCGGAGCCACTTTTATTCGCCCTACTGGGACCAGATGCACTATGACTTCAACAACATGGTGCTCAATGACCTGGAGCGAGGCCCACCTTGACGGGTGCGGTTTCCCGCATCAGCACCATGGCGATGCCGCCGACGATGACCGCGAAAGTCATGTACCAGGCCGGAGCGAGCGCGCTTCCCGTGAAGTCAATGAGCGCTTTGACGGCAAATTGGGTCGAGCCGCCAAATACCGAAACTGCCACGGCGTAAATTATTGCCAGGGCGCCGGAGCGGACGGCCTTGGGCAATGACTCCGTGACGGTCACCAGGGCCGGAGTGGCAAAAAAGGCCTGCAGCGCCGCCAGAATCCCCATGGCGCCGAAGACGACGGGCGCGCTCTTGAGCTGCGTCATCAGCCAATAAGCCGGGACGAGTACCAGCACGAGGATTGCCACCGCGCCGAGCATGACCGGCCTTCGCCCGATCCGGTCCGACACAAGCCCACTCAGCGGATCGGCAATGACGGAGCACAGTCCGACCATCATCGTGGCGCCGAACGCCGCGGCGGGCGTCATGTGGAGACTGTCCTGGGCGTAAGTCGTGATGTAGTCGAGCCCGTATACGTAGATCATGGCCGCCATCATCAACATGAGTGCGAGCACGATCAGCCGCAGGGGCACGCGCCGCTGCTGTGCCGTGGTAACCGACCGATCCGTGTCGTGTAGCGTATCGGGCAGATTGCGCCGCATATGCAATCCGATGGGGACGATCGTCGCCCCAATCAGGAACGCAATCCGCCACCCCCAGGCATCCAGGGCCGCCGGCGTCAGCCAGGTGGTGAGCACAAAGCCGGCCAAACCTGCTGCCAGCACCGCCAGGTCCTGGGTCATGAACTGGAGGGAAACGTAGAGCCCGCGCCGATGCGGCGGCGCCGCCTCGACAAGATATGCGGTCGTGGGACCGACTTCGCCCCCGAGCGCAAATCCCTGCAGCAATCGAAAGATCACCAGAAGGATTGGGGCCGCGATCCCGATTTGGGCATACGACGGGGTGAGCGCCAGGCCAAGGATGGACGCACCCATCAGGGCGAAGGACAGCACCATTGCAGGTTTGCGGCCGACCCGGTCGCCGTACATGCCAATGACGACACCGCCGAGGGGCCTGGTCAGGAAGCCGACCCCAAACGTTGCCAGCGAATAGAGCAGCCCGTGGGAGGTTTGTGATTCCGGGAAGAAGCTGTGGCCGATCTGGATGGCGAAGAACGAGAACGTCAGGAAGTCGTAGAATTCCAGGGCATTGCCGACGCCGACCGCGACCACCTTTCGCAGTGGCAGATATTGCGGCTCGAGCGGCGGCGTCACTTCAGCGGCCCGGTTGCCACGGGGTCCGCGGTGCGGGCAGCGATACGCTCCGCCAGATATTCGGCATCGTGCCAGACACCCCAGATGAATGGCGAGGCCCTTCGCGACAGCCAGGATAATCCCAGAAAGTACAGTCCGGGCACCGCCGCGACACCCCGTTGATGCGCCGGGCGACCCTGGTCATCGAAGGCGTTTACCTTCAGCCAGCCGAAATCAAGGACATAGCCGGTCGCCCAGATGATCGAGGTGATACCCGCGGCGGCCAGGTTCAGCTGCGAAATCGGATGGGTGACGCATGGTGGATTGGGCGCAATGTCGCGGGCCCCGGGCTCGTCAGGCAGGCCAAGGCCCTTCTCGACGACATAGGCATCCGCTGCGTCCAACACCGACAGGTAGTTGGCGTCGCCGCGAGCGATATTCGTCGCCAGATCAGGCGAGAAGTGCAGGTCGCCGTCGTGATAACGGTTGGCGCTACCCAATAATGTAATGCCACGCGCGGCGAGGGTGCGGAAGTCCACCGTGTGGCCGCCATTAGCGCCGCTCACGGCGATCGTTACATGCTCCGTGCCCGGACCGGCAGTCTTGGCATCCCACTCCCCCAACACGCCCAGCCACCACACGAAATCCCGATCGCGATAGCGACGCGGAGGCCGCTTGTGCGGACCGACCGAAAGGTAGACGGGCCTTCCCGCAGCGACAAGCTCCTCGGCAATCTGTGCCCCCGAGGAGCCGGCCCCCACTACCAGAACCGCCCCCGCGCGCAATTGCGTCGGATTGCGGTAGGCAGAGGAGTGGATCTGCGCGATCCCGACATCGGTCGGAACCACGGCGGGAACGACCGGTCGTTGAAACGGCCCCGTGGCAACGACCACGTGGGTGGCTTCAATGGCACCGTCGGAAGTGTCCGCATGAAACCCTGAACCATCGGCGTTGTGGTGCAGCGCCTGCACATTCACGCCACAGCGGATGGGAGCCGCGATCTGTTTCGCATAAGCGATAAAATAGTCGACGATCTGGTCCCTGGTGGCAAAGCCATTGGCTTCAACGCCGACAAACGCCATGCCGGGAAATCGGTCATGCCAAGCAGGACCGTTGGCGACCAGCGAATCCCATCTTTCCGAGCGCCACCGTTCCACCATCCGATATCGCTCGACAATAAGATGTTGGACTCCTCGTTTCGACAGGTGCTCGCTCATCGCCAGCCCTGCTTGGCCGCCGCCGATGATTAGGGTTTCCACTCTTTCGACCATGTCTTGCACCTTTGCGACGGCTGAGATGATGTAGCCGACCAGGCCGGGCTTGTCCAGCCGTCCGCGTCGTCGCGCATCCATGGTGCACGAATCTGCGCGCGCAATACGGTTTGCCCCACGGCGGTGCCAGACCAGCCGGACGCGGCCCTTGTTCTCCGTTAGAGGCCCTGTGACTATGCTACGGGCACGAGAAAGCGGAGAACCGAATGACAAACCGTGAGCAACCCGGGCGCCTGGAAAGTCACACCATCCAGCCGATTGGCGCGGAGCATCGCCATGGCACCGCGCGCGACCTGTTCACGGTATGGTTTGGCTCCAATATCACACTGCTGGCCCTCGTGACGGGCGCGCTCGCGACCACCGTATACAACCTGTCCTTTACGTGGGCGGTCCTCAGCATCCTGTTCGGCAATCTGTTCGGCGGCGTGTTCATGGCACTGCACTCGGCGCAGGGGGCGACACTTGGCGTTCCGCAGATGGTGCAGACCCGCGGACAGTTCGGCTCCCTCGGGGCGCTACTCGTAGTGGGAATAGTGATCGTGATGTATGTGGGCTTCTTTGCCTCCAATTCGGTGCTCGGAGGGCAGGCCCTGCATTTGATGGTGCCCGGAATCACCGATACCTCCGGCATCTTCTGGATTGGGGCGCTCAGCCTGGTCGCGGCCATCCTCGGGCACGATCTCATTCACGCCTATGCGCGCGTTCTGACCTATGCGTCGGGAGCTGTGCTGGCGCTGGCGTTCTTCTGGATAGTGTTCATACACGGCCTGCCACCGGATTTCATGTCCAGAAACTCCGTGAGCATTCCCGGCGTCCTCAGCGCGGTATCCATCGCGGCACTGTGGCAGATTGCCTACGCACCGTACGTTTCTGACTATTCGCGTTACATGCCCAAGGACACCGGCGCGCGCACGGCATTCTGGGCCAGTTACTGGGGCAGCACGCTGGGGTCGATTGTTCCGATGATACTGGGTGCCGGGGTGGGCATCTGTTCCAAGAGTGGCGATGTCATTGAATCGCTTGCCGGTTTGACGGGTGGCATCAGCTCCCTGGTACTCATTGTGTTCGCCATCGGACTCGCGGCCGCGAACGCGATGAATCTTTATTGTTGTACGCTGTCCACGCTGACCTTCGGGCAGACCCTGGTGGCGGCATGGTCGCCCAAGGCCATCGCACGGACCGTGGTTGCGCTGATCCTGTTTGGCTGCTCACTGATGCTGGCGTTGCTGACCAAGGGATCGTTTCTGGTCGACTACACGGACTTCATCCTGCTGCTGCTGTATGTGCTCGTCCCGTGGACGGCGATAAATCTGGTCGATTATTACCTGATCCAGCACGGCCGCTATGATGTGCAATCCTTCATGAGTCCCAACGGCGGCATCTACGGTCGCGTCAATGTCGCGGCGGTGGCCTGCTACCTGATCGGCATCGCGGTGCAGCTTCCGTTCATGGCAACCACAGTATACACCGGCTTCGTGGCGGCCGCGCTGAAGGGCTCAGACCTGTCCTGGATTGTCGGACTTGCAATCACCGCTCCCCTCTACTATGTGTGGGCACGACAATATGAACAGCATGCAAATACTGGAGCGACTGGTCGGGTTTCCAACGGTGAGCCGCGACTCGAACCTTGACCTGATCGGCTTCGTCAGGGGGTATCTGGCTTCGCACGGTATCGAATCGCGCCTCTATACTGATCCCACGGGCCTTAAGGCGAACCTGTACGCGAGCGTCGGGCGGCCGGGTGCCGGTGGTGTCCTCCTGTCCGGACATTCAGACGTGGTGCCGGTGGACGGTCAGAAGTGGAGTTCAGATCCATTTCAGCTTCGGGAGCAGGCCGGTCGTCTGTACGCCCGAGGGGCTGCCGACATGAAGGGCTTTCTGGCCTGCGCCATCGCGGCGCTGGCCCGCGCCTCCCAACGCTCGTTGCGCCTGCCGCTGCAATTGGCCGTGTCATACGATGAGGAGGTGGGCTGTGTCGGGGTCCGTTCCTTGATTGACGACATGGAAGGCTGGACTGATCTGCCAAGGGTCTGCATCGTGGGCGAGCCGACCCTGCTGCGGATCGCGGTGGGACATAAAGGCAAAACCGCCTTACGCGCGACCTGTCGCGGACTGGCGGCGCACTCCGCGCGTCCGGATCGCGGTCAGAACGCCATCCATCTGGGGGCTGATCTGGTGCAGATGATTCGCGCCCGGCAAGCGGGTATTGAGGCGAGCGGCCCGCGCGATCCGGGATATGAGGTTCCCTACACCACTCTTCATGTCGGCGCGATTCACGGAGGCACAGCGCTTAACATCGTGCCCGACCACTGCGGCCTCGAGCTTGAGATCCGCAATATCTCGGCCGATGACTCCGCGCTTCATATTCATGGCCTGCGTGAGGATGCCCGCAGGATTGCGCTCGAGGCCACGCAGCGCGGCCCGGCCGCGGACATCCATATCGAAGTGATCAACGAGTATCCCGGGCTTGATACGCCGCAGGACAGTGACATTGTCGACCTGGTCGCCGGACTCACGGGGAATCGCGAGTGCATCAAGGTCGGCTTTGGCAGCGAAGGCGGATTGTTCAGCCAGCGATTGAAAATACCCACGGTGGTGTGCGGGCCGGGTTCAATTGAGCAGGCGCACAAGCCCGATGAGTACCTGAGCAGCGAACAGTTGTCACGCTGCGACAGCATGATGGACGCGTTGCTGGAGCACCTTGCCTAGTGGATGCCCATTCCTGAATCCAATCATCAACATCAGTTTGTACCGGAGGTAGCCGTGCATCGACGCATTCGACACTTCAACACGCGGGACACGTATCCGGAGCAGAAACTCGACAACGATTTATGCCAGGCCGTCATTGCCCGCGGGCAGATGGTCTTCCTGCGCGGTCAGGTCGGACAGGACCTCGACACTGCGCTCAACGTGGGCGTCGGTGATCCGCAGGCGCAGGCCGAGCAGGCAATGCAAAACATTGCGCAGTTGCTGAAAGAGGCCGGGGCGCGGCTGGAACATATTTGCAAGATCACGATTTACCTGACCTCTCCGAGCTACCGCGAAGTCGTC
>DATHOA010000294.1:0-2308 GCA_035485475.1 Steroidobacteraceae bacterium | reverse complement strand
GGTGGAGACGATGGCGGACCCGTCGCCGGAGACCGAGCTGCTGCGCGAGTTCATCCGCTACGGTGTGCTGCCGAGTGAGGGCGTGGCGGACCCGGAATGGTTCGCAAGGCAGGCGATGTGGGTCAGTGACGGGAGGGGGTTGAAGACGGTCTGACCTTCGCGCCCACCGTTATGGCTCGCGAAGGCGGGCTGTCCACGACTTGCCTTCGTGAAGCGGGCCAACCATGGGCCAGATTCGTCAGCATCGGCGAGCCTACAGGCGGCCCGCGTGTTTGACATATTGGAATCTCTTGTATCGTTCGTGTTTAGGAATAGATATACGAAGGGTGATAGGCCTACGGCAATTAACTCACCATTCCGTGCTGCGATGACCGTGATTGGGAGGCGGCCGGCGATTGCACCCTCCGACCGACGCATGCGTGCAGATGTGAATCGCCACGTTGATCTTTCTACTTGCAATTTGAATGGCAGCATCTTGAATGGAGCAAATTTGAGCGGAGCCGACCCGAATAATACTAATCGTAATTGCACCGATATGATTGGCGTAGATCTGTCAGATGCGAAAATGAAAGATCCGGTATGACACAAGCCAACCTGGAAGGGACTACGATCAGCCAAGATCAATTGGCGACAGCCTTTATGAGCATTCCGGACTACGGACGGAGTAATTGCTCACCTGGGTAGGCGCGATGTGGGGCGGGGCGACCTGGGTCGAGGATTGTTGGACTGCGGAAAGATGGTTGACGTGATCACGGTCGGCTCGATTCAAGCTTCGTGTGACGCCCGAGATCGACCTGAGCACGCTGGCCGTGGCGGAGAAGGATGCCCTCATCCTGTCGCTGCTGCCGCTGGTTGGGCAGTTGGAAGCGGCGCTGGCCCGCATCGCTGAACTGGAGAAGCGGTTGGCCGCGCTCGATCGGCCGCCGAAGACACCGGACAATTCCTCGCTGCCGCCGTCGAAGGGACAGAAGAGCCATCGTGCCAGCGGCGATAAGCCGCCGCGCAAAAGCCGTCCCGGCTTCGGGCGTGCACTGGAGCCGAACCCCGACCGCATCGTCGATGCCACGCTCGATGCCTGCCCACATTGCGCCGCCATCTTCCCCGCCCAACAGCAGACGCCGCAGCATGTGTATGATCGCATCGAGTTGCCAGCGATCAAGCCCGACATCACTCGGGTGCGGCTGTTCGGCGGTCGTTGCACCTGTTGCGGCGAACGAGCGACCGCGCCGGCACCGCATGGACTGGAACCCGGCTCGCCGTTTGGCCAGTCGATCGCCGCCCTGGTGGTCTACCTGCACTACGCCCACGCCATCGGACTGCAACGGCTGGCCGCGCTGATGGGCGACATATTCGGCCTCGCCATCAGCGAAGGTGCGATCAACAATATGCTGGCCCGGGCACGTGAACCCTTGCTCGCCGCAGCGGCGACGATCCGCGACACCGTGACCGCAAGTCCGGTGGTGTGTTCGGATGAGACCTCGGCGCGGGTGAGCGGCAAGACCTGGTGGGAATGGGTGTTCATCGGCACGCTTGCTGTGCTGCACGTGATCCGTCCCAGCCGCGGTAAGGCCGTGGTGGCCGACCTGTTCGGTGCCATCCAACCGAGGGTCTGGGTTTCCGACATGCTGGGTAGCCAGCGCGGCCACGCCGTGCAGTGGCAGGTGTGCCTGGCGCATCTGCTGCGCGATGCGACATACGCCATCGAGTGTGGCGATACCGCGTTCAGTGCACCGGTCAAGCGACTGCTGCTGCGCGCCATCGCCATCGGACGACGACGACAGAGGCTGATCGACAGCACGCTCGAACAATATCTGGCCGATCTGGATCGCCGGCTCGATCGCATCATGGCGGCCGTCCCACTCGGCGAGCCCGGCCGCAAGCTACGCAAGCGCATCGCCGCCAACCGGGCGCACCTGTTCGTGTTCGTTGCCAACCGCGACGTCCCATACACCAACAACATCTCCGAGCGGCACCTGCGCCCCAGCGTTATCTTCCGCAAGGTCACCAACGGCTTCCGCTGCGAGTGGGGCGCTGAGACCTACGCCGCCTTCCGCTCCGTCGTCAGCACCGCAAACGCCAACCGCGCCTCCGTACTCGACGTCCTCCGCTTCGTGCTCAACCAACCCTCACACTTGGTGCCTCTCGCAGAGGCGGGGTGAGCAATTACACACGACAGCCTGAAACGCTGGCAAACTGCGTAAATGCGATGTCCTCTGAACACAGAGAGATTATGATCGGCCAAGATATAACGATCGTGGCGTGCCGGTGTCGTTGTTTAGTGAGAATAGGAAGAACGAATATCTCAGGA
>DATHOA010000293.1:0-5799 GCA_035485475.1 Steroidobacteraceae bacterium | reverse complement strand
ATCGCCGATGTCATGCATGTCGCGAAAGCCGCTGACATGGGTGCCGCCGTCCGCTGCCGCCCAGGCATTGCGCAGCTCGCGCAAGGTATCCGGACCGAAGCTCGTGAAGGCGAAAAACCCGGACGGTGACAGGACACGCCGGATTTCGCGCAATGCCGCGTCGAGGTCATCGCACCATTGCAGCACCAGGTTGCTGAATACCAGGTCGACCGCACCGTCCCTGAAGGGCAGCTGGAACACATCGCCGCAGATGCGCTGCAGAGGCCGCAGCCAGCTGCCGCGGCGCCGTGCTTCGCGCAGCATTCCCAGCGCCGGATCCAGTGCGATGACCATCGCCGGTCGATAGCGGTCTTTCAATCCGCGGGCGCCGTGACCGGTGCCGCAGCCCACATCGACGATCACCCCGGGGGTAATGCGGATCAGGTCAAGCCGTGACAGCAGCTCATCACGCACGCGCGCCTGCAGCACCGCGGCCGCATCGTAGGTGGCGCTGGCGCGATCGAAGGACGCACGCACCGCGCGCCGGTCCAGTACAAACGGATCAGGCGGCTGCATGCGGTAGTTCGGGCGTGGCGCGCAGGGCCGCCGCGAGGGCCTCGAGCAGCGCGTCGACCTGCTGCTCGCCGTGGGCTGCCGACAAGGTTATGCGCAGGCGCGCGGAAGCCCGCGGCACGGTCGGCGGACGGATGGCCGCGACCCAGAAGCCGGCGTTGAAGAGTGCTTCGCTCACCCGCAAGGCGCGCGCGCTATCGCCCAGGATCACCGGCTGGATGGGCGAGAGCGAAGGCAGCAGCGGCACGCCGGCCTGCGCCGCGCCCCGGCGCAGTCGCGCCGCAAGCGCCAGCACCCGCTCGCGGCGCCAGCTCTCCTGCGCGGCGATGCGCAGCGCGGCGCGCGCCGCGGCCGCGACGGGCTGCGGCAATGCCGTGGTGTAGAGGTAGCTGCGTGCGGTCTGCAGCAGCCACTCGATGTAATCCGCATCGGCCGCGATGAAGGCGCCGAAGCAGCCGAAGGCCTTGCCGAGCGTGCCGACCAGAACCGGCACGGCGGCGCTGTCGAGCTTGAAATGCTCGAGGCAGCCACGGCCGGTCGGTCCCATCACCCCCAGGCCATGCGCATCATCCACGATCAGCGTGGCATCGGACTGCGCGGCGACCTGCGCCAGTTGCGGGAGCGGCGCCAGATCACCGTCCATGCTGAATACCGCGTCGGTCACCAGCAGATTGATGCCGGGCGTTTCGGCGCGCTCGAGCATCAGCTGCGCGGCCTGCGCATCCGCGTGTGCGTAGCGCTTGAGGGTCGCGCCGGACAGCCGCGCGGCATCGATCAGCGAGGCATGACTGAGCCGGTCCATGACCACGCGCGAATCACGTGCCGCGAGGCAGGTGACCGCGGCGAGATTCGCCATGTAGCCGGTGGAGAACAGCAAGGCGCGCTGCCGGCCGGTGAATTGCGCGAGGTCCTCTTCCAGACGCTCGTGCTCGAGTCCATGGCCCGTCACCAGGTGTGAGGCGCCGCTGCCGGCGCCGGCGATTGCCGCACACTCCTGAAGGGCCTGCGCCAGTGCCGGATGGGCATTGAGGCCGAGATAGTCGTTGCCGCAGAAATTGACCCGCCGCTGGCCATCAACGATGACCTCGGCAGTGGCGGGCTCGATGGCCGTCACGGTCCGCCGCCGGCGTTGCAGGTGCTGCGCAGCCAGGTGCGACAACTGCTCGCGCAGTGCCGCGGCCTTCATGCGTACGCGGGGCGCGGCTCGGCTACCGGCGTGAGCTGCGGGGGTGCTTCGGGAGTCAGCCCCAGGCGCACCAGCAGATTGCGGTCCTTCTCGACATCCGGATTGCCGGTGGTGAGCAGCTTTTCGCCGTAGAAAATCGAATTGGCGCCGGCCATGAAGCACAGCGCCTGCATCTCATCGCTCATCTGGGTGCGGCCCGCGGACAGCCGCACATGCGAGCGCGGCAGCACGATGCGCGCGACGGCGATGGTGCGGATGAAATCGAACGGATCGACCGGCGCGATGCCGTGCAGCGGGGTGCCCGGTACCTGTACCAGCTCGTTGATGGGCACGCTCTCCGGGTGCTGTGGCAGGCCCGCCAGCGTCGCGAGCATCGAGGCGCGATCGCGCGTCGTCTCGCCCATGCCGATGATGCCGCCGCAGCACACCTTGAGGCCCGCATCACGCACCGCCGACAGGGTGTCGAGGCGGTCCTGGAAGGTGCGCGTGGTGATGATCTCGCCGTAGAACTCCGCGGAGGTGTCCAGGTTGTGGTTGTAGTAGTCCAGACCCGCCGACTTCAGCTGCTGCGCCTGCGCCGGCTCCAGCATCCCCAAGGTCGCGCAGCTTTCCATGCCCAGCGCGTGCACCTCCTGGACCATGGCGCAGATGACGTCCAGGTCGCGGGCTTTCGGCGACCGATAGGCCGCGCCCATGCAGAAGCGGGTGGCGCCGGCCGCCTTGGCGCGCTGCGCGCTTTCCTTCACGGCCGCCACTTCCATCAGCGCCTCGCGCGACAGCCCGGTGTCGTAGCGCACGCTTTGCGGACAGTAGGCACAGTCCTCGGGACAGGCGCCGGTCTTGATGGACAGCAGCGTACTCATCTGCACCGTGTTCGGCGTGAAATGCAGGCGGTGCACGCTCTGCGCGGTCAGCAGCAGATCGAGAAAGGGCTGTGCGAACAGGCCTTCGATCTGCGCCACGGACCAGTCATGTCGGGGGGCGCCGCTGCTGATCGTCATAACCTTGGGACCTTGGGGTTTGGAGGGGCGGCGGGGATGTTCCGGGCCGCCGTGGCCGGTGTCAACCCACAGCCATCGGCGGCGGTGACATTTGATCATTATTTGACCACATATTTGGGCGTATGATCCGCGGGTTTTCCTCGACGCAGGAGCACCTTATGAGCCGCCAGCCGCCCAGCACCGATGAGTCCACGGATGAGTCCACGCCCTTGGGCTCCTTGAGCCGTCGCGGCTTCATGGGCGCGGTAGCCGGGGCCAGCGCGGGCGCCGCCGCGGCCGTGGGGGGACTGGTGCTCCCCGCCACTGCCCAGGCCGAGGTGCTGTTCCCCAAGGAGCGCGGGGGTTTTGGCGCGGGTGGCAGTGCGATGGGCGCCGTCTATCGGTCGGAAACCGACCTGTACGACTGCGAGGTCGAAGGCACCCTGCCGAAGGATCTGGACGGCATATTCTTTCGCGTGGGCCCTGATCCGCAGTACCCGAAGCCCGCGATCTACATGCATGACATCCCGTTCGACGGCGAAGGCACGATCGGCGCCTTCCGCATCAAGGACGGGCATGTCGATTTCCGCAGCCGCTATGTGCGCACCCAGCGCTACAAGGCCCAGCATGCGGCCCGCCGCTCACTGTTCGGCATGTACCGCAATCCGACCACCGATGACCCGAGCGTCAAGGGCTTGAGCCGCGGCACCGCCAACACGCAGATTTTCTATCACCACCAGCGGCTGCTGGCGATGAAGGAAGACAGTCCGCCGGTGGCGTTGAATCCGCTGACCCTCGAGACCGTCGATGATTACTACACCTTCAACGGCGGACTGAAGGGTCAGACCTTCACCGCGCATCCCAAGATCGACCCGCAAACCGGCGAACTGGTGGCCTTCGGCTATGAGGCGAAGGGTCTGGCCACGGATGACGTGTTCGTATTTTCCGCCGATCCGAAGGGCGCCGTGAACTGGTCCGCGTGGGTCAAGGTGCCCTATGTCGGCATGATCCATGACTTCGGCGTCACCCAGAAGTACGTGATTCTCTACGTCAGCCCCATGGCGACCAACATGGATCTGATCAACAAGGGTGGCCCGCACTTCGCCTGGGATTCCACGCTGCCGAGCTATGTCGGGGTCATGCGCCGTGGCGGTGACGGCAAGGACCTGCGCTGGTTCAAGGGCCCGGGCTACATGGCCACCCACTGCATGGGCGCCTGGAACGAGGGCGAGAAGGTCTACTTCGACGTGGACGGTGGGGATTCGAACCAGTTTCCATTCTTTCCGCAGCTGCATGAAACGTTTGACCCCGCGAAGGCCGCGGGGCGGGTCATGCGCTACAGCGTGAACCTGGCCAACAAGAAGGCGACGTCCTATGAGATCGAGAACCTGTATCCCGGCGTCGCCGGTGCGCTGTCCCGACAGGATGACCGCTATCACACCGTCCCGTACCGCTACGGCTTCCTGCTGAGCAGCGATCCGGCGGTCGGCAGCCGCTGGGCCATGTTTGATCACATGACCCGCACCGCGAAGTTCTACCAGCCGGGCAAGGAAGTGAGCCTGGCGGAGATGTGCTTCGTGCCGCGACACAAGGGTGCGGCCGAGGGTGATGGGTACCTGATTGGTGTTGCCTCGCATCCTCGCGAAGGTGGGCGCGCGGACCTGGTGCTGGTCGATACGGCGCATCTCGAGGACGGTCCGATCGCCACCGTGAAATTGCCCTATCGGATTGCCGGCCAGATCCACGGCTTCTGGGTACCCGGAGATCAGTTGCCGGCCGGCACCAGCACCTGAACCCGGATCGGCTCGCGGCCGATGAGCGTGCCATCCTCGCGATAGGCCACCAGCTCGTAGCGGCGTCCCGCGGGGAGATACAAGGGCAGGTTCTCGCCCGGTCGCAACAGCACCCGGTCATACGCCACCTCATCGGCGTCAAGGCTGCGCCCTTCGACCAGCACCAGCCCTGGGCCACGGCGCATCGCGGCGGGGATCCGTACCTCCTGCCCGAGCAGCTGCCGGTAGAAGCCCGGCTGCGCCGCCCCTGTGTCCGGGACCGGGAGCCAGATCTGCCCGCTCACCGCACCCGCGTAATTTCCTGACGTCAGCGGCCCGCCGCCCGTGCGCCCGAGGAATACCTTGCCGCGCAGCTTGCCCGGGCCGGCTGCGGCGTAGGCACAGGAGGTTAAGTCAATCGTCAGCGGATCAGTCCTGGCATATTCCTTCAGGTACGACGCCATGTAGCGCCGCGTATCGCCTGCGCCAGTGAGGGGGGTGGAGCGAATGTGCGCGAAGCCCGCGAAGATCACGAAGCGGGCCGACGGCGCCGCGCGCGCCATTTCCTGCGCAATGTTGCGCGCCTGTCCTTGCTCGCGGGCCTGGAACTTCGCATCGGCCGATAATGCCGGCGCGGGCAGATCCTCATAGCCGAATACCTGGAAGCCAAGACTTGCGGCCTTGCGCAGGACGGCCGCGAACAGTGGCTCGACAGTGTAAAAACCGGCCGCGGCGATATTGCCGTCAGTCGGCTTGACAGCGGGCATGAGCGCCTCGAAACCGAGGTGCGTAAATCCAAGTTTGCGCAGTGCCGGCAGCAATCTCAGCAGGAATGCCCGCGGTGCGGCATGCATGTGGTCGTCATTCAACATCAGGATCCTGCGGTCGCGGGAGTTCCGCAGCAGCCACGCGTACGCGTCCGACGCACGGGCATCGGTCGACCGACATGCCGTGGAGGCGTGCGGCACACCCTTCAGACCCAAGTCCAGATCTTCCCGGCCGAAGAAGGAGTTCCAGGTCGCCTGCAACTGGCCGCTCGGTGCGGAATCGACCGCCTGCGCGTACGCCTTGGCGAATTGCCCCCTCTTCAGCACCTCGGCCGGCATGAGCGCGCCTTGGGCATGCACGTTCGCCATCACCACGAGCAGGGCGACAGCCAGGCCAGGCGGGGGATGCCAGCTGCGCACCCCGGCTCCTCTAGGCGCCCGTTCCGTACAGGTACTGCAACAGGATGCCGGCGAAGATGGCGAAGCCGGTGTAGCTGTTGTTGAGGAAGCCCTGCAGGCATGCGGCCGGATCGCGGTTGCGG
>DATHOA010000292.1:0-5889 GCA_035485475.1 Steroidobacteraceae bacterium | reverse complement strand
CTGTACATCGCGGCCTCCGCAATCGGCGGTATGGCGGGGCGCCTGGGCATGGCACTCATTTCGCACTACACGGGATGGCGAGAGGCGATGGGGCTCATGGGCGCGGCGGGACTCGCCGCAGGACTGGCCTTTGCGGTCTTTGCGCCCGCGTCGCGCGCGTTCGCTACCACGCACCATGACCTGGGCTCACTCACCATCGCCGTGCGCGGCTTGCTGGCCGATAAGGTATTGCCGCTGCTCTATGTGGAGGGCTTTCTTCTGATGGGGGTCTTCGTAACCATCTACAACTACGTGAGCTTCCGGCTGGAAGCCCCGCCGTACAGCCTCAGTCAGGCAGCCGTCGGATTCGTGTTTCTGGTTTACCTGCTTGGCTCTTTCAGCTCGGCGTGGATCGGCGGCCTCGCCAGTCGTCGCGGACCGGATCGCGTGTTGTGGATGCCGATTGCGGTACTCGCGGCGGGGATAGCGCTCACCGCGGCGCGTCCGCTCGTAGCCGTGCTCTGCGGCATCGCTATTATCACCGGCGCCTTCTTCGCAGCCCACTCCGCCGCATCAGGCTGGGTAGGGCGGCGTGCCACGCGGTACCGGGCCCAAGCCTCGGCGCTCTACCTTCTCTTCTACTACCTTGGCTCCAGCCTGCTCGGTTCGGCCGGCGGCCTGGCCTGGAATCAGGCGGCTTGGTTGGGTGTAGCAGGCTTTGCGCTGATGCTGACATTGACCGCGCTCGTGATCGCCGTGCGCCTTTACAAGATTGGGCCGTGAGCTACGCGGCTCTGTCACGTCATGCCTGGTTCAGGGTATGGTGCCGCAACTGTTCCAAGCCGGCTTCGGGCTTCAGCCCAGGGAGACATCATTCATGGCGTCCGTACCCGTCCCGGCACCCAGGGAACTGACCGTCCGCGGTCTGGTCCTGGGGGTGCTGATCACACTCGTGTTCACGGCCGCCAACGTCTTCTTCGGACTGAAGGCGGGACTGACGTTTGCCACCTCGATACCCGCCGCGGTCATCTCGATGGCCGTGCTGCGCGGGTTCCGGGGCATGACGATCCAGGAGAACAACATCGTTCAGACGGTTGCTTCGGCAGCCGGCACGCTGTCCGCGATTATTTTCGTGCTGCCGGGCCTGGTGATCATCGGGTGGTGGAGCGGCTTTCCCTACCTGACATCGACGCTGATCTGCGGACTCGGGGGCATCCTGGGCGTGATGTACTCGATTCCGCTGCGACGCGCGCTGGTGACGCAATCGGATCTGCCGTACCCGGAGGGCCTCGCCTGTGCCGAGGTCCTGAAAGTGGGCGGCGGCGATGAAGCGCAGGAGGGCGCGGTCGAGGATTCCCGTGCCGGTTTGCGGGCGGTGCTGTGGGGCTCGGTCTGGTCCGCGCTGTTCGCACTGATCGTCGCCACACGCATTTTTGCCAGCGACCTGGCGCGTTTCTTCAAGGTCGGCGGCCGCGGCGGCGTGACCGGCTTTGATTTCCTGCTCTCGTTCGCGCTGTTCGCGGTCGGCCACCTGGTCGGCCTGTGGGTCGGCATCGCCATGCTGGTCGGCGCACTGATCGGTTGGGGCTGGGGCGTGCCACATTATTCCGCGCTACATGGCGGCCCGGGCGATGTCACGCGGATTGCGCTGGACACTTGGAGTCACCAGGTGCGGTTCGTCGGCGCCGGATGCATTCTCGTCGCCGCGATATGGACCCTCGCGAAACTGGTCAAGCCGGTGTACGCAGGGCTGCGTTCGGCGATGGCGGCCTCGCGTGCGCGCCGCGCGGGAAATGCGGCGGCACTACCGCAGACCGAGCGCGACATCCCGATCGGCCTTGTCGGGCTGATCACACTCATCAGCCTGGTGCCAATCGCGGTGCTGCTCGCGCGCTTCGACTCACATGGCGCACTCGATCAGCATATGACCCTGCTGGTCACCGGCGGCGTCATCTATATCGCCTTGATGAGCTTTTTCGTCTCCTCCGTCTGCGGCTATATGGCTGGCCTCATCGGCTCATCCAACAGCCCGCTGTCCGGCATCGGCATCCTGGCGGTCATTGGCGCGGCGTTGCTGCTGGTCTTCTCGGTCAAATCCAGCCTGCCCATCAGCGCGCAGCAGGCGTTGGTGGCGTTCGCGCTTTTTGTCACGGCCGTGGTATTTTCGGTCGCAACGATTGCCAACAACAACCTGCAGGATCTGAAGACCGGCCAGCTGGTCAATGCCACGCCGTGGAAACAGCAGGTGGCGCTGGTCATCGGCGTGGTCGCCGGCGCGGTGATCATTCCGCCGATTCTCGATCTGCTGAATCACGCTTACGGCTTCCTCGGCGCACCCGGCCCGCATCGCGATCATCCCCTGCCCGCGCCCCAGGCGGGACTGATCTCGGCGCTGGCGCAAGGGGTGCTGCAGAACAACGTGGACTGGAGCTTGATAGAGGTTGGCGTGGGGATTGGCGCGGCGCTCATCGTGATCGACGAACTGCTGCGTAAAAACACCAAGAGCGTGCACCTGTCGCCGCTCGCCGTGGGTCTGGGCATTTATCTGCCGACGGCCAGCACCCTGATGGTGGTCGTTGGGGCAATCGCGGGGTGGTACTACGACCAGCGTGCCGAGCGCCGTGCCAATCCCGAAGGCATCAAGCGGCTGGGGGTCCTGCTCGCCTCGGGCATGCTCGTCGGCGAAGGCATCATCGGCGTGTTCATTGCGGCGCTGGTCGCTTTTTCGGGCAAGGACTTCCCGCTGTCACTGGTCGGCGATGGATTCGCCGCCCACGCTGCGGAAATCATCGGGACGATCGTGTTCGTGGTGACGATCGGAATGTTGTACCGCTGGGTTTCACGGCTGCGGCCCTGAAGCTGCGGCCGGACATGAATTTCACGAGCATTTCATCTAACGTATTGATTTCATTAGCGTACTACATTGTAGCGTCGTAACGCTTGATGTTGGTCACGTGACCGGACGCACGGCAGGAATCCAGGCCGCGGCGCACGCTACCGCCTTCCGGTGAATACCGGCGGTTCCAGGCGTAGTGGCACTCGAATATGCGGAAAATCCTCGTCGTTGACGATACCGCCTCCAGTCGGGAGGCCGTACTCACGCTGCTTGAGGATGAAGGTTACCAGGCAATTGAGGCCGGCGACGGGGCCGACGGGTTGCGTGTTGCGGAGAAGGAGCAGCCGCAACTCGTAATCTCGGACATCCTTATGCCGTCGATGGATGGTTATGACTTCGTTCGCCAGCTCAGATTGAATCCGAAGCTGGCGCAAATCCCCGTCATCTTTTACACGGCGAACTATCACAGGCGTGAGGCCAGGAATCTGGCGGAACAGTGCGGTGTGGCCCACGTTCTGGTAAAGCCCTGCGGCGCACGGGAGTTACTCGGCGCGGTAGCGGACGCTCTATCTGGCGTCAACACAGTTATCGCGCCCCCGCTCGGCCGTGATTTCGATCGCGAGCACCTGCAGCTATTGACCGATATGCTGTCGAATAAGGCCGATGAACTATCGGCACTGAACAGTCGATTTGCGGCGCTGATGGAGCTGAATGTCCAGCTGGCGTCGGAGCGGGATCCCTTCGTGCTGTTGGAACGCGTCTGTGCCGGCGCACGTAATCTGCTCGGTGCCAAGTACGCCATCCTGGCTATGGCCGATCGACTCGACTCCGGCACCCCGAAAGTGTGGAACAGCGGCATGGACCGGCTTGGTGGACCAGCGCCGATAAATCGCATCGACGAAGGACTGCCTGGAGAGGCATATTTGCAGCGGCGCGCCGTCCGCGCCTCGAAATCCGACGGAACCCCCTTCAAACTGCCACTGCCGCCCCGTTTTCCGCCCGCGGCCTCCGCTGTTGCCGTACCGATCAGTTCGCTGACGCAAACTTATGGCTGGCTGTGCCTAATAGATAAGCTCGGTTCGGCGAACTTTGATGCAAACGACGAGCGTATGCTGACGACGTTGGGTGCCCAGGTAGGCCGAATTTACGAAAGCGGCCGCCTCTTCCTCGAAGTGCAGCGGCATGCCGAGAAGCTCAGCGCCGAAATGGCGCAGCGAGAACGGACATCGGACAAATTGCGCAAGAGTGCGGCGAATTCCCCGGACGGTAATGGGGTGACTGAAGCCTTGGATGCGGTCGGAGGAAGCAATGTTTAATTCGGCAAAACATTTCGCGCATGCGTTTACGGCACGGACCTCGGCGGAATACAGGTGAGCATCCCGCACGGTATGAAGCGAGCTCAAAAACTTATGAAGGCGATCGAGGGATGTACGGCGACAGGTGGCTAAACCGCCACCTGCCAATGGCCTAATTGACTAGTCAGAAGACTAGTTATAAAATATGTGAATGAGCAAGAGCACAAAGAATTGGCCGGTTCAGGACGCGAAGGCGCGCTTCAGCGAGTTCCTGGACACCTGCGTACGAGAGGGACCCCAAGTGGTCACGCGACGCGGAGAGGAAACCGCTGTGCTGGTGCCAATCCAGGAGTGGCGGCGAGTCTGCCAGCTCGCGCGGCCGTCGCTGAAGGCGTTGCTGCTCGCAGATTTCGCGCGCACCGATCTGAAGTTACCCGCTCGAGGTCGGCATCCACGCCGTCCCGTCCCGCCACTGTGAGTTCGCGGTGTACTTATTGGACACAAACATCGTCTCTGAGCTACGGAAGCCACGACCGAACACTCACGTCGTCGTTTGGCTCAAGGACGTGGAGGACAGCGATCTTCATTTGTCCGCGGTGACGATCGGGGAGATTCAAGCCGGTATTGAGGTAACGCGCGCACAAGATCCCGGCAAGGCGGAGGAGTTGGAAGCATGGGCGGACCAGCTGGCTGGATCCTATAACGTGCTTGCGATGGACTCCATCTGCTTCCGACGATGGGCCAAGCTCATGCACCGGCAGTCTGACACGATCTACGAAGACGCAATGATCGCGGCAACTGCACTCGTGCACAGCCTAACGATCGTCACTCGAAACGTGCGCGATTTCACTCGGTTCGACGTACAGGTGCTCAACCCGTTCAAGTGAGATTCCGACAGCTGCCCGCCCTGGCATACAGACTCTATGGACTGAAGCCACCCTTGTCTGTCGATGTATCGCCCGACGTCGGCTTGGGTGCGGCAGGCGTTTTCGGGCGCGTCGCGGGCGCCTGACTCACAGCATGTGTTGAACCATTGCTTGCACCGGACTTCGCCGTAACGTGTGCAATCAGCGCGGGATTCCGAGCAGCCTGCTGCGCGCGTGCCTGTTGCGCAGGCGTTGCAGCGACGTGCGGTTCGGCAGCGAACTCCCGCTCCCGGGCAGATGGTCCGGCGATGATTCCGCCAACGCCGTTATAGCTGGCCTTACCGGCCGGATTGGAGTTGAAGGTCGTATTGTAAGTACTACGCACGAGCGCGGCATCCACATTGGTCACCGCGCGATTGTACGAGTACTGATTGCCTTGCCAAGCGCCGCCAATATAGCCATCACCCGGATAACCATGGCCGTAGCCGATACCGCCATAGAAACCGACATGTGGGCCCCAGTACCCGGCATGAAACGAAAACCCGCCGCCGGCGTAGCTCCAATATCCGGGCGTCCACAATACGCCAATTTCGGGCGGTTGAACCCAGGCGCCCGGCACCCAGTAGTAGTCCCCACCCCCGAGATCGCCGGACTGGTAGGCCCAATATCCCGGAACCCAGATGTAGCCATCCTGGGGGCAGGGCGGCTGGTCGTCGTCCGGCAATGAAGGGGGAGCCTCGAGAACCGCGACGTCGGTTCCTGACTCGTCGTATCCAGTGTCCGCGGGTTCCTCGGTCGCAATTGGGGCCACGCAACCCGCCAGCATCGTAGCAAGTGCTGCCAGCGTGACCCAACGCCCCGCGTTAGGCGTCTGCGAGCAGTACTTTGTCATGACCGCAATCCCCAGTTGATA
>DATHOA010000291.1:0-23815 GCA_035485475.1 Steroidobacteraceae bacterium | reverse complement strand
CAACGTGCTGTGCGATCGGGCACTGCTCGGCGGCTACACGCAGGATCGCCACCAGGTCGGTGCGTCCTTCGTCCGTCGCGGCGCGATGGAGGTTTTTGGACGGCAGCTGTGGCCCTGGTGGCTGCCCTGGAGCGTGGGCGCAGCGACGGCCGTGGTGGTGTTGGGCGGGTCATTGGTCGCGTGGCGCTATGGCCCCTGGGTGCGCACCGCCGTGCCCCTGCAGGCGCAGCAGCACGCACCTGCCCCGGCCCCCGTCCACTCCGCGCCTGCGCTCGCCTCCGCCCCGGCCGTTTCGCTGGGTTCGCTGCTCGCCCGGCATGCCGCCGACACCACCCCCGATGCGGCCTTTGGCCAGCTGTTCAGCATCTGGGGGGCGCATTACACCGCCGGAACCGCCGACCCATGCACCCAGGCGGCGGCGCAGGGACTGGAGTGTTACGTGCAGAAGGGGTCGTTTGCGCAGCTGCGGCTGTACAACCGCCCGGCGATACTCATGCTGACCGACGATGCCGATGGCGCACACCAGGTGGTGCTGAGCGGGCTCGACGATGAGCATGCCGCGGTGAATATCGGCCATGATCCGCATCAGGTGAGCATCGGTGACCTGTCGCGCTACTGGTTCGGGGACTTCATTCTGCTGTGGCGACCGGCGACCCGTGATCCCAAGCCGCTGTCACCCGGCATGCATGGGGTCGAAATCCGCCAGCTGCGCCAGGAATTGACGCGACTGAGCGGCAAGGCCGCCCCTGACAGCACCAGCGATGTCTATGATGGAGCGCTGTCGCAACTCGTGCGAGACTTCCAGCGCGCGCACCGGTTGAATGCCGATGGCGTCGCCGGAGTGCAGACCCTCGTGGTGTTGAACAGCGCGCTGGCAAAACCGGACTCGCCGCAACTTGCGTCCTTGCCGGAACACGGTACCTGACCATGTCCTTCATCCTGGACGCTTTGAAGAAGTCAGAAGCCCAGCGGCAGCGGGCGGACGCTCCCGCGCTGTACGAAATGAAGATGGCGCCGCCGCGGCAGGGCGTGCCCGCCTGGCTGCTGGTGCTGGGGGGCCTGCTGCTCATCAATATCGTGGTGCTGTCCGTGGTACTGCTGCGCGGCAATCACAGTGCGGCCCCGCCGGCCGATGCGAACAGCAGCGCGACCGCCGCCAATGCACCGCCCCCGGCGGCGGCCATGATCCCCGCGCCGCCGCCCGCCAATCCATCCGCCACCAGCGCACCCGCAGGCCCGCCGGAGGTGTCCGCGACGCCGAACAGCGTGGCCAGCGCGGGTGATCGGGCCGATGACACACCCGCCGTCGAGCCCGCGCCCCCGCCGGCAGCTGCCAACGGGGGTGGGAGCGGTGACGTGCCCACTTACGATCAGGCCGCCACCGCTCCCGGCGCCAACCTGCCCGAGCTGAAGCTGGACCTTCACGCCTATGCCAGCAATCCGGCCGACCGCTTTGTCTTCCTGAACATGGTTAAGCTCAAGGAAGGCCAGAGCTCCCCGGCGGGAGTCCGGGTCGAGTCCATCACCCCCGATGGGGCAATCCTGTCCTGGCAAGGCTCCCGGTTCTTCCTGCAGCGCCAATAATCCCCTCCCGGGAGACCGAATTCACAGAAATTGATGCCGCCCGGCGACAATCCGGCGGCCATCGGTCATGGTTCACCTGAGGGTCCATACCGCCCCAATGAGGGGGCGCAGCCTCTCCGGGACATTCAATACAGTGTCGGTTTCACCGCAGAAACAGGCCGCTTCCGAAGCGCTTGCCGGTCCTGGGCCGTTCGCAGGCGGGCTGCGTATTGCCGAAAGGCTGCTGCTGCTCACGCATGACGAGTCGCTGATCGAGGCGCTGGCCAGCGTCGTCCCGCCCGAATCCCTCACCGTCGTGGCCGACGAGGCCGCCCTGGCCGGCCACCTGTTGAGCGGCCACGCGGGCGTCGTGTTCATCGATGTGGGCGCGGCGGCCCACTCCCCGCCGGGGGCAACCGCGCAGCTGGCCCAGCGCCTGCACATAGAACTGCCCGATGTCGTCCTGGTCGTCGCCGGCGACGGCGCGGCACAGAGCGAACTGGCCGGCCTGGTCGCCGATGGCACCATCTACCGGTTCGTACACAAGCCCGTCTCCGCACAGCGCGTAAAGCTGTTCGTGGACGCCGCCTGGCGCAAGCGCGATGGCAGCAGCGCGAGTGGCATGTTCCCGGCCCTGTCGATGCCGCAAGCGGAGCAGCTGACGCCCATGCCACGCGACTCGCGGTGGCTACCTACCACGGTTGCCGTGGTGGTGCTGGCGGCCGTCGTGGCCTGGTGTCTGCTGCCGAAGAATTCACCGACGGACGCCGCTTCAGCGCCACAAGCGCCAGTGCCGCCAACTCCAGTGCCACAAGCTCCAGTGCCACAAGTAGTGGAGCAGGTCATCGTCCGACCGCCGGCGGTCACGCACCTTCCATCCGCCGCGCCAATCCCAATTCCACCGGCGCCGCAACCGCAACTCGCGGCACCGGCCTCAAGCCCCGCACCAATCGTGGCCGCCAGCCCCGCCACCGCGATCAGCGCGACTGTCGCCCGAGCCGCCGACGCGCTCGACCCGCCCACCTCGACGCCGCCGGTGAGCGAGGCACGTGATCCGCTCTCGGTGGCGGCCGTCATCCTGCAACGTGTGTACGCCGTTGATCCGGAGTTTCCTGAAGTCGCACGCGAGAACGATCTGGCCGGCTACGTGGATCTGGAATTCACGGTGCACTCGGATGGCAGCGTGTCCGACGTGACGGTGCTCAAAGCGCGGCCGGTCGGGGTCTTCGAGAAACCCTCCATTGCCGCCGTGAGCCAGTGGCGCTATCAGCCGATCGAACGCGACGGGCTGCCGGTCACCGAGCACGCGCGCCTGCGGCTGAACTTTGGCTACAAATAGATTCCTTAAGATCCATGGACGCCCGCCTGCTGATAGTCGATCGGGATGCGCGCTACCGCGAGTGGTTACGCAATCATCTCGGCGTGCTGTTCCCCGACGGCGCGATTGCCGCGGTCGACGCCCGCGAATTCGAATCGCGCATGGAGACCCTGTCACGCCAGGATTTTCACCTGGTCATGTTCGTGGCCCAGTTTGGTTACAGCCCCGAAGATCCGCATTCCGAAGGTCTCGAGTGGCTGCGGCTGCTGCGCGACCGCCCCGAGTTTCCCGCCGTGATCGCGATCGCCGAGGACGGCAATGAGTTGACTGCGGTGCGGGCGCTGCAACTGGGCGCCGTCGACTACCTGCCCAAGCGGCTGGTGAATCCGGATCGGCTGCGCACTGCCGTGAAACTTGCGTTGCGGCGCATTGAGCTGGACGCCGCGCAATCTGCCGAGCTCGTCGAGGAACCCGCCGACGCCACGGCCGCGGCCCGCGCGCTGCGCGACCCGATACCCGGCTATACCATCCGCAAGACCATCGGCGAATCCGACAAAGCGCTCGTGTACCTGGCGAGCAGCGAGAAGCTGGCCGGGGATGTGGCACTGAAGGTCACCAAAAGCGAGACCGATGATCCGAACGGCCAGCAGGTCTTTGCACGCGAATACGAGGCCCTGTCCGCGCTGCGCAATCCCGCCATCGTCACGATCTATGACTATGGAATCAATGCCGGTCGGGAATTCCTGGCCATGGAGTATTTCCCGCGCGGGGATCTGAAGAGCCGGCTGCTGCGCGGTATTCTGGAGGCCGATGCGCTGCGCTACCTCGAACAGATTGCGCGCGGCCTGCAGGTGGTGCACGAAGCCGGGGTCCTGCATCGGGATCTGAAGCCGCCGAATCTGATGCTGCGCGAGAACGACACCATCGTGCTGATCGACTTCGGCCTGGCACGCAGCGTCGACGGCGGACCGAACAACACCCGCACCGGCGTGCTGCGCGGTTCCCCGTACTACATGAGTCCCGAGCAGGCGCTGGGCGAGGATCTCGACGGCCGCACCGACCTGTACAGCCTCGGGGTCCTGTTCTACGAAATGATCACCGGCCGCAAGCCCTACACGGGGCACTCGGCCATGGACGTGCTGCAGCAGCACGTCACCGCGCCGGTTCCGCAATTGCCACACACACACGTGCACCTGCAGGCACTGCTCGAAGGACTCATCGCCAAGTCACGGGATGATCGCTTCGCGAACGCCGCCCAGGCGGTCGAGGCCATTGCCGGTATCCGCGCACTGCGCCGCACCGGCACCCGGCGCTGAGCCCACGATCGCGCTGGGCGTTGGCAATGCCTTACAGGCATCCGTGCCATTGACTGACAGTGTCATGCGCGTCCGGGAATGGGCAGGCACGTGACTTGCGGCCAACATCTCCCGCCTAGCCAAGGAGTTCGCGTATGACCAGCAAGAAAATCGCCGTATTCGGCATTTACCCTCTGCAATCACAGGCCGAGGTCGCAGTCGATGCCTTCATGGCCGCCGGCTTCTCCAACTCCGCCATTTCCGTGTTGCTGCCCGACACCCAAAGCTCACAGGCTTTCGCGCATCACAAGGACACCAAGGCTCCCGAAGGCACGGCCGTTGGCGTGACGGCGGGTGGCGCCATCGGTGGCGTGCTCGGCCTGCTCGCCGGTATCGGCGTGCTGGCAATTCCCGGCGTCGGACCTTTGATTGCGGCCGGTCCCATCATGGCCGGCCTCGCCGGCCTCGGCGTCGGCGGCGCAGTGGGCGGGATCGTCGGCGCACTGACAGGCATGGGCATCCCGGAGTACGAAGCAATACGCTACGAAGGTCGCGTCAAGGGCGGCGGTACTTTGCTGTCCGTGCATTGCGATACCAGCGATGAGGTATCGCGCGCCAAGAGCATTCTGAAGGGTACCAAGGCCGAGGATATCGCTGCGAGCAGCGAATCAAGTTCCCCCAAGGCAGCCTCCGCCGCCTGACGGTACCACCATGAAGTTCACCGCCATCGCGTTGCTCGCCGTGCTGGGCGCGGCGTCGGCCGTCACGGTTGTGGCCCAGGCCCCCGACAACAGCCGCTCAAATTCCGCGACGGAAAATTCCACGGATACCGGCAGCATCGCTGACGGGCAGTCGAACCGACCGCAGGATCTGCAGCTGACGCGAACCATCCGGCGCAGCGTCATGGCGGACAAAGCGCTCTCCGTTGATGCTCACAATGTGAAGATTGTGACGGTCAATGGCCATGTGACCTTGAATGGTGTGGTGCGCAGTGATGCCGAAAAATCGGCCGTCATCGCCAAGGCAGTCAGCGTGGCGGGGGCCGCCAATGTCCTCGATGCGTTGAAGGTTGCTCCGCGCAGCTAGGCCCGTCAGTGACCGACGGTAACCGGCGGTGCGATGACACCTTCCGCATCGCGCACGCTTTCGTAGCGCTTGCCAAGCTTCCACGCTATTGGAAACCAGGCCAGCGATATAACCGCGCCGAACACCGCAAGACCACCCACACCGAACGGCAGGATCACGCTGCTCAGCCAGGAAGAGGTCAGGTCACCGAACCGGTAAACGACCGTATCGATGACATTCTTCGCCTTGTATTTGGCCTGCTGGTCAACCACCGTGAACAGCATGTCGCGGCTAGGCTTGGCAACTGCATATTCCGCGAACCGGCGTATGACCTGAACAGTGCCCAGCACCATCAGCACGGGGGAGAACGCCACGGCGAGGAACGCCACGACCATGATCACAGGGTTGATGAGCAAGCCGGTGGTGACGCCAAAGCGCTTGATGAAACGCCCCGTGCCGAAGAGCTGGATGAGCACGGCAATCGAATTCGTGGCCAGATCAATGGTGGCGAAGGCCTGGGTGCGCGCAGCCTTCGACGCAAACTGGTGGCTGATGAGATCGGTGAGCTGAAAATACATGACGGTGGAAATCCAGGTCATGAGCAGCAGGAACAGCGCAATCATCAACAGGTAGGGGGACTTGAACAGCAGGACGAAGCCATCGAAGGGATTGCCGCCCAGTTTCTTGTCGAGGCTGGTGCGTTGGGCCTGCACGCCAAGCGCCGCGAACTTGCGCTTTTCGGCCTCCAGCAATCGCACCAGCAATGCCGTGATGAGGAAGCCGCCCCCCGAAATCAGCAGCAGCATATCGGTGCCGAGAGTCTTGACGAAGAAGGTAATAAAGGCCGGCGCAGCAATGGTCCCCACGGTGCCGCCGGCGGCGATGAAGCCGAACAGCCGCTTGGCCTGCGGGCTGGAGAAGATGTCCGCCATCATGCTCCAGAAGACCGAGATCGTGAGCAGATTGAAAGTGCTCAACCAGATGTAGAACGCCGCCGCCAGCCAGCGGCTGTTCTCATGGGCCGCGAACGCGAAGTAGAAGCCGACCATGCTCAATGCGATGACGCCGTACACCCAGGGCAGGAACGTTGCCAGGCGAATGCGCGAGGCAAAGCCGGCATACAGAGGCGCCACGATGAAGCTGACGATGAACGTTCCGGTGAACAGCTCCTGGAGGTGAGCGACACCGTAGATGGTGCCCATGGTGTCGCGCAGCGGCCGCAGGATGAAGTAGCTGGCCATCAGGAAGAAGAAGTACACGAACGAAATAAGCACAGCCTTCACTTCCGCAGGCTCAACGTCGGCCACCGCCTTGAGCAGGCGAGCGAACCAGGAGGGGCTGTTATCCTCAGTCATGGGTTGTCCCAGTCTCTTTTGTGTGGTCGGCGCAAATGCCCGGGCGCCGACTATATGCCAAGTTCACGACGGAATTGAAGGTGCACGCTATTAAGGATCTTGTGCAGCAAGCGCCGGACCGGCCTGCTGCGCCCGCAGTACCTCGAAGCGTCGCCCGAGCATCACCGCACCAATGCCCCAGATTATGGAAATGCCGAAGCCGGCGGCAGCCGAGCCCACGACCCGCAGCCCCGCGGCGCGCAGGCCGGCTTGCATCCAGGCCGAGCTCAAATCGCCGAAGCGATAGACGACGACGTCGATGACATTCTTGGTCTTGTAACGATCCGCCTGGGGCACCACCGTAAAGCACATCTCGCGGCTGGGGCGGGCGATGGCGTATTGGGAAACCTGGCGGATCACCTGCAGCGCCTGGATCATCAACAGAGTCGGCGACAGCGCCACGGCGATGAAGGCGACGACCATGATGATGGGATTGAGAATGAGCCCGGCGGTGACACCGAAGCGATGGACATAGCGTCCCAGTCCAAACAGCAGGATGACGGCGGCCAGCACGTTCACCACCAGGGAAATGTCCGCAATGGCGACCGCGCGCGCGGCAACTCCCGAGAATGCCTGGGAAATTACATCGGTCTGCATAAAGTATGCGACGGTGTTGACCCAGGTCATGAGCAGGATGAAGGCCGCCTGGTGACGCGAGTAGGCCGAACGCAGCAGCTCCCGGAAGCCATCCAGCGCGCCGCCCGCGAGGTCGTGGTCCAGGGTCGTGGGCTGGCCGCCCTCACCGAGCCGTCGTAGCCGCTCCTTTTCGTGCATCAGCAGATGCACCAGCACGATTACCGCCAAGAACCCGCCGGCGGCCACGATCAGCAAGCCGTCCAGGCCCAGGGCATGCACCGCGAGTCGCACCACCAACGGGCCCGCAATGGCGCCGACGCTACCGCCCGCGGCGATCAATGCAAACAGTCGCGTGGCCTGCGCGGGGGCAAACAGATCCGACATCAGCGTCCAGAATACCGAGATCATGAACAGGTTGATGACGCTGAACCACACGTAGTACGCGCCGCCGATCCAGCGATTCTCCGGCGCGATTTTGAACAACACCTGGAACAGCAGCACATTCACCAACCAGAACCAGAATACGCCCGGCAGCAGGCGATTCAGGCGCACGTGTGCCGCGAGCCATGCGTAGATCGGCGCGGCAATCAGGGTGCCGATGAAAGTGCCCGTGAACAACAGCTGCAGCTGGTCGGTGCCGAACACCGTCGCGACCGTGTCACGCACCGGTCTGAGAATGTAGTAGCTGGCCAGCAACAGGAAGTTGCAGGCAAACGCGAGCATCACCGCCCGCCGCTCATGCGGCAGGATCTGGGTGCTTTGCGCCAGCAGGCCCTCGAGGCGCCGGGCCGACACGTCGTGTCAGCGCAGGATGGCGAGGCGCGCCAGGTTGGTCTGCACCATGCCATCCAGTGCGCCGCGATCGGCGTACCAGCGTCGCACCGCATCGACCAGGGCGATCGCCGCTTCCCGTTCCGGCTCCTGCGCGGCATCGATGCGCACCAGATCACTGATGTCACTCTTGCGGCGCAATGGGATGGCGCGTGTCAGACGACGTAACCGCAGCTGGCGCAGCGCGGCTTCCGGAAACACCGTGCCGGACTCATCATCAGGCACTTCCGAGCGGGACTGGGCCAGGCGGAACAGGGCATCCGCCGTGGGCACCGTGGCCGTCGTGTCGGTGCGCGAGGGTCGGACCCAGTTCTGACACCACTTCAGATACTCATCGGGTGAGCTGCGCAGCGCCGAATTGCCGATGGCCACGCAGATGTGCGGGAGCGCCAGGGCGAGCGGCACCGCTTCGGACCAGAGTCGCTCGCGCATCAGGTATTCAATATCGGCGAGATACCCATCAAGCATGCGCGAACGCCCGCGGCGCGAATTCGGTCGATCCCGTGTTGCACTGCCTGCCCCACGATCGGGTGCCGGGCGTTGACTCTCAACGGCCATGTTGTTTCCTCATCTGACAGTCACTCGGCCCGCCGTCTTTCTTGATCGAAGAATGTGACGCTTTGTTGCGGCGGACGAATACCTACCAGCCATCTTGGCCGAAGTCCCCGCGCATTGCCAACTTCGGCTCCGATTTGACTTTTTTGTGCCGCGGGAGGTGCTTCAGCTTCGCGGCAGTCAATGCTTGGCCCGGCTGCGCCGCGCCAGCAGCCACTGTCCCGGCGCCGTGGCCGCGGTGCCAAGCAGCACGCGCCAGGCCAGACGCCGGGTCCACGGCGCCACGCGCGGCGGGATAGCCGCGTAGAACCGCGCACCTACGTCGCGGTGCAACTGCCAGGTAACACAGGCGATGTGCCATTCGCGCGTGCCGCTGCGCAGCACAATCTGCGGCGCAGCCAACGCTTCAAAGGTCACGTCATTCAAAATCGCAGGCAGCGGCTGAAGCTTCTGGCATATGAGCGAGAGCTGCGACGCCGTCAAGGTTCCGTCGGCTTCCGCCAGCTGGCCGAGCAGCGTGATGCCGCCACGGCCCGGACCCGGCTCCCACCTCACCGGTCCTGCGAAGCGCAGAATTTTCAGCGGCTCGTTCAACCCGCCGTCTCCAGTTCCCACACCGTGAGGGGCGCGCCGCGGCGCAGCCAGAATCCCGCGCCGATTTCATGGAACTGGCGCCGCAGGCGGGTGCGGTACCAGCTGCCATCGCGCATGTGCACATCGGCATCGGTGCGGCGCCGATCGCAGTTGCGGCGCCAGTCCGTGGCCGTCAGCGCCCCGAAATACAGCACCGCGCGACACAGCCGGCCGAGGTTCGCCAGGGCGCGCGCCGCGCGGCGATCTTCCAGGTACTGCACCACGTCGTAGCAGATCACCAGGTCAAATTGCGTCGGGCTGCTCCAGGTATCGACCGTTCCGTGCTCCCAGCCGAAGCGCTCGCACAGGTACTCGCTCACATCCAGGCCCACGTAGCGTGCCTTGCGGAACGCCTGCTCGAGAGGCTTGCGCAGCATGCCCGTGCCACAGCCGGCATCGAGGATGCGGCGCACCGGCAGGCCGACATGGCCCGCATAGGCGACGATGAGCTGTGCCCGGGCCCGCATCTCCGCCTGCGTGGTCACCGCCGTGCGCGGATCAAAGTAGAACTTCTCGTAATACGCTCGATCGAAGACCAAGGTCACACCGCTTGATTTTCAGGCCGACCTGGGGCCCTCGCGCAGGACTATGCAACAGTCCGGGGCGCCGTGGCGAGGCCGTCGCTTGAGGCATTGCCGCGCGGACGCCGCACGGGTAGATTGCAGCGCCATGACAACCGAACGAATCTCCGCCCTGGGCCATGCCGGCCCCCGGCGCAACGCCGTCTGGCCCTGGCTGGTCATGCCGGCGGCGATCCTGGCGGTATTCCTGGTTCTGCATAATGTGCGCCGCACCGGCGGCCCGGTTGATCAGGATAGTAGTCTCGGCAGCGGAATCCCGTAGAATCCGCCCCCCGTTCACTGCCCGGTCCCGGCCATGCCCCGTATCCCGAAAGTCGGCTTTGTCAGCCTCGGCTGCCCCAAGGCGCTGGTTGATTCCGAGCGCATCCTCACCTCCCTGCGCTCCGAGGGCTACGAAATCGCCCCCACCTATGACAAGGCGGACGTGGTCGTGGTCAATACCTGCGGTTTCATCGACGCCGCAGTCGATGAATCGCTGGATGCCATTGGCGAGGCACTGGCGCAGAACGGCCGCGTGATCGTGACCGGCTGCCTGGGCGCGCGGCCCGAGCGCATTCTCGAACGCCACCCCAATGTACTGAAGGTGACCGGTCCACATGCCTACGCGGAAGTGATGGCCGCGGTGCACGAACATCTGCCACCACGGCATGACCCGTTCGTGGACCTGGTGCCGGCCCAGGGTGTACGTCTGACGCCACGCCACTACGCATACCTGAAGATCTCCGAAGGCTGCAACAACAAGTGCAGCTTCTGCATCATTCCGCAGCTGCGCGGTCTGCTGGCCAGCCGTCCCATCGATGAGGTACTGCGCGAGGCCGAGCGCCTGGTGCACGCCGGCGTGCGTGAACTGCTGGTGATTTCCCAGGACACCAGCGCCTACGGCGTGGACATCAAGTACCGCACGGCGAAGTGGCGTGATACGGACTATGAGACGCGATTCATCGATCTCGCGCGCGGCCTGGGGTCACTGGGCACGTGGGTGCGGCTGCACTATGTATATCCGTATCCGCATGTCGATGAAGTCATACCGCTGATGAACGAGCGCAAGGTGCTGCCGTATCTGGATATCCCGTTCCAGCATGGCAGCCCCAGCGTGCTCAAGCGCATGAAGCGGCCCGCGCACGCCGTGAATACCCTTGAGCGCATTCATGCCTGGCGCCGCGCCTGCCCGCAGCTGACGCTGCGCAGTACCTTTATCGTCGGTTTCCCCGGGGAAACCGAGGCCGAATTCACCCAACTGCTGGAGTGGTTGACCGAAGCGCAGTTGGACCGGGTCGGCTGTTTCAAGTATTCACCGGTCGACGGCGCCACCGCCAATGCGCTGGGCGCGCATGTCGCGCCCGAGGTGCAGCAGGAGCGCTACGAACGGTTCATGGAACATGCACAGGCCATCAGCGCCGCGCGTCTGCAGCGCCGGGTCGGCACGACCATCCAGGTACTGGTCGATGGCATCGACGGCAACGCCGCCAGCGCCCGCAGTGAAGCGGACGCACCGGAAATCGACGGCCAGGTGCACATCACCAACGGTGGCAAACTGAAAATCGGCGAGTTCGCGCAGGTCCTGGTGACCCAGGCCGACGCCTACGATCTGACGGCCCGAATTCCCCGCAAAGTTTCCGCCGCGCGGCAGTAATCAGCGGCGCAGCGCGCGCAGGGCCTTGGGCGGCAACAGCCACTCCAGCGTCGCCTCGCCCACGCGTGGCGCTCCCGCAAAGCACAGGCAGGCCGCCCCACCCTTGCGGAAACGCAGCGATAGTTTCGCATCGGGACCGGCGACACACACGGCGAGCAGACGGCCCAGGTCCGGTTCGTGCCCGACCATGACGATGGACTGCGCATCATGGGCACGCAACACCGCCAACACGCGCGCCGCCGTGCGGCCCGGTGCCAATACCGTCTCCTCGATCGCATCGGGGAGGCCCGCCTTGTGCAGCAGGATCGCGGTCTCGCGCGCGCGCACCAGGGGACTGGTGATCAGCCGTCCCACGGTGCCCCCCGACTTGATCAAATCCACCAGCGGCCCGGCGATGCGCTTGAAGCGGCGCGCGCCCGCCGGCGTAAGCGGCCGGTGCCGATCATCGGGCCAGCGCTTCGCATCGGGCTCTTCGGCAATGGCGTGGCGGACCAGGTACAGACGCATGTTCAGCTCCCGTGCGCCGCAGCCGGCGGCGCATGCCCAATATAGTCGAAGCCCTGCACGGAATCCGTCATGCCAGTGGCCGTCACAGGCGCGTGGAACGAATGTGCTGAAAGCGGCCATTCACGATGGTGTAGAAAATCCAACTTACGATGTGAATGCTCTCCCCCTTGCGAATCGGTCCGGCGATGAAGTCCGGCCAGTCCGCCAAGGCGTAGAACTCCGTCGCGACCTCCGCGGCCAGTCCCGCCTCGTCCGCGACGACGTTGCGAATAACCAAGGTTTCGCGGATCTTGGACTTGACCTCGCAGTAGAAGTCGACGATGGCCTGCCGACCATGCAGCGTTTTGCGCTTACCCAGCTCCAGTACGACATCTTCCGCGTAGTACTTGCTGAAACCCTCGAAGTCATCGCGGTTGAAACTCGCGATGTACTCGCCGAACAGCTGCTTGTTCATGGCCACCCCCGTTTAGCGTTCAGGGGCGGCAGTGTCGGATGCCCGGTCTGCGTTGTGCAAGCTCTTGCTGCACTGCGGCCGGGACCGGACCGTCGATATTTGCGAGCCGACGAAGCGGGGGCCAAACTAGCGTGCGCAATCGGCGCGGCGCGCGGAGGTGTCGATCATGAAAGTCGTTGTCGGTATCGTCTTTGGCGTTCTCGCAATACTCGGACTGTCACTTGCCGCGGGCCGCAACGCGCCGGATCGACCGCCCGGAATTGCCGCGGATCACTGGGCCGCCATCAGCGATACGCTGGGCTTCGTACTGGTTCCGGATTCCGAATTGCACGGACTGCCGCCACTGCCCGTAGGCGGGCCAGGTATGTCGGTGAGGTCCGATCCCATTGCCCCCGTTGGTCGAATCGCCGCGCCAGTTGGCGGAGGAGGCGAGGAAACCGGACTGATCGCGCAGCCCAGTGCAGCGGTCCAGGCCATCATCGAGGAAGGCTACCCGGTGCGCGGCTATATCATGGTAAAGCGCGGCAAGGTGTGGCGTCCGCTGACGGTGGTGGCGCCCACCGTGTAAGGGGCCTGCGCGCCGCGACCTAAGGGCCTTCGACCTGATAGCCCTTGGCCTTGAACGCCGCCAGCACACCGTGGGGCCCGAGCAGGTCGTGAATCGGCTTCAGTGCCAGTGTCGAACGGTTGTTCGTCAATGCGAGTTCCACCTCGCGGTTCCAGTCGGCGTTCGAGGCGTCGATAAGCTGCCGCGTTTCGGCCGAAGAGGACGACACCGCGGAGGTGCACACTTCGATGGTTTTCGGGACCATGAGCTCGCGCAGTGCCGCGACGTCACCGAGTGACCAGGCGCGGGCCTCCTCTTGCATCGCCGCCACCCCGGTCTCCAGACGCTCGACCACGGCTTCGAGGCACACAACCTGGGCGTCGTGCGGGACCTGGCCCAGCTGTGTCAGCAAGTCGCGCGGCTCCTCTATCTTCAGCTTCGATTGACGAATCGGCACATTGTGAGCACGCGCCAGTTTGAGGACCGTGGCCTCGGCCTGGTTACCCGGAGCGAGGCGCGCTGAATCCAGGGCCTGGCGATACAGGCGCAGGGCCGCAAAGACCGGTTTGAGGCGCTCGATCCGGTGGTCGCCTGCATCATATCGGCCGACGAGCGCAGTGACGCGGCCATAGAGCGCGGGCGGCAGCACGTCTTTCAGTCGGCCATCGTTATCGATGACTTGCACGCCACGCCATTGGAAGTACAGGCGCACCCAGGTGAAGGGATTGGCGTGGACGCTGACCGAGGGATTGGTCGGAATGACCTCCTGGACCTCGCCGAGCACGGATTCCACTTCGCGCGATTTCCAGATCATCTTGCGTGGCAACGGGTCCAGCGTCCCCAGCAGCCACAGCACATGCTCGCCCTTCGCGACCCGCCACAGACGCGGCCCGGCGCGCTCGCCCGTGACTTCGACTTCTTGCACCGCCTCAGGTTGCACGGCATCGGCCGTCGGACCCGCCGCCACGCCGCGATCACCAGCGCATGCCAACAGCACCAGAGCGCTCACGAGACAGGTATATTTTCGGCCACGCGTGGGGTGCGGGGAGAGTTCGGGGTGCTGCATGAGTGAAATCCTGACATATCTGGATGCAGGATGCGCCCAACTGGGACCAGCTGTTCGAGGCGCCGCCGCGGCCCGCGCGAATTAACCACGTGAATTCAATGACCAAGACGCGGCGAGCTATACTGACGGCAAAGCGCCTTAGCCAATGGCAAAAGCACCTTAGGCACGCTGGGGTGTTGAACATGGGATCCCAAGCCGTCAAGATAACCGCAGAATACCCGTTGATTGCACAACGCAGCGAAGTGGCACGACTGACCCCAACGGGGTGGCCTGGAACTCTAGGGGAAATGTCCGTGAAGAGCAGATTGAATGTGGCCCGGATTTTTGCGGGCATCATGACCTCCACCGTGGCCGCAATGGCGGCGGCACCCGCTTTCGCCCACCACTCCTTCGCGATGTACGACCAGACCAAGATGCTGACCCTGACCGGGGTGGTCTACCAGTTTGTCGCCCAGGCCAATCATGCCGAAATCCATATGTACGTGATCGGCGACGACGGGAAACTGGAAAAGGACAAGGATGGCAAGCCGCACGCCTACGGTATTGAGATGGCCGGTGCTGCCGCCATCGCCGAGCAGGGCATTTCATCCGATTCGATGAAACCCGGCACCATCATCAGCGTCAAGGTGAACCCGCTTCGGGATGGCTCCGATTTTGGCTCGAAGGCGGGGAACAGTGGGCTGGCAAAATGCCCATGGAAGACGCCCCCGGTTCCCGGCAAAACCTGCGATACGGTCCAAGGCCGGGAGATCCTCGGCGCCGCCGCCTTTTGACCGCAGTCGCCTCCGTAAGGAATCGTCGTGAATAGTTTTGCCGAATGGCTGTCCGCCACTATTCCCAGCGTCTATATCCAAACTCACGAGGCGTGGATGCTGCCGGTCATTCAGTCGCTGCATATCACCGGCATCGGGATCGCCGTCGGCTCCGCGCTGATGATTACGTTGCGCCTGCTCGGCTGGGTGGGCACCGATCAAACCCTGCTGGAAAGCCAGCGGCGTTTCGGGCCGTGGCTGACCGGCGCACTGTTTTTGCTGCTGGCAAGCGGGGCGCTGCTGATTGTCGCGGAGCCGATCCGCGAACTCATCACGTTTTCGTTCTGGTTGAAAATGGCCTGCGTGGCCGTGATGGTCGTGGTCTTTGCCGCCTTTCAGGCATCCGTTCGCAAACACGGCCCACAATGGGAAGAGAGCCTGAGCAAGCGGCGCTCGGTGCGGCTGGCGGCGATGCTGACGTTCGTGCTGTGGGGCTGCATCATCATCCTGGGGCGACTGATCGCCTACGATCATATCTGGGGTCACCTGTCGCCCGCGACGAAGGCGTGACCTGAGCGTGGATTTTTCGGCATTCCTGAAGAGTCTCGAAGATTCCGGCCTCGCGAACAGTCTGCGGGGCTCGCTGTACTATTTCCCCTTCCTCGAATCCGTCCATGTCATGGCCCTCGGGGTGGTGTTCGGCACCATCCTGGTCGTCGACCTGCGCGCGCTGGGAATTGCCTCGACCCAGCGGCCCTTCACGCGTATGTCCACGGAGCTCCTGCGGATCACCTGGGGTGCGTTTGCCGTCTCGGCGCTGACCGGCTCGCTGATGTTCATCACCAACGCCCGTGTCTATGCGCAGAACACTTCCTTTCGGGTAAAAATGCTGCTGCTCGTCCTCGCCGGCCTCAACATGGCTGTTTTCCACCTGACCGCCGGCCGGACCGTGGCAACGTGGGACCGGTCCCCGGCGGCCCCGAAAGCCGGACGGGTTACCGCCGGCGTGTCGCTCGTCCTGTGGCTAGGCATTATTCTCGCGGGCCGCGTGATTGGATTCACGACCACCGGAGCCCAGGCCAAGCAAGCGCCAGTGTCCACCGTGAACTTCGATGATTTCCTGAACGGCGGCCCTTCAAGTGCGCCCTCCAGCGCACCCCGGGCCCCGTGAATGTTTTCCTGCTCACAGCGTATGGCCGTCTCAGTGTGCACCTACAGGCCGACTGTTCATTTCAAGGGCCTGGTTTCAACGTGATCGACAACCAGTACCGATTCGGGCACCGCGCCCGGCTGTAACTGGAGACCAAGCTGCAACTGCAACGCGCGCGCGATCGGGATCAGCCCGCTCGGCAGCTGCGTCGCGTCGATGACTGGTGCACCGATGCCCGTAATCAGTTGATTCAATGCGAGCACCAACTGCGCGAGGGTGGCATTGCGGCAGGTGATCAGCCGGGAAGCCACGGGATTCGTCAATCGGGGGTCCGGCACGTGCGGGCCGAAAGCCGTGGCTCCCCATCCTTCCGCGCACGCCGGTCGGTTCGCAGGGTCAGCCTTAGGCAGTTTCGGATTTGCGGCAATGAGCGCATACCCGGAAACCGGGCGCTGCCTGCGGCCGCACCGTCGCTTTGGCCAACACCTCCCAGCACGGCGCATCCAGGGCGTTCGATCGGTCAATGATCCGATGCGGATTGAAGTCCCCCTGGGTTTCCAGAAGCAAAGACCTGAGCGTCATGTTGACGTGGACCTGGCCGCTGGGCCGGATGTCAATGTGCCCGCACGGCAGGGGAGGACTTCAGCTGCAACTGCAGCCCCAGTTGCCTGTCGGCGGCGGTGAAAATGCTGGAGTCGTCTGTGCCGTGCTTCGCGCAAGTCCGACAGGACGCGGGCAAATGCCTCGATCGTTACGCTCTGGCACACCAGTGTGACGGGTGGACGCGGCATGCCGGGTGCCGTCGAACTGTTTTGCTTCAAGTCACAGCCCGATGCCGCCGCAACCTTTCCCTGCTGAAGCTGCGAGCGGCTTGCGCCGGGGGCAGAGACATTCACGTCAAATCTATCCGTGTCGAGCCATTGCGGGCCACCCACGACGTCCTCGGCGCTGACGCGAATTTCACTGGGAGCCGCAAACGCCGAACTCACGGCCAGAAGTGCTGCCACACAGCTCCTCGCGATCATCGCCGCCAACCCTTTTATCCTCCAATGCAGTGGGATTCATCATAGTCTCCCCCCGCCGTGCTGCATTGCGCCAGCGCGGCTTCGCGTAATCCCTTAACCGATCCGCCGGTGCTATGGTTCTGGCTTGCGCGCAGGAACTTTGGCTGATATCGCTGAAGGAGAATACGTTGACCACGAACGCGCCAGGTGAACCCTCCATCGACGAGTACCGACTGATCGCCGAAGGCAGTTACGACTGGGATTCGTGGATCGGCCCGGATGAGTCACTGCGCTGGATGAGCAAGGCCGGATCGGCCATCTGCGGCTACAGCGCCGCCGAGTGCCGCGCGATGCGGCGCTTCCCCTGGCCACTGGTGGCCAAGGATGATCACATCACTTTCGAACTGTTCGATCATTTCGTCGGCGAGCAGCGGCCCGGCAACGACCTGCCGGTTCGGTTCGTACGCAAGGACGGATCCATGATCTGGGTGACGGTGTCCTGGCAACCGCTACGGGACGCCGCGGGCACCTACCAGGGTGTACGCCTCTCGATCCGGGACCGCAGCTGGAGCCTCCATAACCGGTACCTGGATCACTTCCGGCCCGTCGCCATCGGACTGCTCGCGGAAATCATGCCGGCGGCCAGGGCCGGTGATATGCAGCGCGTCTATCACCTGTTGACCGAGCGGGCCGCCCGGGCACTCGGGGTGGCGCGGGTCGGCGTGTGGATGTTTGACGAAACTGGCCAATCACTGGTGGCTGCTGACCGCTTCAGCAGTGTCGATCATTCGCACCTGGCCGGTGCCGTGCTGTCGCTGGCAAGCTGCCCACGATACAAGGCCGCGTTGACCGGCGACCAATTGGTCGTCGCCACGGATGCCATGCACGATCCCGTGACCAGCGAACTGGCGGACTCCTATCTGCGTCCATTGGGGATCGCCTCGATGCTGGACGCCCCCATCGTGCGCGGTGGCCGCACCATCGGCGTCATTTGCCATGAACACGTGGGCCATATGCGCTCCTGGTACGAGACCGAGCTGGCCTTTGTCGAAAGCCTGTCGGACTTCGTGACTCTGGCCATGTACGCCAACGAAGGCGCGCAATTGACCGAGCGCAACCGCATGCTGGCCTCGATCATCGAGGTGCTGCCGGACCCCGTGGTGACGGTCGGCCTGGACGGCAATCCCGTGTACATCAACCAGGCCGCCTACCAGACGCATGAGCCGACCGCGGGCACCGGGTTGGTGGAATTTCGCGATCAGCACATTTCGCAGTCCTACTCTGCGGAGGCATTGAAGTTTCGCAGCGAAGTGATTGTCCCGGAGGCGCTGCGCAGCGGCTATTGGCGCGGCGAGGTGCGGCTGCAGACCCGGCAGGGAGTCGAGATTCCGGTGTGGCAGACGATGGTGGCGCACCGCGACCGGGATGGGGAGCTGAAACTGTTGACCTCCATTCTGCGCGACCTGCGCGAACAAAAGGCCGTGGAGTCGCGCCTGCGGGAGAGCGAGGTCGCGCTGCGCGCGCTGAATTCGGACCTGGCGGGTCGCGTGGCGGCGGTGGCACATGACCTTGATTTGCCCATGCGTGCAATCGATGCCGGTGCACGCCAGGTGCTGGCGGACTACGGGGCAAAGCTTCCCGAGAGCGCCCGCACTTTGCTGCGCGAACTGTGTGGCGCGGCCGAGCGCATGCGGACCTCGATCGATACCTTGTTAATGCACTCGCCGCGGCCCCTGCCACAGCAGCCAGGAGCAGCCCAGGCAGCCGACGAAAGCCAGCAGCCAGCGTAGGTCCTGCACGTCGGCGGCCGGCAGCGTGGCGCGGATCGCCGGGAGCCAGGCTTGGCCATCGCGCGCGAGTACCACCGCAGCGCACACCACCAGCAGGCCGGCCAGGACCCCCAGCAGGATGGACTCGAAGCGGCCACTGACCGGCGCCATCTCGGCCGGCGGTGCCGTGAGCCGTGCGGCAATCTGCGACGCGAAATCGAGCGGCAGGGTAGCGGGGAGCGGCTGGCGCAAGGTGCGCGCGAGCAGGCGATAGCGTCGTAGCCGCGCATCGTCGTCGGTCGCATCAAGTCCGAGTCGTTCCGCCTGCAGGGCCCGCTCTTGAGCCTGCCACTCGTGTTCGTCCGCGTCGTTCATACCGCAACTCCTTTCCCCGCTTCGAGCGCATTGCGCAGACGCAGTCGCGACCGGAACAGGTGGCTCTTGATAGTGCCGCCGGCCAGACCGGTGATTGCCGCGATCTGCACAATGGGAAGCTCTTCCAGGTAATACAGTGTCAGCAACATGCGTTGCAAGGGCGGCAGTGTCTCGATGGCCGCGTGCAGGTGTCGAACGAGTTCCTCGTCCGCGCAGGCCGCCTCGAGATCAAAGTCACCGCCAACATTCTCTACGGCCGCGTACCCGTCATCATCCTGCAACCCCGCTATCGGGATGCGCCTGCGCTCCAGGTGGCGCAGCGCGATGGAGTACGCCACGCGGCCGATCCAGGTCTTCAGCGCGCTCTCGTGCCGGTACTGGTGCAGGCACCGATGCACGCGCAGAAAAGTGTCCTGGCACAGCTCGCGGGCGTCCTCCGGGTTACGCACCAGGCGCTCGAACGCGCCCGGTCGACCGGCCAGTACGGCATCGACGAGGTCGCGGCCGGCCATGCGGGCGTCATCCATGGGACATGGATACGTGCACACGGACATCGGTTGCAAGCCCGTGACTGCAACCGTTGCTGCCCTACGAGTCTCTATAGTTGCGACACCCGGCATTCCCCCGCCCTTCAGGAGCAGCCCATGAACTTCGATTTTCTGATCCCCATCTCGATCTTTGTCTGCATCGCCTATTCCATCAAGGTCTGCGTGGACGCGATGGTGCGACGGCGGATGGTCGACTCCGGTGGCTCGGCGGAACTGGTCAATTCGCTGTTGCGCGACGAGGAGCTGCGCCGGCGCCACTCCTCGCTGCGCTGGGGCATCGTGCTGCTGTCGGTAGACCTCGGCTTCGGGCTGATCGAGTGGTTTGGCTGGCGCGACGTCACCCCCGGGGCGGTCGCGGTGCTGGCCGGCGCGACCGGCCTCGGCAACCTGGTGTTCTTCGCGATTTCGCGGCGACTGGGCTGACACACTCGCTTGCTCAGGCCGAGGTGGTTCAGGCACCATTTTGGCTTGCGATTCATGAGGGCTGCGTAGTGACGGGCGAACGACTTGGAGAGGTGCCGTTTCAGGCGCATGTCGAACTTCTCCAGCTGTTCCTGGTCCACCGCGACGCAATCGTCGAGAGCATCCAAGGGCTGCTCAACGCTCAGCGAAATCCCAGCGCGTACCTGCAGGACGGTCCTTTGCTGTCGCGTCACTTCGAGGATTGCTTCTTCACGCTGACGGCGCTCACACCCGATCAATCTCAGCTTCGCGGTCAATTGAAAAATGCGCATTGGGCCAGTGGCTTCAAGCCCAGTGCAATGCCTGGAATGCACAACGACCTGGTCGATCCGGGCGAGATGATGGTACGCGGCTTTCATTTGTGGCGGCAGACCCGATGGCCGGGTCGCAATGGCCGCGCCCGGTACGCGCACACGCTGTTCAATTCGTACCTGCTGCGCTGCCTTGAACTGTTGAGTATGCGCCTGTGGGATGCCGGAGCGAGCCGCGCCGGTGCTCGGCTCGCGCAGATTCAAGGCGTGCTCGATCAGGTATGGAAAAGCTCCCCGACGGACCAGCCGGTCCTGGTGCGCGATGCGCGCTGGCTGATCCCGCTGGCACTGAGCCCCACCACGGATGAATTGGCGGCCTACTTCACCGTCGCGGAGCACATCGCCGCGACTCCTGCGCAGGAGGATCGGCTTGAAATCTACAAAGCCAGCGTGCAGATGGCGGGCGGCCACCTGCGTTCACAGCTGCGCCACTACATCCTGAAGCAGGGTGTAGCGCTTGATGAGAACAGCCTGGTTCTCAGTGCTCGCAGCTCCAATGCCCTCGATCTTGCGCTCACCATTCAAGGTCTCGTGCCACTGCTGCAGTCTTATGAACAGGCGTGGCGCAGTGGCGAGCAGCAGCAGCGACTCGCACTGGCCGACACCATCTGTCAGGGCATATCCGCGGATCCCGAGTTGTTTGTGAATCGGGTCGACCTGTTACGTGCCTACAGCATGATCGAGTATCTTTTCATAGCCACGGATGGCGATGCGCAGACTGTTTATACGCCCGTGGGACAGCGCCACCTTCAGTTGCTGGATGAATACGCCGCACTGATCAATCGTGTGGCGAAGCGCCTGCACGAGGATTGTGTGCATTTCAGGCCGGTCGACGGCGCCTATTCTCCGTACGGGGTCATTTTCGGTTTTTCGTCCAATCTCACGGAGCATATGGCCCTCAAGGCCTTGCAGCCCGAGACCACGACGCCGTTCAGTGTGGAGGATGTCTTCGCTGCCGGGAGTGCCGACAAGCTCGCCTGGGTGAGCGGCTGGCGCAAGTTGCCGCACATCGACCCGCAAGTGCAACGGTTGTTCGACTACCCCCAGCAGTTTGCCCATGACATGTTCGAACGGATCGAGCATTCCTTGCGCACACACGTGGCCGATGCCGGGGTAAACCCTGCGGTCCGAACCGGGCGCCTGTTCATTCTCAGCGCCGAGGATCCCGAGGCCGATTCGCAGGCGGCGCTGATTCCGGAGCTTCCGATCCGGTATATCAAATCGTATGAGGAGTCGCGCCTTCTGCACGATCGGCAGGAAGGAACGTTCCTGGTCAGCTACCAAACGTCCCGTGGCTGGGTCGCCATTACCAAGGACGTCCTCACCGAAGTCTTGGGGGCCGGTTGCGATGTGAAGATTGGGGGACTATCGCGCGCGGCCGTTGGCGTGTTGAGGCTGATGTGTCCCAACCTGGTTATGCCGGTCCCGAAAGAGCCATGCCGATCGCCCGTCCGTTGACGATCAGGGCGCCAGCCAGCGAGGCCGCTGCGGCGGCCACGGCACCGTAGGCAGCCACGCCCAGCGCACAGATCAGCACGACCGCGACGGCGCCGGATCCGACAGTGACGCCGATCCGCCTTGCATTCCACTCGACGACGGCCTGGCGCACGGCTGGACGACCGACACCATTTGCCCACTGCACGCCCAGCAGCAGCGCGTACACCGGCAACTGCGATTCATAAGGGTACCCGTACAGCGCCAGGGTTGCCGGTGCGACCACCAGCAGTGGCACCACGAATGCTGAGCTGTAGGCCAACGCCACCACCAGCTGCCTCACCAGCAGGTGTCGCGGCGCCTTGACCGGTTGCGTAGCCCGCAAGGTTTCGCGACAGCCCGTCAGGTTCAATGCCGGCAGAAAGATATCGACAATCAGTGCCGTGCGCGCGGCCACGGCATACTGCGCCATCTGTAGCGGCGGTGCCCACACCGCCAGGATGCACAGCGGCCCCCACAGCAGCAACCCGCGCGCCAGGCCGATGAATTCCTGCGAGTCCGTGCCGTGCAGTGCTTCAACGCCAATGGGCTGTGAAACCCCGGCTCGCGCGAGCGGGAAGGCATGCCAGGCCAGCGCCGCCGCCACGGCTGCCGCCGCCAGGCTGCCCAGCAGGAACGCCCAGGAGTAAAGCGCGAGCGATGCGTCGGAGGGTGCGAGCACCACGGCAAGCAGCATGGAAAGGTTCACGGCATAGGCGGTCACGACGATGCCCAGCGTCCGATTGGCCGCTCGCAGTGCCTCGCCCAACAGGCCGGACAGGCTGACACAGGGAATGGCGAGCACGAAGGGCAGATAGGTCTGCAATATGGTTTGCAGCTGCGGCGCCTGGATGTCCAGGTCGGCCGTCACGACCAGCAGGACCGCGCACACCAGACTCGCACGCAGCAGCATCCGCCGCGCGAGTTGCAGGACCAGCACTCCATTGGCAATGCCAGTGGCCGCGGCGCGTCGCCCGATGATGCGCTGCGCCAGGTAGATCTCGTACTTGCCGCGCAGCAGGGTGCTCAAGCCCAGCGCGATCACAAAGCCGCGAAAGTAAACCCCGGCATCCTCCGGAGTCAGAGCCCGTACCACCGCCCAGGTCGCAAGTATCTGCAGCGCCGCTCCCAGAAGGCGCAGCAACAGCTCACCGATCCACGGATGTGCGGCAGTGGTGGAAGACTCGCTCCCGGCTGGTGCGGTCGGCGTCATGCGGCGTGCTCGCGCAGTCCTCCACCCAGCGCCTTGTACAGGGTCACGAGGTTCTGCAGACGCAGCAGCCGTACTGCCTGCAGCTGCTGCTGTGCGGTGTAGAGCGTGCGCTGCGCGTCGAGCGCGTTCAGATAGCTGTCGACGCCCCCCCGGTAGCGCATGTCGGCCAGCCGATACGCCTTTTCCGAGGCGGTCACCAGAGCCTGCTGTGCTGCGAGCTGCTCATCGAGGGTGCCGCGGGCCACCAGCGCGTCCGCGACCTCGCGGAAGGCGCTCTGGATCGCCTTCTCGTACTGCGCGACCGCGCTCTCGCGTGCCAGCTTGGTCGCCTGAAGGTTGGCGATGTTCGCGCCCCCCGCGAAAATCGGCAGGGTGATTTCCGGCGAGAAGGCCCAGGCCTGCGAGCCGCCCTTGAACAGGCCCGACAGCTGCACGCTCTCGGTACCATAATCGCCGGTGAGTCTGATGGCGGGCAGGAACGCCGCACGCGCCGCGCCGATCTGCGCGTTGGCGGCCATGAGCTGATGTTCGGCGGCCAGTACGTCGGGCCGATATATCAGCACATCCGACGGAATGCCCTCTTCGAGCTCGGCAACCAGTTGTCCACGGTCCAGGCCGTGGGAAAAATCGATGCCCTCCGGGAGCGATGCGCCCAGCAGCAGCTGCAGCGCATCGCGGTCCTGGGCCAGTTGCCGTTTGTACTGGGCGAGGTTGGCCTGCGCCGTATCCACCGTGCTTTC
>DATHOA010000290.1:0-6831 GCA_035485475.1 Steroidobacteraceae bacterium | reverse complement strand
CCACATCGATACCGCCAGTCTCGATAGCCGCATCTTCAATGCGCTCAAGCCCGGTGGCATCTTCCTGGTCGTCGACCACAATGCAAAGCCCGGCTCGGGCACCACCGATACGCCCAAACTGCATCGCATCGATCCGGCGGTCATCCGCAAGGAAGTCACGGCGGCCGGCTTCAAACTGGTCAAGGAGAGCAAGCTGCTCGCGCATCCCGGCGATGATCACACCCAGCTGGTGTTCTCCCCCGGTCTGCGCGGTCTGACCGATCAGACCGTGTTCGTGTTCCGCAAGCCAAAGGGCTGATCGGCCGGCAGCGGCTGGTGCAGCCCGGTATCGATGCCGGTGACTTCGGGGCCTGGTTGATCCAGGCCCGCGCCGCGCTGCGCGGAGCAACGGGCAGCCGGGTTCCGTGTGGCGACTGCACGGGTTGCTGCACGTCATCCTATTCGATCGAGCTGCGTCCCACCGACACCGCGGCGTTGGAACGCGTACCGACGCAGTCGCTGTTGCGTTCGCGAGGATCGGTGGCAGGCAACTGGACCGTGCGCCCGAACACCGATGGCACCTGCCCGATGCTCAGCTGCGGCAAATGCAGCATCTACGCGCAGCGCCCGCAAACCTGCCTGGACTATGACTGCCGTGTGTTCGCGGCCGCCGGCATCACGGCGGGTGGCGCCGACAAGGCGGTGATCAACCGGCGGGTACGCGAGTGGCGCTTCCGCTTCGCCAGCGACGGCGACCGCCGGGCATATGCCGCGGTCAATGCGGCCGCGGCCTTTATCCGCGAAGCGCGCGCCCACTTCCCACCGGGTACGGTGCCCGCAAACCCGTTGGGTGTTGCGGCCCTGGCGCTGCGGGTGTATCCCGTGTTTCTGCCTCCAGGTCCGAGCGGCAACGCGGCGGATATCGCCAGCAGCGTCGTGGCGGCGCGCGAGGCGTTCGATCGGCAGCGAGGAGGCGTATGAGCGAATATACCGGGGGCTGTACCTGTCGATCAGTACGGTACCGACTCAACGAGAAGCCGATGTTCGTGCACTGCTGTCACTGCCGCTGGTGCCAGCGCGAAACGGGCGCTTCGTTTGCGCTGAACGCACTCATTGAATCCGAGCGCATGGAGCTGCTCGACGGCGCCGTGGAAGTGATCAATACACCTTCGAACAGCGGCAAGGGGCAGCGGGTGGCGCGCTGTCCGACCTGTCGTATCGCGCTGTGGAGCAACTACGGCGGCGGTGGCGATGCCATCCGCTTCGTGCGCGTGGGTACCCTGGATGAGCCGGATCTGTGGCCACCGGACGTGCACATCTTCACCGAGTCCCGGCAACCGTGGGTGGTTCTTTCCCCCGCAGTTCCGGCATTTGCCGAGTACTATCAATCGGCGCAACTTTGGCCGGCGGCAAGTCTGGCACGACGCGCAGCGGCCATGACGGGGATATCGAAATAAGGCGCTACCGTGGTGATTCCAAACTCTACCGTGGTCGGCGGCCTCTATTTCATGTCGGAGTGGGCGCTGATCATCTTCAAGCGGGCCAAGTCCGGCGCCGGCGCCAGCAAGGATCGGGGGTCCTTCGGCGTGCTGTTCGTCGTCATCTGGATCAGCGTCGCGATTGCCTACGAGATTGAATTCGCCGTGCCCCAGACCGGCTGGTCCCCGAGGGCCTGGATCGGTGACCTGGGCGTCGCCGTCTTGATTGGCGGAGGGGCGCTGCGCTGGTACTCAATCATCTTTCTTGGCCGCTTCTTCACGGTGAATGTCGCGATCGCGGCAGATCACCGGCTCATCGATACGGGCCCTTATCGACGGGTTCGGCATCCGTCATACACCGGCGCGCTGCTGACGTTCCTGGGCCTTGGTATCTGCATGCAGAACTGGGCGTCGCTGGTCATCCTGATGACGGGGACCACGGCGGCCTTCCTGTACCGCATGCGCGTAGAGGAGGCGGCGTTGACCGGTGCGTTCGGCGAGCGGTACCGGCTTTATATGCAGCACACGGCGCGTCTGGTGCCCGGGCTGTACTAACCGCGCGCTGACTTGCGGTGGAAGTCGGGCACCATGCGAGTCAACTGGCCCTCGATCCACTCCTGCGCTTCGGCATTGATCTCGCGCGGATCGCGGCCGGCGGCCCTGATCGGGGGGCCGATCACGACGCGCACGGTGCCGCGCTTCTTCTGCAAGCCGCGCCGGGGCCAGAAGTATCCGGCGTTATGCGCCACGGGGATGATGAGCTTGCCGGTTTGCGAGGCCAGCAGGGCGCCGCTGACGCCGTAACGGCGCGTCTGGCCGGCTGGCATGCGCGTGCCTTCCGGGAACATCACGATCCAGTCCCCTTCCTGCAGCCGCTGCCGTCCCTGCTCGACCACCTGGTTGACGGCGTTGTGCCCGGCACCCCGATCAATGGCGATGGCATGCAGCAGTCGGATGCCCCAGCCGACGAAAGGCAGCCACAGCAGCTCGCGCTTGAGCACCCAGACCTGGCGCGGAAAGACCACGCCAATGGCCAGGGTCTCCCAGGTGGAGGCGTGCTTCCACAGCGCAATGTGGTTGTCGGCGGGAATGTGCTCGCGACCCTCCACGGTGTAGTCCAGGCGACACAGCCACTTCAGGGCCGTCAGCAGCACCGTGGCCCACACCCGCGCCAACGCCGCACGGCGCGGAAAGGGCACGCACAGCGCCATGCATACGAAGGCGATGGAATAGAAGAACGTCCACAGGAACAGGAAGATGGTGAATATCAGTGAACCCAGAAATTGCATGGGCGCGGAGTATAGCGACGACTCCGGTGTGTGCTGCAACCTGATGATTCCTGTGCAATTGCACCGCCGTGCGGCGTACCCCTCGCACCGAAACCAAGCATCCAGGGTTCCAGCGACGCGGAATTGAATTTATAGTACGCACCGCGCCCCATTTGAGAGCGTAAATTTCCAGAGCTGCTCCACAATAGTGCGTATTTCACCCGGTCCCGCGCTAACCTGTTGATTTCCGAGTGCCTCATGTTGGCACAAGGGCTGCAACACCCCGCTGCTCGATGCGCATCGGGCAACCCCATTTTCGGAGGCGATATGACACCGACTGATGTACTGAAGCTAATAAAAGAAAAGGAGGTCAAGTACGCAGATCTCCGGTTCACGGACACCCGCGGCAAGGAGCAGCACGTCTCCATACCGGCCCGCCTGGTCGATGCCGACCTGTTCACGGACGGCAAGATGTTCGACGGTTCGTCGATCGCCGGCTGGAAGGGCATCAACGAGTCCGACATGATCCTGATGCCGGATGCGGCCACCGCCATCCTGGACCCGTTCTTCGAAGACGCCACCGTCAATATCCGCTGCGACGTCATTGAGCCGGCCACCATGCAGGGTTACGAGCGCGATCCGCGTTCGACGGCGCGGCGCGCCGAGGCCTACCTGAAGTCCACGGGAATCGCCGACGGCGCGCTGTTCGGTCCCGAAAACGAATTCTTCATTTTCGACAGTGTCCGCAGTGGCTCGAGTCTCAACGGCTGCTTCTACGAAATCGACTCGGTGCAGGGCGCCTGGAACTCCGGCAAGGATTATGTCGAAGGCAACAAGGGCCACCGCCCCACCGTCAAGGGTGGCTACTTCCCGGTACCGCCGATCGATGCTTTCCAGGACATCCGTTCGGCCATGTGCGACGCCCTCGAAGAAATGGGTTTGGTGGTCGAAGTGCACCACCACGAAGTCGCCACCGGCGGCCAGTGCGAAATCGGTATCGGCCCCGGCGGTCTGGTGACCAAGGCCGACCAGGTGCAGATCCTCAAGTACGGCGTTCTCAACGTTGCGCACAGCTACGGCAAGACGGCGACCTTCATGCCGAAGCCCCTGGTCGGTGACAACGGCAGCGGCATGCACGTCCACCAGTCCTTGCAGAAGGACGGCAAGGCGCTGTTCGCCGGCGACAAGTACGGCGGTCTGTCGGAACTGGCCCTGTACTACATCGGCGGCATCATCAAGCACGCGAAGGCCATCAACGCCATCACCAATGCGGCCACGAACAGCTACAAGCGCCTGGTGCCCGGATTCGAGGCGCCCGTGATGCTGGCGTACTCCGCCCGCAACCGCTCGGCCTCGATCCGCATTCCGTGGGTGTCGAACCCGAAGGCGCGTCGCATCGAAGTACGCTTCCCGGACTCCACGGCAAATCCGTACTTCGCGTTCGCGGCCATGATGATGGCCGGCCTCGACGGTATCCAGAACAAGATCCATCCCGGCGATCCGGCCGACAAGGATCTGTACGACCTGGAGCCCGAGGAAGCCGCGCACATCCCGACGGTGTGCCATTCGCTGGACATGGCGTTGGAGCACCTGGACAAGGACCGCGAGTTCCTCACCCGCGGCGGGGTCTTCACGAACGATCTGCTCGATGCCTATATCGCGTTGAAGATGCAGGAAGTGACCCGGTTGCGGATGTCCACGCACCCGGTCGAATTGGAGCTGTACTACAGCTGCTAATGACCACGGTGGCAGTCTTCGATAATGCACCGCAGAAATGCAACAACCCGGCTCCCTCGCTAACCGCGGGGGGGTCCGGTTGCAGTCTCCTTTTGTTCTCGGCCCCGGTCGGGGCTATGCTCCGGGTGTATGCGAGGACTGCCACTACTGTTGATGCTGGGTGTCTGCGCCAGCGCCGGGTCCGCCACGGTCTACAAGTGGGTGGACGACGCCGGCGTGATTCACTACAGCGACCAGCCCAACCCGAAGGCGCAGAAGCTGCAGGTTACCGGGGCGCAGACCTACGGGGCGCAGGCGGCGGCGGTCACGGCGCCTACGGTGACCTCGGCTCCGTCCGCGGCCACGCCCGTGTGCGTCATCGATTCCCCGGGTGCCGGCCAGGTCTTTCTCGACACATTTTCCATAACGGGGCACGTGACCCTGGCCCATGCCGGCGGCGAGGGCAGCCAGACCACGCTGCGCATGGACGGCCAGGATATTTCGGGCCAGCTCGGGCCCGATGGCAGCTTCGCGCTCAGCGAGGTGGAGCGCGGCGAGCACTCCCTGACCCTGCAGGTTACGAATGCCCGCGGCGAAGTCATCTGCCAGGCCAATGCCGTTTCGTTTTCCATTCGCCAGCGCAACGCGGCGGTACCGGGAGCGCCGACGGTTCCGGGCGCGCCGCTCGCACCGCGGGCGCCGGGTGTGGGAGTCGTTCACTAGCACCGCCGCGGTTCGAGGTGCGCTGTGGCTTCTGAACATTCGCTGACGTCCCCGCTATCGCATTTCGATTCCGCGGATCTGCTCAATGCGCTGTCCACGGGCATCATCTTGCTGGACTCGCAGCTGTGCCCGATCTATGCCAACGTGGCCGCGCAGGATCTGCTGGCCTTCAGTCTCAATCAGAGCCGCGGTCGACCCTTCGGCGATCATCTGCTCGAATCCAACGGCCTGGTTCCGATCCTGCGGCGCTCGATCGAGACGGGCGAAGCCTTCGCGGATCGTGAACTGGTCCTGAACCTGAAGTCGACACCACGCGAACCGCACGTCGTGGATGTCACGATCACGCCGCTCGAAGGCGAGGTCACGGGCACGCACCTGCTGCTCGAACTTACCGACACGACCGCGCGGCAACGCATTTCGCGTGAGAACGACATGCTGGTGCGGCTGGACAGCAGTCGCATGATGCTGCGGCAGCTTGCGCATGAGATCAAGAACCCGCTGGGCGGGTTGCGCGGCGCGGCGCAGCTGCTCGAGCGCGAGTTGCCGAACGAGAGCCTCAAGGAATACACCCACGTCATCATTTCGGAGGCCGATCGCCTCAGTGCGCTGGTGGCCTCGATGACGGGACCGAATCGGCCGATGCAGAAGACGCAGCTCAACATCCATGAGCTGTGCGAGCACGTATTTCACCTGTTGCGTGGCGAGGCGCCCGCGGGCGTGGTGATAGATCGTGACTACGATCCGAGCCTGCCGAGCGCGAATTTCGACCGCAACCAGCTGATCCAGGCGCTGCTGAACGTGGCGCGCAATGCCATGCAGGCGGTCGGCGACCATGGCCACATCACCTTCCGCACCCGGGCTTTCTCCAACGTCAGCATTGCGGGGCGACGCCAGCGCCTGGCTGCGGGCGTATACATTGAGGATGATGGGCCGGGTGTTCCGGCAGCCCTGCGGGCGAGCATCTTCTATCCACTGGTCACGGGCAAATCCACCGGCACGGGTCTGGGCTTGGCGGTAGCCCAGGATCTGGTCACGCGCCATGGAGGCCTTATCGAATTTGAGAGCGAACCAGGCCGAACGGTGTTCAAGCTGATGTTGCCGCTCGAGGAATCCGTATGAGTACATTGAATCTTCGCGTATGGCTGGTGGACGATGACGCATCGATCCGCTGGGTATTGGAGCGCGCGTTACGCAATGGCGGCATGCTGCCCAGGACCTTTGATGCGGCCGAGTCGGCCCTTACGGCGCTGCGTGGGGACGCGCCGGATGTCCTGATCACCGACATCCGCATGTCGGGCCAGTCAGGACTGGAGCTGCTCAAGCGCATCCGTGAGACGCGGCCGAATCTGCCGGTCATCGTCATGACGGCCTACGCCGATCTGGGCAATGCCGTCTCGGCGTATGAAAGCGGCGCCTTCGAGTATTTGCCCAAGCCCTTTGATATCGACCAGGCCGTGGACCTGGTGCGGCGCGCGGCGCGCACCGGCACGCCGACCGCGGGTGATGGCGGCAGTCCGCCGCCGATTCCGGAGCTGCTGGGTCGTGCGGCGGCCATGCAGCAGGTGTTTCGTGCCATCGGCCGCCTGTCACGCTCCAGCGTCACGGTGCTGATCACCGGCGAATCGGGTACCGGCAAGGAGCTGGTCGCGCGCGCGTTGCATGAGCAC
>DATHOA010000289.1:0-7696 GCA_035485475.1 Steroidobacteraceae bacterium | reverse complement strand
ACCTTGTGACCAATCTCGCGTTGGTCGACAGGCTGCGCGGTGTCGCGGCCAGCATTGGCGCCACTGTCGCGCAGGTCGCAATCGCCTGGGTGGCCGCGCAGGGTGAGGACATCATTCCGCTCATCGGCACCAAGCGACGGGGCCGGCTCAAGGAGGCACTCGGTGCGCTGTCCCTGGAGCTCAGCGCCGAGCAACTCGACGCCCTCACCGCGGCCGTACCCGCCAATGCCGCCGCCGGCCAACGCTATCCTGCCGCTGCGATGGAGCATCTCGACAGCGAACGATAGCGCCAGTCGAGGGGACATCAGTTCATGACGGCGAGCAAGGTCAGGCGTAGTCCCGCGCGCACTGCATACCGACGGGCTCCACTCGCCAGCCTGCGAGTGTTCGTTGCCGTTGCCGACCACAAGAGTTTCACGCGGGGTGCCCACGCACTCGGTATCACCACCAGCGCGGCCAGCCTGCAGGTGCAGGCGTTGGAGGAATACCTGGGCGTAACCGTGCTTCGCCGAAACGGTCGGCGAGTCGAGCTGACGCCGGTAGGCGCCCGGCTGCGACCGAAAGTGGAGCAAGCACTTGCCGATTTGGAGCGGGCGATCGACGAGGCGCGCGCTGATCGCGGCTCGGGGCCTTTGCGGGTGACAACACTCTCTTTCTTCCTCGCACAATGGCTATTGCCGCGACTTCCGAAGTTCGCGACGCAGCACCCAAGCATCGACGTACAGATCCATACCTCCGTAGGGCTCGCCGATTTCGTGTCGACTGGGATGGACGCCGGAATTCGCCTTGGGGGTGGGGTCTGGCCGCGCTTGCACAGTCAAAAACTGTTCGACGAGTGGCTGGTCCCGGTGTGCGCGCCGGCGCTACTGCGACGTCATGGGCCCATCGCCGAGGCGAACGACCTGAAGCGCTACAAGCTGCTCCACAGTCCGCATGAGCCTTGGACCGCTTGGCTGCTCGAAGGAAGTCTTGACGAAGAGTGGCCAAGCGCCGGTGCTGCATTCGACGACGCGATCAGCATTGTGCGCGCCGCCGAGGCGGGCCAGGGACTCGCGCTGGCAATGTGGTCCTTGGTGGCGGACGACGTCGCGATCGGTCGACTCGCAGTAGCGGGCCGCGCCGTACGGTCCGCACGTGCTTATTACTTCGTATGTCCACCGGCCCACCTGACGATCGACAAAGTGGCGACCTTTCGGGAGTGGTTGGCGAGCGAAGGCCGCAGCTTTCCCGAGCCGCCTGTTATTGGGCGCGTTAGCGTCGATTGAGCATGCGAATATTGGCTACGCCGGCGTATACACCAAATGTCAAAAAACAGACAACTTACGCAATTTCTGATCTGCACCGCCCTGGCCGCTTGTGCATCGCAGCCGCAGAAACCGCGGGCTCCGGCGCGGCAATCGGAACCGCGCGTCCTAACAGTAACCCCGGCGATTGCGCGGCAAGTCAGAGATGCCCAAGCTGCGATGCAGGCCGGCAACTACCCGGATGGGATCGCGAAGGCGCAAGCCCTCGAGTCGATGCACGATCTGACCCCGTACGAAGTGCACGTCATCAATGAGCTGTTGGGTTACGGATTTGCCCACGACGGGGAGCTGCCGCGTGCCGCGGATTACCTGGAACGCGGCTTTGCCGACGGATTCCTCGCCGCGACGCAGCGCCAGCAGCGTGTCAACGCGCTCGCGACGCTCAATTATCAGCTCAAGAACTTCGCCAAGGCCGTGAGCTTCGGAACACTGGCGGCCAAGGAGGGCTTCGCCGATGAGAAGACGTACGTCCTTGTGAGCCAGGCGTACTACCTGCAGGGCGATTATCGGGCAGCGGCCACCTTTACCGGCGATCGTGTGCAAGCCGTGATCGCCCGCCATGAAGTCCCGAGCGAGAGCTCGCTGCAGGTGATCCTAAGTTCGTGTGCGAAACTGCAGGATCGTGGGTGCGAAGTACACGCCCTCGAGAAACTCGTCACGTACCACTCGACGCCGCAGTATCAAATCCAGTTGGATGGGCTGCGGCATCGCAGTCCTTGAGGCAATTTGGCATTGCTCGTCACGTCCACTCAACCACATCCGCCGCGAAATTTCTGCTGCTGAATTTCGGGGCATATGGCCCCTGCATGGTGATGTCGGTCCTGCGCACCGTTTGCACCATGACGCCATGACGGCCGCTGCCCCCGCCTCTCTCAAAAGGGGTAGATGCCGCCCCCCACCCTTGGAACATATCCCTAGGGCATGTGGTGAATGTTCACCGAGCGCTGCAGAACCGATGATGTCCCCCATCAGCACTGGGTTGGGAAACCGCCAGTGAAGTCATTGGTACGGGGAGTCCGGTATGAGTCGTCATTCAGTTTCCATTTGGTTCGCAGCCGCTGTTTTCACCGCGGTCGTCCTGGTGCAGCTCGCCGGCTGCTCGCGCGGTGAGACCGCCACGCCGGCCGTCGTTGCCGCGGCGCCCGCGGCGCCCGCGGCCACCGTGGCCACGGTCGTGTCCCGGCAGATTTCAGACTTCGATGAGTTCACGGGGCGCTTCGAGGCCGTCGAGCGGGTCGAAATCCGGCCGCGGGTTTCCGGCTACATCGCCACGGTGAATTTCGTCCAGGGTCGCGAGGTCGCCAAGGGCGATGTGCTGTTCGTCATCGATCCGCGCCCCTACGAGGCCGACCTCAAGCAGGCGCAGGCGCAGCTGGCGCAGGCACGCTCACAGCTGACCCTGGCAACATCCGAACAGGATCGCGCCAACAAGCTGCTGGGCGCACATGCCATTTCGCGCGAAGAACTGGAAAGTCGCGATGCGGCGCTGTCCCAGGCCAATGCCAATGTCGCGGGCGCGCAGGCCGCGGTGGACACCGCGGCGCTGAACCTGAGCTTCACGCGCGTCACGGCCCCCATCACCGGTGTCGTCAGCCGTGCCGAAATCACCGCGGGCAACCTCGTGACCGGCGGGCAGACGCTCCTGACCACCGTGGTCTCCGTGGACCCGATCTATGTGAGCTTCCAGGGTGATGAACAGGGCTTCCTGAATTTCATGAACTACGCCCGCAAGGGCGGCGAGGCCGACGCCACGCATCCGGTGTTCGTGGGTCTGGCCAATGAAGAGGGTTATCCGCACCAGGGCGCAATTGCCTTCGTGGACAACGAGATCGACGCCGCCACTGGCACGGTGCGGGTACGCGGCCGGCTCGAGAATCACGATCGCCAGTTCACGCCCGGCATGTTTGCCCGCGTCAAGATCACCAGCGCCAAGACCTTCCCGGCGTTGCTCATCAATGACAGCGCGGTCGGCACCGACCAGGGCCTCAAGTACGTGCTGCGGGTCGGCGCCGACAACACCATCGAGTACCGCCAGGTGAAGCTCGGCCCCGTGGTCGACGGCCTGCGCGTCGTTCGCGAGGGTCTGAACGTCGGCGACACCATCGTCGTCAACGGGCTGCAGCATGTGCGCGCCGGCATGACCATCACCCCGCAGCGCATCGCCATGGGTGAGGAGCACCTGCGGGACACACCCGCCAATCCGGGGCTGGTCGCGCGTAACGCCCAATAACGCCACAAGGCACGCCATGAATATCTCCGAATTCTTCATCGAACGGCCGATTTTCGCGGCCGTCGTCTCGACCTTCATCACCATAGCCGGCGCGCTGGCGCTGATCCGGCTGCCCGTCGGTGAGTACCCGGAAGTGGTGCCGCCCTCGATTGTCGTGAGCGCCAACTACCCGGGCGCAAACCCGAAGGTGATCGCGGATACCGTGGCCGCACCCCTGGAGCAGGCCATCGTGGGCGTCGATGACATGCTGTACATGTCCTCCACCTCCACCATGAACGGCACACTGAGCCTGACCGTGACTTTCAAGCTCGGCGCCGATGTCGATCGCGCCCAGGTGCAGGTCCAGAACCGCGTGGCGCAGGCCCTGCCGCGCCTGCCCGAGGAAGTGCGTGACCTGGGTGTCACGACGGTCAAGAGTTCCTCGGACCTGACCATGCTCGTGAACCTGATCTCACCCGATAACCGTTACGACGCGCTCTATCTGCGCAACTACGCGACCCTGAACGTGCGGGACGTGCTGGCGCGCCTGCCCGGCATGGGCCAGGTCCAGGTGTTCGGTGGCGGCGACTACGCCATGCGCATCTGGCTGGACCCGGAAAAACTCGCCGTCCGCAATCTCACGGCAAATGATGTCGTCACCGCCATCCGCGAGCAGAACGTGGATGTGGCCGCCGGCCAGCTGGGCGCGCCGCCGTCCAAGGGCACCGAGTTCCAGGTGGCCCTGAACGCGGCGGGCCGGCTCACGACCGAGGAGCAGTTTCGCGCCATCATCGTCAAGACCGGCGCCAACGGCGAGCTGGTGCGTCTGGGGGATCTGGCGCGCGTGGAGATGGGCGCCCAGGACTACGGCATGCGCAGCATGCTGAACAACCAGAATGCGATCGCGCTGCCGATCATGCAGGCCCCCGGTGCCAATGCACTGCAGCTCTCATCCAACGTGCGCAAGACCATGGAGGAACTGAAGAAGGACTTCCCGGCCGGCCTCGACTACCGCATCGCCTATGACCCGACCCAGTTCGTGCGCCAGTCCATCGAGGCCGTACTGCATACCCTGCTCGAGGCCATCCTGCTGGTCGTGATCGTGGTCATCGTGTTCCTGCAGACCTGGCGCGCCTCGCTCATCCCGCTGGTCGCGGTGCCGGTGTCGATCATCGGCACCTTCGCGGTGCTGCTGGGCTTCGGTTTCTCGATCAACACGCTGTCGCTGTTCGGCCTGGTGCTGGCCATCGGCATCGTGGTCGACGATGCCATCGTCGTGGTCGAAAACGTGGAACGCCATATTGCCGCGGGCGAGTCCCCGAAGCAGGCCGCGCGCATGGCGATGCGCGAGGTCAGCCGTCCCATCATTGCCATCACCTTGGTGCTGGTCGCGGTGTTCGGACCCGTGGCCTTCATCAGCGGCCTGACCGGTGAGTTCTATCGCCAGTTCGCACTGACGATCGCCATCTCCACTGTGATCTCTGCCTTCAATTCCCTGACGTTGTCCCCCGCACTGGCGGCCGTGCTGCTGAAACCCCATGGTGCCAGACCCGACCTTTTCGCCCGCTGGATGGAGCAGATCCTCGGGCGATTCTTTAGGCGCTTCAACAAGGCGTTTGCGGCTGCGGGCAACGGTTATTCACGGGCGCTGACGCTGACCATACGGCGCAGCGGCATCGCGCTGATCGTCTATGCCGGCCTGATCGTCTTTGCCTGGTTCGGCTTCAACGCCGTACCCGGCGGCTTCATCCCCGACCAGGACAAGCAATATCTGATCGCCGTGGCGCAGCTGCCGCCCGCCTCCACCATCGACCGCACCGAGGCAGTGGTACGGCGCATGTCCGCGATCGGACTGAAGACTCCCGGCGTGCAGGACGCAGTGGAATTCGCGGGCATGTCGGTGAACGGCTGGTCACAGAGTTCCAGCTCCGGCATTGCGTTCTTCGCACTGACTCCGCCCGCCCAGCGGCGCGGCCTCACGGGCAAGGCGATTGCCGCGCGCCTGAACCAGCAGCTCGCCAGCATCCAGGATGCCTACGTGGTGGTGTTCACACCGCCACCAGTGCTGGGCCTGGGCTCCCTCGGCGGCTTCAAGGCGCAGGTCGAGGACCGCGGGGATGCGGGACCCGAAGCGCTGTACACGGCCGTCCAGGATGCGCTGGGCAAGGCTGCGAAGAACCCGGCGCTCGCGGGCCTGCTGAGCACCTACCAGATCAACGTGCCGCAGCTGGATGTCAGCGTGGATCGCGACAAGGTCAAGCAGCAGGGCGTGAAGCTCTCGGATGTGTTCGACACGCTGCAGACCTACATGGGCTCGACCTATGTGAACGACTTCAACCGCTTCGGGCGCACCTTCCAGGTCATGGCCCAGGCAGACGGGCCGTTCCGCGCGCAGGCCGAGGACATCCGCACGCTCAAGACGCGTAACGCCGACGGTGCGATGGTGCCCTTGGGCTCGCTCCTGAACGTCACACCGACCTTCGGACCGGATGCCGCCCAGCGTTACAACGCCTATCGCTCCGCGGATATCAACGCCGGTCCCGCTCCCGGCTATAGCACCGACCAGGCCCAGGAGGCCTTGGCCGGGATCCTCAAGGCCAACCTGCCGCGCGGCATGACCTTTGAGTGGACCGATCTTGCCTACCAGCAGCTGATCTCGGGCAACACCGCGACGATCGTCTTCCCGCTGTGCGTGCTGTTCGTGTTCCTGGTGCTGGCCGCGCAGTACGAGAGCCTGACCTTGCCGCTGGTGATCATTCTCATCGTGCCGATGTCGCTGCTGGCCGGGATCACCGGCGTGCTGCTCGATCACGGTGACAACAATGTCTTCACCCAGATCGGGCTGCTGGTGCTGGTGGGCCTGGCGTGCAAGAACGCGATCCTGATCATCGAATTCGCCAAGCATCTGCAGGAGGACCGCGGCATGGATCCGACCTCCGCCGTGCTCGAGGCGGCGCGGTTGCGGTTGCGGCCCATCCTCATGACCTCCTTCGCCTTCATCATGGGAGTCATTCCGCTGGTGCTGGCGCAGGGCGCGGGCGCCGAGGTGCGGCATGCCATGGGCGTGACGGTGTTCGCCGGCATGATCGGGGTAACCGTGTTCGGGTTGCTGCTGACCCCCGTGTTCTTCGTGTTGGTCCGGCGGCTGACCGGCAGCCGCGTCGGTACCCAGGATCTGCCCGAGGCGCCCGCGCCACTGGCCATCGGCCCAAGCTTCGGCAATAACCCGGAGGTGCATGGTGCGTAAGTCTATTTCGGTGCCCGTCGCCGTTGCCGTCGCGGCAATGCTGGCGGCCTGCGCTGTCGGCCCCGACTATCACCGACCCGAGGTGCACACTGCTGCGACCTTTGTCGAGGCGGAACCTGCGGTGTATTCGACCGATGACAGCGTCGGGCCGTTCTGGGGTCAGTTCAACGACGATCTGTTGAATGGCCTGGTGATCGAAGCGCTCGCCGCGAATCACGACCTGCGCATCGCCCTCGCCCATCTGCAGCAGGCGCGCGCCCTGCGCACGCAGGCGAAGCTGGACCTGTTGCCCACCGTCACCTCGCAGGGCGGTTACACCAACCAGCAGTATCCGGCCTCGCAGACCTTTGGCATCGGCACCAGCCTCGATGAGCGCTATTACAACGCCGGTTTTGATGCGACCTGGGAGCTGGACCTGTTCGGGCGCGTGCGCCGGGGTGTCGAAGCCAGCCGCGCGGTGGTCGAGGGTCAGGAAGCGACGTTGCGCGACGCGCAGGTCAGCGTCACAGCCGAAGTCGCGCGGACGTATTTCGAACTGCGCGGCGAGCAGGCCGAACTTGCCGTCCTGCAGCGCAACGCCGCCAATCAGCAGCAGACGGTGGATCTGACGAATTCGCTGCTCGATGCCGGGCGCGGCACCGAGCTCGACACGGCACGCGCGAAGGCGCAGCTGGATTCGACCCTTGCGACCATTCCGCCGCTGCGCGCCAACGTGGAGCGGTCCATCCACCGCTTGGGCGTGCTTACCGGGCGCGAGCCGGATGCGCTCGCAAACATTCTCGCAGCCCCCGGCAACCTGCCCGACCTGCCGCGGATGGCCGCGGTCGGAGACCCGGCGGGCCTGCTGCGCCGGCGACCGGACATCCGCGTGGCCGAACGCCAGCTGGCCGCCTCGACCGCCCAGATCGGGGTCGCCGTGGGCGACCTGTTCCCGAA
>DATHOA010000288.1:0-5511 GCA_035485475.1 Steroidobacteraceae bacterium | reverse complement strand
AGCTGCCGCTTGGCTTCCAGCACGATCCGCGCATGGACCAGCTGGATGGGCGTCTGGCCGGTCATCGCGAGGCAGGCGTTACGCAGGCGCGACTCGGACACATTCAGCGCGGCGACGTACGCCGTCAGGGGCGCGCTGTTGCGATAGCGGCTCTCGATCAATTCGCTGAAGCGCGCGACCAGCTGGCGCTGCTGGCCAACGACCGGATCCGCCGCATTCGGCCGCTGCTGCGTGAGACGCAGCACGTTGGCGAGTAACACTTCCAGCCAGCCTTGCAGGGCCAGGCTGTGCCCGGTCGAGGAGCGCACGAATTCGCGCGCCAGCATACGGAACGCCTGCGCGAGATCGGTCGCGCGCAGCGCCTTGGATTCAAACTCCAGCGTGGTCGGCGCCGCGAACAGCGCGCCGATTTCCGGCTCATGGCGCACCAGATCGTGCTGCAGCTCCACGGACAGGGAGGCGACGTAGCCGGTGGTGCCGGGTTCGAACTCAAAGCCGTGCACCGACCCCGCCGGCATGAGCATCAGCGCCGGGGGCCGGAATTGCGTTCGGGCGCCCTCCGCCTGCACGACGCCGCGGCCGCGCGCCACAAAAATCATCTGATGAAGCACCTGGTGCAAATGCGGATCAATCTTCCAGTGATGCCGAGCACTGCGCGCCTCGATGGTTTCGACATGCAGCAGCGGCCCGGAAACGCGGCGTGGCGCCTCGCCATAGAGGAAGTAGGTGGGGATGCGTTGCAGGGCAGCACGCTTGGTCATGGTCAAATGTAGCGGCATCGGATAAGAAAAGTCCAACTCTGCGTCGGGTTCTGACAGGTTCTCACCCGCGGCACGGCGGTAAAGTGCAAGTGGGCCCGGAACGGGAGTAGCCCAGATGCGCACTCAGATCGTGATCGTCGGTGCCGGTCCCGCCGGCCTGCTGCTCGGCCAGCTGTTGCACCGCGCGGGCATCGCAGCGGTGATCCTCGAGCGTCAATCCGCCGACTACGTGCGCGGCCGCATCCGCGCCGGCGTACTCGAGCAGGGGACCGTAAACCTGCTGGATGAGGCCGGCGTGGGTACGCGCATGCATCGCGAGGGTCTGGTGCATGAAGGCGTCGGCCTGCTGGTAAACGGTGCGCAGCACCGGGTCGACCTGCACGCGCTCACCGGGGGTGCGACCGTGCTGGTGTATGGCCAGACCGAACTGACGCGGGACCTCATGGAAGCGCGTGCCACGGCCGGTCTGACCACGGTATACGAGGCACAGGATGTCGCCATCAGTGATTTCGCCGGCGCGCGGCCCTTCGTGACCTATCACCACGACGGCCGTGCGCACCGCATTGATTGTGAGTTTATTGCCGGCTGCGATGGCTTTCATGGCGTGTGTCGCGCGAGCGTGCCGCCCGGGGCCTGCCGCGAATACGAGAAGGTGTATCCCTTCGGTTGGCTGGGCATGCTGTCCGACACACCGCCGCTGCACGAGGAGCTGCTGTACGTCAACAGCCCGCGCGGCTTCGCCCTGTGCTCCATGCGCAGCCGTACGCGCAGTCGCTACTACCTGCAGGTGCCGGTCGGCGCCGACTCCGCAGCCTGGAGCGACGAGGCATTCTGGGACGAGCTGCGACTGCGCCTGGATGCGACGGCGCGCGAGCAGCTCATCACGGGAGCTTCGATCGAGAAGAGCATTGCGCCGCTGCGCAGTTTCGTCGCCGAGCCGCTGCGCTTCGGGCGGCTGTTCCTGGCCGGCGATGCCGCCCATATCGTGCCACCGACGGGTGCCAAGGGTCTGAACCTCGCCGCCACCGACGTTCGCTACCTGGCGGCCGCATTCATCGAGCATTTCCGGGAACACAGCAGCGTCGGGATCGACACCTATTCCGAACGCTGCCTGCGCCGGGTATGGCGTGCCGTGCGCTTCTCGTGGTGGTTCACCACGCTGATGCATCGCATGCCCGGCGAGGATACGATGGCCGCCAAGCTGCGCGAAGCCGAGCTCGACTACCTGCTACATTCCACCGCCGCTCAGCACGCGTTTGCCGAAAATTACGTCGGACTGCCGCTCAACTTTGGCGACCTGCAGCGAACATGAACATGCCAAGGGCCAACCTTTTTGTCTGCGCCGCAGCGCTCCTCGGGACTGCCGTTGCCAGTGCGGCTCCCGACCCGGGCGCCGTCATCGAGCTGCGCGTGGACGGCGCCCACCCGGGTGCCACGATCGATCGCAATATCTTCGGGCAGTTCGCCGAACACCTGGGAAATGGTATCTACGGCGGTATCTGGGTTGGCCAGGATTCAACCATCCCCAACGTACGCGGCATTCGCAGTGACGTGGTTACTGCACTGCGTGCTCTGCACGTCCCCAACATCCGCTGGCCCGGCGGGTGCTTCGCCGACGAATACCATTGGCGCGACGGGATCGGGCCGGCCGCAGGTCGCAAGGCGACCGTGAACGCCAATTGGGGCGCTGCCATCGAGCCCAATAGCTTCGGTACCGACGAGTACATGGACTTCATCAGCCAGATCGGCAGCGAGGCCTACGTTTCGGTCAATGTCGGCTCCGGAACCGTCGCGGAGGCCGCCGCCTGGATGGCCTATATGACTGCCGATGCGGCGACCAGTGCGGGCAAGGAACGGGCCGCCAACGGACACCCTGCCCCCTATCGCGTGAAGTTCCTGGGCCTCGGCAATGAGAGCTGGGGCTGCGGTGGCGCGATGACCCCGGACTACTACGTCAGTCAGCTCAAGATCTTCGCCCGCTACGTGCGCAACTACAATCCCGCGCAGACCGGTGCGCAGGCGATGCGCCGGGTAGCGGTGGGGGCGGACGGCAGCAAGACCGAGTACGTCGAGGCGGTCATGCAGGCCTGGCACGACAAAGTGTGGAGTTGGGATCTCGAGGGACTCTCGCTCCACTCATATACTTCTGCCGGCTGGCCGCCAGCCCATCCGAGCACCCATTTCGGTGCCAGCGACTACACCTTGTTCCTCAAGGACACGCTGAATATGGAGACGCTGATCGCGCAGCATTCGCAGATCATGGATCACTACGATCCGCAGAAGAAAATACCCCTGGTGGTTGACGAATGGGGTGCGTGGCTGGCCCCCCTGCCCGGCAGCAACCCCGGCTTTCTGGTGCAGCAGAATTCCTTGCGCGATGCCGTCCTAGGGAAGCTCTGCACAGGTAGCTATGGATGACCGATACTGTGTGCAGGGAACAGTAGGGCCATGGAGCCGCGAGGAATGATGAAGCAGAGGACCTTTGCCTCGGTTGCCTGGGAGAAGAAGGGCAAGATCACGCGTCGGGAGCGGTTTTTGGCCGAGATGGACGCGGTGATCCCTTGGAGCCGGCTGCTGGGGCTGATTGAGCCGTACTATCCGAAGGCGGGCAACGGCACGCAGCCGAAGCCCATGGAACAGATGCTGCGCATCTACTTCATGCAAAACTGGTTCAACCTGTCGGACCCGCAGGCCGAGGACTCCCTCTACGACATCGAGTCGATGCGCCGCTTTGCGGGCTTGGAGCTTGCCGAGGATGCGATCCCGGACGAGTCCACGATCCTGCGCTTTCGCCATCTTCTGGAGAAGCATCAGCTTACCGAGCAGATCTTTGCCCAGATCCGAACCCTCTTGGAAGAGAAGCGGTTGCTGCTGAGATCCGGGACGATCGTGGATGCCACCATCATTGCCGCTCCGCCCTCGACCAAGAACGCCGCAGAGGCTCGCGATCCGCAGATGCACCAGACCAAGAAGGGCAAGGACTGGCACTTTGGCATGAAGGCCCATGTCGGAACCGATCGGCGCGGCATCGTGCACAGTCTGTCCACGACGGCGGCAAACGTTTCGGACATCAGCCAGTTGCCCAAGCTCCTGCACGGCCAGGAGAAGGAAGTTTTCGGGGATCAGGCCTACTGGAGCGAGTTTCACCGCCAGTGCGCCGAGGCCTGCGGCATCCGTTACCGGATCAACCGGCGCGGGCACCATACCAAGCCGCTCACCGACTACCAGCGTTTCATCAACCGCTGCCGCTCCGCTACTCGGGCGCGCGGGGAGCATGCTTTCAATGTCGTCAAGCGGCTGTGGGGATTCACCAAAGTGCGCTACCGGGGATTGGCCAAGAACACCGCCCGACTGTTCACCGCCTTTGCGCTGGCGAACCTGTACATGCTTAGGCGACGGCTGATCAGCCCACAGGGAACGTGTCAATGGTGAATAGCGAGACGCTCCAACGCAGCAATGCTCCGGGGCTAATCCGGGCGCCATTACTGCCTGTTCTTGTATTCCCATGACCCACGATCCCATTTTCATATTATCTGATCTCTGCACCAATGCCTGTGCAGAGCTTCCCTAGCCGCACTGAACCTGGATATCTTTGCACGCCACGCCGATCGCGTGCGGATGGCCAATATCGCCCAGATGGTCAACGTACTTCAGGCCATGATCATGACGGACCATGAGCGGATGGTGCTGACTCCGACTTACTATGTGTTCCGGATGTACGCGCCCTTCCAGGACGCGACACTCATTCCGGTTCAGGTTGATGCGGGGCAGAGTGCCAGCGGCTTACCCCGCGTCGATGCCATCGCTGCCCGCGATGCGCGCGGCAACCTCTGGTTGGCCGTCGTCAATCTGGACCCGGAGCGGCCCGTCCGAATCCATGCCTCCGTCGCCGGCACTGCGATGCGGGGCGCGCACGGCCAAGTGCTCACCGCGGGAGAAGTTGACTCGATCAATACCTTCGACTCGCCCGATCGCGTGCAACCCATGCCCATCGAAGGCGTAGCAGCTGCCGGCGCAGTTTTGCTGGAGTTGCCCGCCAAGTCGGTCTCAGTACTGCAATTACGGCCGTAGGGTCCGATTTCGGCAACGGCGCTCGCGGCGCCCGCCCTACGTACACACAGCGGCCCGAATCGATCGGGCCGCTGCGAAGGTCAGAAGGTAATCGTCGTATTATTCGTCACGTTGCGAACGCCCGGTGTTCCCCATGCGGTCTGGGTAGCAAGGTCTCGCTCAGACCAATTGCGGACAGGACCCGACAAAGTCACATCATTGCCACTGACGCTGACGGATATGCGGTTCGAATCCTTGTGTGCCTGGCGCACCAGCGCCGCTTCAATGTCTGCCTTCACCAAAGGCGCAGACACAGTCGGCTTGATGGCGATCAGATCAGACACTCCCTTGACCCCCATAAGATACCGAACGGCATCAACGGCGGCCTTGCGTTGATAGTCCCAGTTGACTTCGCCCGATAGGGTCACCCAACCGCCTTCGACCTTGATCTTGACTGAGTTCATGGGCAAACATGTCGTCCACTGCAGCACGTTTTCGACTGTGCGGGCGATATCCCCGTCAGTGCGCGCGTTGCCACCTGCGATGCGCACGTCGATTTCAACGGCGAGCGCTTTCACACCAACCACCTGCAAGGCGGCCCGTTCCGCCGCGAGTTTTTCTGAGTAACTGCCGACATGACCTGCCAAGGTGACGACGCCGCCTGTAACTTCGACGCCGATCTCTTCGGAATGAATCGAGG
>DATHOA010000287.1:0-3660 GCA_035485475.1 Steroidobacteraceae bacterium | reverse complement strand
TCCATGAGCGAGATGGAGTTGGGCCATTTCAGGGCGGTCGCATGCACCTTGCCATCGGTGGTCTTGTAACTGTCAAAGGTATTGGCGTGATCAAAGAACCCGGTCGCGACGACCACGCCGCGTTCCTCATCGACAATAGGGAAGCGCCGTTCGCGCACGCGCTTGTTGATGCGATAAATGCCCAGTTTGAACTGCGCTTCGCAGCCCTGGGAAATAGCCGCGGCACCCTGGGTGCCACTGGTCGTGCTGATGCCGTTCTCGTTACGCTGACAGTCCGGGTCGAACGCGGTGAACAACTGCCCGTCATTCTGTTCAACCGTGCTGAAGTAGCCATTCACCACGGCGATCAGGCGCTCGCGCTCGCGCCGCTGCTCCGGCGGCAGCACTTCCTGGAATGCCGGATCGTGCGTCAGTTTCGCCGGGTCGCCGAATGGGGCCGGGTGTGTCGGTGCACGCTGGATCACGGCTTCGGCTTCAGTGATCTGTGCGTTCGCAACCTGCAGCCGCAGGGCGAGAAAGGCGCCGCTGCCATGCTCCTGCACCGTGCCGTACCAGGCAACATTGCCGGTGGTGGGGTCCGCGACTTCAAGGCCGGTGGCCGAGATGCCGCCCACCGAACCCCATAGCCCTTCGCCCAGGGCCATCTCCACATCGTTTTCCGTGTAGCGCGCATCGTGCGCAAAGGGCGCGAGGCCACGGTCCTTGTGGCTCAAGGCGTCCAGGTAGCTGTGCAGCACGCCGATCAGGCAGCTGCGATTGCAGTTCGGGTATACCGCGCTGGGCTCACCGGGTGCCTGTGCCCAGGCGGCGGCGCTGGCCAGCATGGCGATCAACAACGCACTGCATATCCTCACGGCTGCTCCTTGAAGGACGATTCCATGGACAGGACGCCTTGCACCACCCGCGCCGCGGCGGCCGCCCCGCTGTCCATGAACACGACTTTCCCCTGGGCATGCTCGGCAACATACTTCAGCGCATCGGTGTATTCGAGGAACAGCAGGAACTCCGGGTCCACGCCGGCGCTCTTGAGACTGTCGGCTGCGCCCTTCATGCCATCGGCGATGTTCTTGCGAAACAGTGCCAGACCCTCACCGCGCAACGCGGAGGCCTTCTTCTCGGCCTCGGCGCCAATGGTTTTGTAGGCGGCCTCGGCTTCGGCATCCTTGGTGCGCTTCACCAGCAGTGCCGCACCTTCATTGGAGGCTGCGGCCAGCAGATTCTTCGAGGAGACCACCCGCGCCATGGAATCGATGATCTCCTTGTCGAAGGTCATGTCCGTGATCTGGATGTCCCGCACCACATAGCCCCAGGCCAGCACCACCTCGTCCAGGTTCTTCTTGGTGTGATCGACAATTTCGGCCCGCATACCGAGAATGTCCGACTGCTTGGTCGTGGCCACGAACTGGCGGATCGAACCATCAATGGTCCGCTGCAGCGCCAGCTGAAATTCCTGATTGGTGGCAAAACTGAATACGGCCTTCTTGACCGAGTCCTCATCGGCCGCCGACACCGCATACAGCACCATCGTGGCGAACTTCACATTCGCCTGGTCCTGCGTGATGGCCTGGAACTCCAACTGCAGTGCGCGATTCTGCAAGGACAGCCGGTAGGAGATCCGCTCCCAGGGCATCTTGATATTCAGCCCCTCACGCATGATCCGGTGATAGCGCCCGAACAGCGTTACCACGGCCACCGTGGCCTGCGGCACCGTCTTGAATATCGAGGTGGCCAGGTACACCAGCACGATCAGCAGAATGACGAGCAGCGGATAGGAAAGCATGACGATGAGTCCTCACGGACAATGAAGCGGTAAGCCACGCGCGACGAGCAAGTCGGCAGTATACGCCGAGCCGCTAGCGCCGTGCCGCCGGCACCAATACTGTCATGCGCAGATCCGGGCGGCTCACCACGCGCAGAATGTGCTGATCAAAATGCTGCACGCCACCGCGGGCGGCGCGGAAGCTGCGCCGCCCACCATCACGCGCCCGCACCCGCTGCGAACGCCACGCAGTCGCAAATTCCCGGCTGGCCTGACTGAGTTCCTCGATGAGGGCCGAGCGCTGTGGATCGTCGCGCAGCCGCGGGGTATCGGCGCGGAACTCGGCGACGAGACTGCGCGCCCGATCCTCCCAGTCCAGCAACAACGATTTCGAGCGCGGATGCAGGAAAACGTAGCGCAACAGATTGGGCGGCACGCGCGCCGCGCCCGCCCGCGGCCGTAGGCCGGAGGCAGCGCCCAGCCAGTCGCGGAACAACTCGGCGGCAGCCGGGTTCCACTCAATCGCATTCCAATAACGGTCCAGTACATACGTCGGCGTCCGGATGACCCTGACCAACCCGGCCAGCTCCAGCCCCGCGGTGGTTGCCGGCCCTGCTGGCGCCGGATCCACCCGTCCGGCGATTTCAAACAGGTAGGCTCGTTCCGCAGGTGTCAAATGCAGGCCCTGTGACAGCGCCACCAGCGTCGCCGGTGAGATTGCGGCGGTGCGCCCCTGTTCGATCCAGGTGTACCAGGTAGGACTGATGCCGCACAGCTGCGCCACCTCCTCGCGCCGCAGCCCGGGGGTGCGGCGCCGGCTGCGCTGCGGCAAAGCGAGGTCCAGGGGCTGCAGTGATTCGCGGCGTGCCCGCAGAAATTCCCCCAGCAGCAAGGATCGAGGCGCAGTGGTCGGCATGGTGGATTTTATAATAGGATAAGTCGCGTACTGCTACCCGTATAAAACTGCGGGCACACTGCGGATCCGAACTCATAAAGTAAGGATTGGCCATGCGCACCCATTCCCAGGCAGTACAGGATCAATTCGACCCGCAGGCGCGGGCCTATCTGACCAGTGCGGTACATGCCGCAGGTCCGGACCTGCAGGCAGCCCGCGAACTTGCAGCGCGCAGCCTGGCCGCCGCGGCCGAGGTGCTGGACGTTGGCACGGGCGCCGGGCATCTGAGCTTCACGCTGGCGCCGCTTGCCCGGCGGGTCGTGGCGCTGGATCCTTCTGCGGGGATGCTGCACACCGTGCGGGGCGCCGCGGCAGAACGGGGCCTGCAGCAAATCGAGACCTGCGAGGCCGCCGCCGCCGCCCTGCCCTTCGCCCCGGCGACCTTCGACCTGGTCTGCACCCGCTACAGTGCCCATCACTGGTTCGACCTGCCGCGGGCGCTGTGCGAGATGCGGCGCGTCGTCAAGCCCGATGGATTCATATTGGTCATCGATCTGCTCGGCGACGATCACCCGCTGGTCGATACTCATCTGCAGAGCATCGAACTGCTGCGGGACACTTCCCATGTGCGCGATCGCAGCGTGGCCGAATGGCACTTACTGCTGCGCGAGGCCGGATTCACGCACATCGAGCACCGCACCTGGAGCACGCGCCTGGAATTCGCCTCCTGGGTGCAGCGCATGCGTACGCCCGAGGCACTGGTCACCGCCATCCGGATGCTGCAAACCGGGGCGGCGGCTGAAGTGCAGCGTGCACTGAGCATCGAGGCCGATGGCAGTTTCACGCCACGCACCGGGCTTTTCTGGGGACGCTGCGCGGACGATCGAGTGCATTTGTGACTTGCGGCTCGGCCCGACCTCTGCTCTAGTCCACACCATGGCAAAGAAATCCAAACGCGTAACAACCAAGATCGGCCGGTCAAAGCCCAAGGCCAAGCCGGGCATGA
>DATHOA010000286.1:0-2531 GCA_035485475.1 Steroidobacteraceae bacterium | reverse complement strand
CGGCATTGCGTCCATGGCCGATTTTCATCACAGCGAAATCACCCGCCGCAAGGTGTCGCCGCCGAATCGCTTACGCCAAGAGCGCGGGGGGGCGCGGAAAATCGCGGCTACCGGAACGAACGCAGGCGTTGCTTCAGCATTTGATCGAAGAGGCCGTCGCCTTCATGCCGGAGGCGACTGTTCACCGCCTTGCCGCGATCGTGGCCGAACGTTGGCTGGTGGCGGAAGTTCCTCTCCCTTCTGCGGCCTGTGTGCGACTCGGGAGCGAGGTTCGTGCGGACGGTTAACCCCACAGGATAAGTTGGCTGCCGAGTCGCGGCCTAGGCGATGCGGAAGTCCAGCACTCGCCAGAGTTCGAAATCGTCGATGCAAACAATGCCCATTGTCCCGCAGACATCGGGTATCTTCCGTAAGCGATTCGGCGGCGACACCTTGCGGCGGGTGATTTCGCTGTGATGGAAATTGGCCATGGACGCAACGCCGATTTTGGTTCCAGGGCCGGACCCGGCTGAGGACGCACATACGATTAGTCGTAAGGGCGCTCGTATGGCTCGGGTCGAGGTGATCACGCGCGGCGAGCGTCGCCGTGTTTGGACGGTCGAGCAGAAGCGGGAGATCGTCGCGGAAAGCCTGGGATCGACGCTGACGCCGACGGAGGTGGCGCGCAAGCATGGCATCAGCAGCGGGCTACTGTATGGCTGGCGACAGAAGCTGATCGGCGGCCAGATGACGCTTTTGCAGCAGTCACCGCCCGGCTTTGCCCGGGTGGAGATCGCGCCGACGCATTCCGACAAGCACGATCCGGAGCCTGCGACCTCGACCGCGCCACTCGCACCGGACGTGCCTGTCCAGCGTCCGCCGGGCCTGATCGAGATCCTGCTGCCCGAGAACGTGACACTGCGGGTCGATTCACGGGTGGATGGCCAAGCCCTGCGCCGGGTGCTGGCTGCGCTGGCAGCTCGATGATCGCGCTGGCGCCTGGGGCGCGGGTCTATCTGGCCTGTGGGATTACGGACATGAGGAAGGGCATGGTAGGCCTCGCCATGCTGGTGCAACAGGGGTTGTCCGACAATCCTTTCAGCGGCGCAATCTACGCCTTCCGTGGACGCCGCGCTGGACTGATCAAGCTGCTTTGGCATGACGGCATCGGTCTGTGCATGCTGACAAAAAAACTGGAGCATGGCCAGTTCGTCTGGCCCTCAACGACGACGACGACCGGCCAGATCGCATTGACCCCGGCACAACTGACCGCGTTGCTCGATGGTTGCGAGTGGCGGGCGCCGGTGACCCGCCGCAGGCCGGAACTGGCGGGCTGATCACGCCGGAGTCATTGGAGCCGATTCGGCGGTGTTGATCATGATGCTGTCGTGCAAATCGACCTCGCCGCCCTGCCTGACGATCCTGCCACGTTGCAGCAAATGCTGCGCGATGTGGTTATCGCGGCTGAACAGCAGCAGACCACCTTGCAGCAACGCGATGCCGAAATCGACAAGCTGCAACTGCTGATCAAGCGTCTGTTGCGCCAGCGCTTCGGCCGTCGCTCGGAACAGTTGAGTGCGGACCAGTTGCAGTTGGCACTGGAGGACCTGGAACAAACCGCCGCCGCGAACGAGGCCGCGCAGGACGCAGCGGAGAACAAACAACGCCAGCGGCGCGCGACACGCCCCAATCGCAACCACGGCGCCCTCCCGTCGCATCTGCCGCGCTATGAGGTGCTGATCGACGTCGAACATCGCGATTGCCCCTGCTGCGGCGGTGCGATGCATGCGATCGGCGAACTGCGCAGTGAGCAACTGGACATCGTGCCCGCGCAGTTGAGGGTTCGTGTCACGCGCCGTCCGCGTTACGCTTGCCGGACCTGCGAAGGCGCTGTCGTGGTCGCCCCAGCGCCGGAGCGGCCAATCGACGGCGGCATGGCCACCGAGGCGTTGGTAGCGCATGTGCTGGTCAGCAAATTCTGTGATTCGCTGCCGCTGTATCGGCAATCGCAGATGCTGGCTCGGCAGGGCGTCACACTGGACCGCTCGACGCTCAGCAACTGGGTCGGCCGCGCCTGCTGGTGGCTGACGCCGCTGTATGACCTGTTGGTCAGCACGGCGCTGTCGGTGCCGAAGCTGTTTGCCGATGACACCACCTTGCCGGTGCTCGATCCGGGCCGCGGCCGAACCAAAACTGGACGGATCTGGTGTTACGCGGTCGACGACCGGCCGTGGGCCGGACCCACCCATCCGGTTGCCGCCTATGTCTATGCCGAGGACCGCAAGGGCAGCCGCCCCACCGGGCACCTGGCCGCGTTCCGCGGCGTGCTTCAGGTTGACGGCTATGACGGGTTCAAGCGGCTGGCTTTGGATCGCCCAGACAATTCGGTGACGCTGGCGTTCTGCTGGGCTCATATGCGGCGCGCCTTCTACGAGTTCCACGTCTCCACCAAGTCGCCGCTTGCCGCCTGGGTGCTGGCGAAAGTCGGCGAACTCTATGCCATTGAAGCCGAGATCCGCGGCCATTCCGCCGAGCACCGACGACATGTGCGG
>DATHOA010000285.1:0-20595 GCA_035485475.1 Steroidobacteraceae bacterium | reverse complement strand
CCGGCGAGCGCGATCAGTCCGAGGATGATGCTCGCCTGCAGGCCCGCCATCACCACGACCAGGGCGCCGCCGACCGCAATCAGCGCGCCCGTGCCCAGGTCCGGCTGCATGACGACCAGTCCCGCCGGCACCATGATCAATGCCGTCAGCAGCACCAGCGACAACGTCGAGGGTGGCAGGGGCCGCTCGTGCAGATACCACGCGCACATCATCGGCACGGCAAGTTTCATGATCTCCGAGGGCTGGAAGCGCAGTATTCCCAGGTCCAGCCAGCGCTGCGCGCCCTTGCCGATGACGCCCATGCCGGCCACGACGAACAGCAACAGCACGCCGACCAGATACAGCCACGGCGACAGCCGCCGCAGGAAATTCGGATTCACCTGGGCCAGCAGCAACATGGCGACCGTGCCCATGCCGAGGTGGCCGACCTGGCGGATCACCGTGCCCAGGCTCTGACCCGAGGCGCTGTACAGTACGACCAGGCCGTAGGCGGCGATCAACCCCAGGCCCACCAGCAACGGGCCGTCGAGCTTCAGCGCCAGCAGCATGCGCGCGGCGCCCGTGACGGCACGGCGGGCGCTGGGGCCGTCGGTGACTTCCTCGCGGATCATGGCGTGGTGGCCGCCGTCGGGGTGTCGGGGATGCTCCCCGGGGTGCTTTCGAGCAGCGCTTTTGCGGGCGCGGAGGGCTCAAATTCCGGCTTGAGCCTGCCGTCCTCGCCCAGCAGGTAGGCATCCAGTACCTGGCGCGCGATGGGCGCCGCATTCTCGCCGCCGAAGCCGACATTCTCGACCAGTACCGCGATGGCGATGCGCGGCTGCTCGGCCGGTGCGAAGGCCACGAACCAGGCGTGATCGCGCAGGCTCTCGGCCACCGTCTTGGCGTTGTACTTCTCATTCTGTCCCACGCTGTACACCTGCGCCGTCCCGGTCTTGCCACCGGCGCTGTAGGCTACCTTCGCGAACGCGAAGCGCCCGGTACCGTAGGTCATCGTGCCCATCATCGCCTTGATGACCGTCGTCCAGTCGTTCGCGGAAATGCCCTCCACGGGCTTCTCCTCCACCGGCGGCACCGGGGTCATGCGGCCATCCGGTGCGCGCGTACCGACGACCAGACGCGGCCGGAAGCTGTGGCCGCGTTCACTGATGAGGCCGACAACATGGGCCAGCTGCAGTGGCGTCACCAGCAGGTAGCCCTGGCCGACGCCCAGGTTGACGGTCTCACCCGGGAACCAGACCTGGTCGGCGGGATGCTTGAAGGCGGTTTTCTTCCAGGCCGGCGAGGGCAGCAGGCCGGACTTCTCGCCGCTGATGTCGATGCCCGTGAGCTGTCCGTAGCCGAAAGGCGCGAGCCCCTCGTCGAGCTTGTCGATACCCATCTCGTGGGCAAGCTTGTAAAAGTATACGTCCGAGGATTTGGCGATGGCCACGGTCAGATCGAGCAGGCCGCGCGGTTCAGTCTTGTCGGCGCGAAAGATGTGCGCGCTGTGCGGCAGCTGGAAGGTGCCGTTGCAGAGCACCTTCTGGTCGGCGGTGATGCTGTGGTCGGTCAAGGCCACCAGGCCGATCGCCGGCTTGATGGTCGAGCCGGACGGATAGGTGCCGCGCAGGGCACGGTTGAGCAGCGGCTTGTCGGGATCATTGGACAGTGCCGCATACTCTTCGCGCGTAATGCCGCGGGCAAACTCGGTGGGATCAAACCCCGGCTTGCTGACCAGGGCGATGACATCGCCATTGCGCGGGTCGAGTGCCACGACCGCGCCGCGATGGGTGCCGAGAGCGTCCTCGGCGACGCGCTGGACCTTCAGATCCAGGCCCAGGATCAGCGTGTCACCGGCAATCGGCGACTGCGTGCGCAGCTGTGGCGTCACGCTGCCGATCTTCTCCACCGAACGGCCTTCGGCATTGACGAGGATCTGGCGAAAGCCATTGGTGCCGTGCAGTTGCTTCTCGTAGGCACCTTCCACGCCCAGCTTGCCGATCACCGAGGTACCGGCGTAGGCCGTCGTGTCCACGCGCTGCAGGTCCGCTTCACTGAGCGCGCTGACATAGCCCAGTGCGTGGACCCCGAGTGAGCCATTCGGATACCAGCGGGTCTGGCGCGACTTGATGTCCACGCCCGGAAAGTCGAAGCGATGCACCGCGAACCGACCGACATCCTCGTCGGTCATGCGCAGGCGGATCGGCACGCTGTCGAAGGTGCGGCGCGAAAGTATGGTGCGGCGGATGTCCGGCAGCTCCTCCGGGGTCAGCAGCCCGATGCCGACCAGTCCCTTGAGGGTGGCGCCCAAGTCGGGGACTTCCTCGCGCACCAGTTCCAGCTGGTAGCCGGGCTGCCCGCCGGCCAGGGTCGCCCCATTGCGGTCGAGCAGCAGGCCGCGGGCTGCGGGAATCGGTTCAATCCGCACCCGGTTGTATTGGGATTGCTGCGAGTAGTAGTCGTAGCGCATCACCTGCAGCAGCACCAGGCGGCCGGCGAGGATGCACAGCAGGATGGCGCCGATGGCGCTCGCGACCAGGGCCCGCTGGTCAAACAGCCGCTGTTCCTTCCAGTGGTCCTTGATTCGTACGCCGCGCATAGTCTCGCAGGCTCCTTACGCTTTAGCGTACGCCGCGCACGCGATCGAGCACAGCGGTCGCGAACGGCCAGATGAGTGCGCCGGTCAGCGCATGCAGCCAGCGCTGCGGGTTGGTGATGGGATGGCCGGTCCAGCCGTCGATGGCGAACAGGATGAACTCATAGGCGATGAGCGCGCCGAGCATGATCAAGGCCTGCTGGAACGCCGGCTTGAGGCGGATTTTCTGGTGCTCGCGCACCGCCACGTAGGTGATGGCGGCCAGCGCCAGTGCGTTCTGGCCCAGCACGGCACCGCGGAACACATCCAGTGCCAGGCCGCAGAAGAAGCCCAGCCCGATGCCCCCGGCGCGGGGTGCTGCGATCGACCAGTACATGACGGTGAGCACCAGGAAGGCCGGCCGAACGGCGGCCAGCCAGGGCGGCAACGGCAACACCGACAGCACCAGTGCCACGACCACGGTCAGCAGCACGCGCCCGATGGAGTCCTGCGTACGTTCGATCATCTGGCGCCCGGTGCGGAAGCGGCGGCCGGCGCCGGGGTCAGGCGCGGGAATGCGGGCAGCGGCAGCAGGTCCAGCGGAGGCGCCGGCTGGCGTTGCAAGGCGGGATTGCCGCCCGTCGCCTCGGCATTCTTCAGCCGGGTGGGCGCTGCCGGATTCGTATCCTGGAACCACACCAGCGTGACCTCACGCAGCGCGGCGAGGTGTGCCAGGGGTGTGGCCCGGATCTGCGCCAGCGGCTGCACGGCGTCGTGGCGCACTTCGGCGATGCGCGCCACCGGGTAGCCTTGCGGGAAGACCCCGCCAAGGCCCGAGGTCAGCAGCAGGTCGCCGGGTTTCACATCCGCATTGCCGGGCAGGTACGGCAGTGCCAGGGAGTCCGGATCCCCCGTGCCCACCGCGATGGTGTGCACACCGGTGCGTTCGATTTCCACCGGGATGGCGTGTTCCGGGTCCGTCACCAGGATCACCTCGGAGCTCCACGGGCTGACACGGGTGGTCTGGCCCAGCACCCCATAGTTGTCCATGACGGCCTGGCCCCGGTAGACACCGTTGTGCGCGCCGCGATTGACCAACAGTCGTTGCCGCAGGCCATTGAGTTCCACGTCGACGACTTCGGCCGCCATCCAGTGATCGGCCACCGCCGGCAGCGCATCGCGCAGGCCGCGCAACTCGGCATTCTCGCGGGCCAGGGCCTCGAAGCGCATGACTTTGAGGGACAGCTCCCGATCACGCGCGCGCAGCACGGCGTTCTGGGCCTGCAGGGTCTCGCGGGCGGTCAGGCTTTCCTCGGTCCAGTGCCAGGCCTGAGCCGGTGAGCTGACGGCCAGCTGCAAGGGATAGGCGGCGCCGCTCAGGAAGTAGCGGGCCTGCACCAGCCAGCCACCACGACGGTCCAGCACCATGAGTACGATCGCCAGGATGGCGTACACGGTGAAACTGAAACCGGGGGCCGTTCCCCGTCCCTGCGATGCCCGGTAGTTTCCTGCGCCGTAGACAGCCACACTCGTTAATTGTGCGGGTGGCGGTGGTTACTCGAGACCGAAATGCCCCGGGCCCATCTCGTCCATGAGCTCGAGAATGCGTCCGCCGCCGCGGGCGACGCAGGTCAGCGGATCATCCGCAACCACGACGGGCAGGCCGGTTTCCTCGGTCAGGAGCTTGTCGATGTCACGCAGCAGGGCGCCACCTCCGGTGAGTACGATGCCGCGCTCGGCCACATCCGCGCCCAGCTCCGGCGGTGTCTGTTCCAAGGCCTGCTTGACGGCACTGACGATGCTCTGCAGGGGTTCCTGCAGGGCCTCAAGGATTTCATTGCTATTGAGGGTGAAGCTGCGCGGCACTCCCTCGGAGAGGTTGCGGCCCTTGACGGACAGTTCCCGCACCTGCTGGCCGGGGTAGGCCGAACCGATTTCGATCTTGATGCGCTCCGCGGTCGCCTCGCCGATGAGGATGCCGTAGTTGCGGCGCACGTAGTTCATGATGGCATCATCGAAGCGGTCGCCGCCGATGCGGGCCGAGTTGGCATAGACGATACCGTTCAGGGACAGCACGGCCACTTCCGAGGTGCCGCCGCCGATGTCCAGCACCATCGAGCCGCGCGCCTCGTGCACCGGCAGCCCCGCGCCGACCGCCGCGGCCATCGGCTCGCTGACGATGGCCACATTGCGCGCACCGGCCCCTTCGGCCGATTCGCGGATGGCCCGGCGCTCCACCTGGGTGGAGCCGAACGGCACGCACACCAGCACCCTGGGGGAGGGCTTGAGCATGCGATTGCCATGGACCTTGTTGATAAAGTACTGGAGCATCTTCTCCGTGTACGTGAAGTCGGCGATGACGCCATCCTTCATCGGACGCACGGCGTTGATGTGCCCTGGCGTGCGCCCGAGCATGCCCTTAGCTTCGGAGCCAACGGCCACAATGATTTTGCCCCCGCGCGTGGGTTCATCCTGGACGGCGACGACCGAGGGTTCGTTGAGCACGATTCCCTTGTCCCGCACGTAGATCAGAGTGTTGGCAGTGCCCAGGTCGATCGACAGATCACTGGAGAAGTATCCGCGAAGGCGTTTGAACATGAAAAAAAACCGACGTTTGAAGCAAGCGGGAGGAGCCTCCCGGAAGTGGCGCGTACCATAGCAACCGATGCGACATTGAGCAAGGCACGGTGTATCATTTCGCGCCCATTTTCCCGCAGTTTTTCAAGCTCGGCATGAGCACCGAACTTAAAGGCTAAGACATGAAGGCCGAACAGATTGCTTCAATTGCCCACCTGGCACGTCTGTCAATGGACGAGGCCGAGATTCCGCGCTATCAGGAGAGCCTGACGAGCATTCTGTCGTTTGTTGGCGACTTGGAGCGCGCACAGACTGAAGGCGTATCTCCCATGGCACATCCGTTACCGGGACTGGTACAGCGCCTGCGGCCCGATGTGGCCACGGAGAGCGACGCACACGAGCGCTACCAGGCCAACGCTCCGCAGGTCGCGGCGTCCTTGTACCTGGTGCCAAAGGTCATCGAGTGAGTCTGCATACCTTATCGCTGGCGCAGCTGGGCGCGGGCTTGAGAGCCGGCGAGTTCTCCAGTGTCGAACTGACACGCACGCTGCTGGCGCGCATCGAGGCGCACCAGCCACAGCTGAACGCCCTGATTTCGGTGACCGGCCCCACGGCCATGCAGGCGGCGGCCGTCGCCGATGGCGTGCTGGCCAATGGCGGTGGGGGTGCTCTGACCGGTATCCCCATGGTTCACAAGGATATCTTCTGCACCGACGGGGTCCGCACCACCTGCGCCTCGCGCATGCTGGACAACTTTGTCGCCCCCTACGACGCGACTGTTGTGGCAAAGCTCAAGGCTGAGGGCATGGTCATGCTGGGCAAGGCCAACATGGACGAATTCGCCATGGGCTCCTCCAACGAGACCAGCTACTTCGGACCGGTGCGTAACCCCTGGAATCCGCAGCTGGTTCCGGGCGGCTCCTCGGGCGGCTCGGCCGCCGTGGTGGCCGCGCGACTGGTACCGTTCGCCACCGCCACGGACACCGGTGGCTCGATACGCCAGCCGGCGGCCTTGTGTGGCATCACCGGCTTCAAGCCCACCTATGGCCGCGTCTCCCGCTACGGCATGATTGCCTTCGCCTCCAGCCTGGATCAGGCCGGTACGCTCACCGCTTCGGCGGCGGATGCGGCGCTGGTGCTGCGGGCCATGGCCGGCTTCGATCCGCGCGATTCCACCAGCGTCGACAGGCCCGTCCCGGACTACGTGGCCGGACTCGAGCAACCCTTGGCGGGACTGAAGATCGGACTGCTCAAGGAGTTCTTCGAGAAGGGGCTGGACCCGGCGAATGAGCGCTGCGTGCGTGAGGCGCTCGCGGTGTACGAAAAGCTGGGCGCGCAGCTGGTGGAGGTCAGTGTGCCGAATCTGGCACTGTCCGTCCCCGCCTACTACGTGGTGGCGCCGGCCGAGTGTTCCTCGAACCTCGCGCGCTTCGATGGCGTGCGCTTCGGTCACCGCGCCAAGGAGCCGAAGGATCTGCTGGACCTGTACAAACGTTCGCGCGGCGAGGGCTTCGGGCCCGAGGTGAAGCGGCGCATCATGACCGGCACGTATGTGCTGTCCGCCGGTTACTACGATGCGTTCTATATCAAGGCGCAGAAGGTGCGGCGCCTGATTGCCAATGAATTCGACCAGGCCTTCGCGCAGGTCGACGTGGTGATGGGGCCGACCACACCCACCGTCGCCTTCGCCCTGGGCGCGAAGACCGCCGACCCCGTCACCATGTACCTGAACGACATCTACACCATTGGTGCGAACCTCGCAGGCCTGCCCGCGATGTCCCTGCCCTGCGGGTTCGTGCAGGACCTGCCGGTGGGACTGCAGATCATCGGGCCGCATTTCGCCGAAGAGCGCCTGCTCAGCGCCGCCCATGCCTATCAGCGCGAAACCGACTGGCACACCCGAGTTCCTCGTGGCTATGAATAACGAAAGCTGGGAAACCGTCATCGGGCTGGAAGTCCACGCCCAGCTGGCGACCAAATCAAAGATCTTCTCCGCATCGCCGACCGCCTATGGCGCGCCGCCGAATTCGCAGGCGAATCTCGTGGACTTAGGCTATCCGGGCGTGCTGCCGGTGCTGAACCAGGCCGCCGTGGGAATGGCGGTGAAGTTCGGCCTGGCGATCGCTGCCGGGATCACGCCCGTGTCGGTGTTCGCGCGCAAGAATTACTTCTATCCGGACTTACCGAAGGGCTACCAGATCAGCCAGTACGAGCTGCCCATCGTGGCGCAGGGTCACATGGACATCGTGCTGGAGGACGGCACCGTCAAGCGCATCGGGATCACGCGCGCGCACCTGGAAGAGGACGCGGGCAAGTCCATGCATGAGGGCCTGGGGGCATTTTCCGGCATCGACCTGAATCGTGCGGGCACGCCATTGATCGAAATCGTCTCCGAACCGGACATGCGCTCGGCCAAGGAAGCGGTCGCGTACCTGAAGAAGATCCACACGCTGGTGCGGTACCTGGAGATCTGCGACGGCAACATGCAGGAAGGATCATTCCGCTGCGATGCCAACGTCTCGGTGCGCCGCAAGGGGGCCGAGAAGTTCGGCACCCGCGCGGAAATCAAGAACCTGAACTCCTTCCGTTTTGTCGAAAAGGCCATCCTCTACGAGGTGGCTCGCCAGATCGACATCATCGAGTCCGGCGGCAAGGTGCTGCAGGAAACGCGCCTGTACGACCCCGACAAGGGTGAGACGCGCTCGATGCGCTCGAAGGAAGAAGCCAACGACTACCGGTACTTTCCGGATCCGGACCTGCTGCCGGTGGCGGTCGATGCGGCCTTCATCGCCGGGGTGCGCAAGTCGCTGCCCGAATTGCCCGATGAGAAGGCCACGCGCTTCACCGCCGCGTTCGGGCTGTCCGCCTATGACGCTGCCGTGCTCACCACCAGCCGCGAGCTGGGGGATTACTTCGAGGCCGTGGTCAAGGAGATCCCTCAGGATCCGAAGCTCGCGGCCAACTGGGTCATGGGGGAGCTGGCCGCCGCGTTGAATCGCGATGGCATCGATATCGCGGCGAGCAAGTTGAGTTCGACGCGCCTCGCGGGCCTGCTCAATCGCATTACCGATGGCACGATCTCCGGCAAGATCGCCAAGGAAGTATTCGAGGCCATGTGGGCGAGCGGCGCCGATGCGGATTCGGTGATTGCCGAAAAGGGTCTCAAGCAGATCTCCGATCCGGCCGCGATCGAACAGGCGATTGATGCCGTCATGGCCAAGAGCCCGGGCCAGCTGGCCGACTACCGCGCCGGCAAGGACAAGCTGTTTGGATACTTCGTCGGCCAGGTCATGAAGGCCACCGGCGGCAAGGCCAACCCGGCGCAGCTGAACGAGCTGCTCAAGAAGAAGCTTGCCGGGGGTTCTTGAGATTGCGCGGCGCTGCCCCCAAAGTGCGCATCCATGAGCACTGAATTTCGCGCACCGGAGCAGGTGCAACGCTTCGTTCTTGACGGCCGGCCCGTGCGCGGGCAGTGGGTCGGTATTGGCCAGGGTTGGCGCGATCTGCGCCAGTTCCGCGAATACTCACCGCCCGTGCAGGAGCTGCTGGGTCAGGCCGTGTGCGCCTCGTTGCTGCTCGCGTCCACGCTCAAATTCAAGGGCACGTTGACGTTGCAGCTGCAGGGCAATGGCGCCGTGGGCTTGCTGGTTGCACAGTGCACGCATGACTTTCGCTACCGGGCGCTGGCCCGGGCGCAGGGCGATGGCGCGGCGAACTCGCTGACGCCCGAGGTGTTCCGCTGGCTGGTCGGCGAGGAGGGTCGCCTGACGGTGACCATCGAGGCCGAGGAGCGTGAACTGCGTTACCAGGGCGTCGTGCCGCTGACGGGTCATTCGCTGGCCGCGTGCCTTGAGACCTACTTTGCGTCCTCCGAGCAGCTGCCCACGCGCGTGCGCCTCGCGGCCGATGCGAACTGTGCCGCGGGTTTGCTGGTTCAGCGTCTGCCGGGGGTGGGCGGAAACGCCGCCGAGTGCGCTGATGATGAGGCCGGCAGCGCCTGGGGTGACGCGCAGGCGAGCCTCGAGGCCGTGACCGCCGCGGACCTGCTGCACTTTACCGGCGAAGAACTGCTGATGCAGGACTTCCGTCAGCACGATGTGCGGATTTTTGCCGGGGTGCCGGCGAAGTTTGAATGTCGCTGCGACAGTGAGCGCGTTGATGGCATGCTGCGCGGCCTCGGACAGGAGGAGGTTCGTGAGGTGCTGAAGGAGCAGGGCGCGGTCACCGTGACCTGTGATTTCTGCAATCGCCCCTACGAGTACGACGCGGCGGCCGTGGATGCGCTGTTCGCGGAGAGCGAATCGGGCCGCGAGCCGGGCCGCGGCTCAGGCCACGCACTGCACTGAAGCGGCGCCGCGTGCCTCAGCGGCGGCCCAATACCTCGATGATGTGTGCGGCCGCGTTGGTCGCACCGTCCGTGGCGTTGAGCGTTGCCGCCACATCACGCGCGGCAGCAGCATACGTGGGGCTCGCCAGCAGCCGGCGCAACTGCTCACTTAAGCGCCTGGCCGTGACGCGCCGGAAGGGCAGCGTTCGCGCCACTCCCAGCTTGCAGGCGCGCGCGGCATTGTCCGGCTGATCAAACCACACCGGCGTGATCAGCTGCGGCCGCCCGGCGCGCAGCGCCTGGGACAGCGTCCCGATCCCGGCCTGGTGCACCACCGCGCAGGCGTGCGGAAATACCGCGGAATACGGCAGATAGTTGAACACGCGCACCGCTGCGGGCAGATCAGGCAGTGAGTCGGCGCCGGTGACCAGGATGGCCCGGCGTCCGAGCTGTCGCGCCGCCGCGATGGCGCAGGGCCAGAAATCCGCACCCAGCCACACGGCCGATGAGCCCAGCGCGAACACGATGGGCGCATCCCCGGCGGTGAGAAATTCCTGCAGCGAAGCCTGCATTGCTGGATCGGCTGCGATCCCGTCGTACAACGGCGTGCCGCACAGGTGCGTGTGCGGGGGCCAGTCCGGCTGCGGCTGCATCAGCGGGGCATCGAACAGCGCCAAAGTGCCCAGGGGTGAGAACTGGCCTTCGAACACCATGATCTTGTCGCTGGCGGGCATGCCCAGTTCGGCTCGCAACGCGTGCAGTGGTTGCTCCCAGCGGCGCACCTCGGCGCGGATGAAGCGCATGAGTGTGTCGTAGGCCCACGGACCCAGACGGCGCGCGATCTGCATGGAGTTGATCGGCGCCATGGCCGGCGGGTCGTGGCGCGAGAGAAAACTGGCCGGGGCCAATATGCTGGAAAGCCATGGTTTGCGCAGCTCGGCGGCGACAACCTGCACCATGAACGTGAGCGGATGGCCGATCAGCAGATCGGCATCGCGCGCCGCCGCGCGCAGCTGCTGATGGGATTCGCGCAGGTGCGGCATGATCAGATCCTGGACCAGGGTCTGGGTGCCGCGCATGCCGTCGGCGACGCGGCGCGCCAGCTCCTGCGGGGTGCCCAGCTCCGCCAGACTCGGCGCGACGGGCGCAAACTCCAATCCGGCCGCTTCCACATTCGCCCGGTAGTCACTGCTGGTCGCGATGCGCGCCTGGTGCCCACGCGCGCGCAGCGCCAGTCCCACGGCAATATACGGATGCAGATCCCCGAGTGAGCCGAACGTGGCCAGCAGTACGCGTGCCATCAGTGCAGATTGCGCAGATAGCCCGGGTCGCCGAGCCCGCGCATCTGTCCGAGTATCCACTCGCGCCGGCTCGCCACATAGGCCGAGGGCTTGCCTGCATGCAGGCGCACCGGATTGGGCAGCACCGCCGCGAGCTGCGCGGCCTCGCTGCGTGTCAGGGTCGAGGCATGCTTGTGAAAGAAGGTCTGCGCGGCCGCTTCGACGCCATAGACATCGGGCCCAAACTGCGCACTGTTCAGATAGACCTCCAGTATCCGGGTCTTCGGCCAGCACAGCTCCAGCAGGAAGGTGAACCACGCTTCCAGCCCCTTGCGCACATAGCTGTGTCCGCCCCACAGAAACAGGTTCTTGGCGGTTTGTTGGGAGATGGTGCTGGCGCCGCGCGCGCGCCCACCCTCTTCCTGTTCGCGCATGGCATCGTGGATGGAGTCGAGATCGAAGCCGTGATGGAACGGAAACTTCTGATCCTCCGAGGCGATCACCGCCAGCTGCACACTGGCCGCGATTCGGTCGCGATCAACCCAGGTGTGATGCAGGTGAAAGCCGGAGTCGCCGCTGGCCAGCGCCGCCAGGCGAGCTTCGAGCATGAAGGCGCTGGTGACCGGGGGCCACCAGCGCATCAGCAGTACCGCGGCACTGCTCACGGCGATGCCGGTCAGGAGCAGACCCAGGATCCAGCGCAGCAGCTTGCGAAACGGGCGGCGGATGGGTGTGATCCTGTGCCGGCCCGAGCCGTCAATTGGCGGCGACTTCGCGCGCCGAGATGATCAGTACATCTTCCACGGGAACATCATCGTGACCGCGGCGCCGGCCGGTCTTCACCCCGGCAATCTGGTCGATCACATCCATGCCGTCCACGACCTTGGCGAATACGGCGTAGCCATAGGAGCCGGGCTTGTGATCCAGGAAGTCATTGTCCTTCAGATTGATGAAGAACTGCGAGGTCGCGCTGTTGATGTCGTTGGTACGGGCCATCGACAGGAAGCCGCGCTCGTTCTTCACCCCGTTGGTCGCCTCGTTCTTGATCGGGGCGTGGTTGTCCTTCTGGCTCATATCCGGCGTCAGACCGCCGCCCTGGATGACGAAGCCGGGGATGACGCGGTGGAAAATGAGACCGTCAAAGAATTCCTCGCGCACATAGCGCTCGAAATTCTCGACCGTGACCGGCGCTTCCTTGGGCATGAGCTCGATGGTGAAGTCGCCGAGTGTGGTCTGGAATCGGATCATGAAAAGGTTCCTTTTAACTGCTGATGAGGCGATCTTGAGTCCACTGGCCCTCGGTCACCCGCTCATGGCCGCCCAGATCGCGGTGCGAGCGTACGCTGCCAAAGCCGCGCGCGACAAGTTCATGGGCCACGGCCGGGGCCTGCGTAGCGCCGTGCTCCAGGGCCAGCCAGCCCCAGTCGAGCAGATGCGCCGGGGCGCTGCGGATGATGGCGCGCAGGTCCGCCAGCGCATCATCACCGGGCGTCAGCGCCTGCCGCGGCTCGTACCGGAGCGCCTGCAGCGCCGGGTCCCGGGCATCGACGTAGGGCGGATTGCTGACAATGAGGGCAAAGCGCTGGCCGGCAAGGGCAGAAAACCAGTTACTGGATTCAAAAGTCAGGTTGGTGAGGCCCAGTCGGCGGGCATTGTCCGTGGCGATGGCCAATGCGGCGCGGGAGGCATCGACGGCTACGATCTGCCAGGCCGGCCGTTCCGCCGCCAGCGCCAGCGCAATCGCACCGGAGCCGGTGCCGAGGTCCGCCACGCGCGCGCCCGCCGCGGTGCCCAGCGCCAGGGCGCGCTCGACCAGCAGTTCGGTCTCCGGTCGCGGCACCAGCACCGCGGGGGTCACGCGCAGTTCGAGCGTCCAGAACTCGCGCGTGCCGGTGATATACGCCAATGGCTCGCCTTGGGCACGGCGCTCGAGCAGCGCCAGATAGCGCTCCAGGTCCGCGGGCGTGCGCGGCTGCTCGGGGTGCGATTTCAGGCGCACGCGCGGCACGTCAAGGGCGAATGCCAGCAGGATTCCGGCATCCAGATTCGGCCGTTCCAGCACCGCGCCCAGCAGCGCCGTGCCGCGCGCGAGCAAATCCGAAGTCGTGAGCTGCACGGTCATCCTTTAGTATTGGCGCATGCCACAGAATTTGTACCCCCCGGCACGCGCGCAGACCATGCGCGAAGTGCTGCAGACCGGCGCGAAGATTTTCCGTCTGACACTCCTCGCCACCTTGCCCTATGCGGTGCTCATCGCGATTTGCGGCAATCTGGCCAATCTGCGCAATCTGAGCCTCGATCTGCCGCTGCAGAACATTCTCACCCTCCAGAGCGCCGACAGCTCGGACCCGATCTGGTGGGCCTGGAATGTCGCGGGCAGCATTCTCACACTGCTGTTCGGCAGTGCCCTGCTGCTGCGTCAGAAGGCACTCGCCGCCGGTGAGAGTACCAGCGCCGTGGCCGAAGTGCGCCAGGCTGGCGTGCTGCTGTCACGCTTGATCGTCTGCGTGGCGCTTTCCACCCTTGCGGTCAGCCTGGCGCTGCTGCCCTGCCTTTACGCCCTGCCGATGGCCGGTGTGACGCCGGCCCTGACCAATCCGGCCGCCCTCAACCCCGTCATGCTGTTGCTGCTGATCCCCCTGTCACTGCCGGCGGCGTGGCTGTCGCTGGGATTGTTCTTCGCGCCCGTGGTATTGGTGGTGAAGAAACTGGGGCCGATCGAGGCGATGCGCGCGAGCTTCCGCCTGCTGCGCGGCAACTGGTGGCGCACCTCGGTGCTGTCGGGCGCCCTGGCCGGGGTGCTGATACTGACATTGGTGTTCGCGACCACCGCGGCCGCCGTCGTCGCCATGGGGTTCGGGGTCTCGGACCTGAAGCGCTTGTCGGAGCTGGCCATTCCGCTCGGTATCCTGGCCAGCGCCCTGTTCGTGCCCTGGGCCGGCGCGCAAGTGCTGGCCATGCTGGGCGACCTCACGGTGCGCCAGGTGGAGGCGCCAGGATCCAAGGTGAATCGGCCATGAATCTACTGCTGATCGAGGATGATCTGGAGGCCGCCAAGTTCCTGCAGAAGGGCTTGCAGGAGAGCGGTTACTCGGTGGTGCTCGCCGTCGATGGTCGCGATGGCCTCAGGCAGGCACTGGAGCACAGCTTCGATCTGCTGATCACCGACCGCATGCTGCCGCACCTGGATGGCCTGGCGCTGGTGCGGGCGCTGCGCGAGCGCAACATCCGCACGCCGGTGCTGGTGCTGAGTGCGCTCGGCACGGTCGATGACCGGGTACTGGGGCTCAAGGCCGGTGGCGATGACTATCTGACCAAGCCGTTCGCGTTCTCCGAACTGGTGGCACGCGTGGAGGCGCTGTTGCGCCGCAGTGCCGCCGAGAAGAATCTGCCGCAGACCCGGATTCGCGTGGCGGATCTGGAAATGGATCTGCTCAGTCGCATCGTCACGCGCGCCGGCAGGGAGATCCAGCTCACCGCCCGCGAGTTCAAGCTGCTGGAATTCCTGATGCGGCATGCCGATCAGGTGGTCACGCGCACCATGCTGCTCGAGGGGGTGTGGGATCTGCAGTTCGATCCGCAGACCAATCTGATCGATGTGCACATGAGCCGCTTGCGCCAGGCGGTGGATAAGGGTTTCGCACGACCGCTGATCCACACCGTGCGCGGCGCGGGCTATGTCATCCGCGATGCAGATCAGCCCATTTAGGACTTCCGCGGCGCGGCTGGCGCTGGGCTACGGCGCCATTTTCACCTTGGGCGTCGGTGCGCTGCTGGGCACGGTGTACTTCCTGACCACCGAGGTCATCAACAACGAGGTCGACGCGGTCATCTCGGCGGAACTGGAGGGCCTGGAGGACGAATATCACCAGCGCGGGCTCCCGGGACTTGCCGATGAACTGAGCTTTCGCTCCGATACCTATAGCCGCACGGGTGCGATGTACCTGCTGGTCGATGCCAACCTGGTCAAGGAGAGCGGCAATCTGAACAACTGGCCCTTCGACGGCATCCCCGATGGGCAATGGACGCAGTTTCCCCTCAAAGCGCGGGCCAGCGATGATTCGACGGTGATGCATCCGGTGCGCGCCAGTGTGTCGCTGCTGCCGGATGGTCATCGGCTGCTGGTGGGCCTGGACGTGACGCCGCAGCGGCGCTTCGCCAGCACCTTTCGCTACGCGACTCTCTGGGGCATCGGACTGACCGCACTGGCCGGCGCGATCGCCGCATACTTCCTGAGCCGCAAGCTCACCCGCCGCGTGCAAAGTGCGGCCGATACCTGCGATGCCATTGTCGGCGGTGATCTCAAACGGCGCCTGCCGGTCGGCGGGGCGCAGGATGAGTTCGACGCGCTGGCGCTGGCGGTCAACAACATGGTCGATCGACTGGCGGAGAACACGCAGCTGTTGCGGGCGACTTTCGACAGCGCGGCGCATGATCTGCGCGGCCCGCTGTATCGGTTGCGCGGCCGGTTGGAAGACGCGGCCCGCATGCCGACGACGGAAGCACCGGTGCGCGCCGGCATCGATGCGGCGCTCACCGAACTGGATCGCGTGCAGCGCACGCTCGCGACGCTGCTGCAGATCGCGCAGGCCGAGTCGGGCATGGCGGCGGCGCACCGCGCGACGGTGGATCTGGCCGAGCTGATCACGGATATCGGTGAACTGTATGAACCGGCGGCGCGCGAGAAGAGCATGACGCTGCAGGTGCGGGCCAGCGCGAACTGCCAGGTCAATGGCAACCGCCAGCTGCTCGCGCAGGCCGTGACCAACCTGGTCGAGAACTCGCTCAAATATATTCGCGCCGGGGGCCATATCGACATCGGCACGCAGCGCGACGCACAGACGGTGTGGCTGTGGGTTGCCGATGATGGCCCGGGAATCGCCGATGAGGACCGCGCCGCGGCCCTCAAACCCTTCGTGCGATTGCCGCAGGCACACTCCAAGGACGGCAGCGGGCTGGGTTTGAGTCTGGTCGCGGCGATCGCCCGGCTGCATCACGCGCAGCTGCTCCTGGAAGACAATCAGCCGGGCCTACGGGTTCGCCTTGGGCTGGCTGCCGGGGCGTGATACCGCACGGCTGCGATGCGGCGTCATGCAGCCCTTGATGAAGGTTTCGCGGGCGGCGGCGCGCAGCTTTTTGGCATCGGCCGAGGTGTTGCAGGCGCGCATGCGCTGCTGAACGTTGTGGGATACCGGTGTCGCCGGCACCACTTGCAGGGGTGGGGTGGCCGTGACCGGGCGCGTGACCGTGTCGGCCCGGACCCCGGGTATGGCCAATGCGATCAATACTGCTGCCCAGCGCCAAATCATGCTCTGACAATATCGAACCGGAGCGCGCGGGCGCCTTGCAGGCGTATTAAGAATGCGTAACGCACCGGCTCACAGCACGGCGGCCAGTTCCTCGGCCTGATGTTCCTGCTGCAGGGCGCCGATGAGCTCATCCAGGTTGCCGTCCATCACATCAGCGAGCTTGTACAGCGTCAGATTGATGCGGTGATCGGTGACGCGCCCCTGCGGAAAATTGTAGGTGCGGATGCGCTCGGAGCGATCACCGCTGCCGACCTGGAGCTTGCGGGCATGCGCCTGCTCGCTGTGCTGCTTTTCCTGCTCGGCGGCGAGCAGGCGTGATTTGAGCAAGGACATCGCCTTGGAACGGTTCTTGTGCTGGGAGCGCTCTTCCTGGCACTCAACCACCAGGCCGCTCGGAATGTGGGTGATGCGGATGGCCGAATCGGTTTTGTTCACATGCTGCCCGCCGGCACCGGAGGAGCGGTAGGTATCGATGCGCAGATCCGCCGGATTGATATCGACCTTCTCCACTTCATCGATTTCGGGAAGGATGGCCACGGTGCACGCGGAGGTGTGAATGCGCCCCTGAGCTTCGGTGGCCGGCACGCGCTGCACGCGGTGGGTGCCGGATTCGAAGCGGAACTGGAAGAATGCATTGTGTCCGGCAATGCGGCAGATCACTTCCTTGTAGCCGCCGTGCTCCCCGCCACTCTCGCTGATGATTTCAGTGGCGAACCCGCGCATCTGCGCATAGCGCATGTACATGCGCAGCAGGTCACCGGCGAAGATCGCCGCCTCATCTCCGCCCGTACCCGCGCGCACTTCCAGGAAGATGTTCTTCTCATCACGTGGATCGCGTGGGATCAGCAGGCTGCGCAGCTGCGCTTCGGTAGCCTCCAGGGCGCCGCCCAGTCGCTGGACTTCCTCCGCGGCCATGTCACGCATGGAGGGATCCGGATCCGTGGCCATCAGCTGGGCGGTCGCCAGGTCCGCTTCCAGTGTGCGGTAGCTCTGAAAGCCCTGTGTAAGCGGCTGGAGCCGCGAGTATTCCTGCGACAGTTCGCGAAACTGCTGCGAACCGCCGTCCGTGGACGGATCAGCCAGCAGGCCGCCGACTTCCTCGAAGCGGTCGACCATTTTCTCCAGGCGTTGGCGTATTGAATCCTTCATGAGGTTACATAGAGTTACAGATCCAGCCCAAAAATGGGGCGCGGCATTCTCAGCGATGCCTGATGGAGGTGACAAGGCGTGTTTGGAGATATAGTGGGGCCATGGGCCCGACACGAATCTGGATGAGCCTGTCGGTTGGCGCGGTGGCCGCGCTGATCCTGGCAGGTTGCCAATCTACCGTACCGCCGGCAGGTGTGAGCGCTGCCGCGGATCCTGCTGAATCACAAGCTGCTGCGCCGGACCCGGCCGCGGACGCACCGACTGCGCCGACGGATCCGGCCCAGGCCAGCGTGGCGGGGGAGCTCGCGCTGCAGCGTGGCGACTGTCGCGGCGCCTCGGAGGACCTGGCCGTGGCCTCGCAGGGCGCGCCGGCCCAAATGGCCAGCCATGCCACCGATGTGGCCTTGGATTGCCAGGACGTCCCGGCGGCCTGGATCGCCGTGCAGAACTGGTTCAAGGCGGCGCCCAAGGATCCTCAGGCCGCGCTCATCTACGCCACCATCGCCTTGAAGCTGTACCGCGTACCGGAAGCGCGCGCCGGTATCAGTGTCGCACTGGCCGCCGATACCAAGGTGGCCGACCGCGACCTGATCGGCTCCATGCAGGTGCTGGCCGACCAGTCCGATGCGACGGCCGCGTTTGCGGCCCTGGATGCGGTGATTGACACCCCGCAACGCTCCGCCGCGGTGCTGACCGCGCTGGGTGCGATGGCCGTGGAGGCGTATGACTTCAAACGCGCCGATCACCTGGTCGAGGAGGCGCTGCAGCGCGACCCGAAGTCCACCGAGGCGCTGCGACTGAAGGCGCGGATTGCCGTGCTGCGCGCCGATGCGACGCTGGCGCTGGCGACGGCGCACGAGGTTGCGCGCCTGGATGTCACCGACGGTGTCTTCGAAGTGGCCGAAGTGCTGCAGGACCTGGGGCGCACGGATGAGGCGACCAAGGAGCTGGAGCGGCTGCGCGCGGGCGGGGATATCGATACCCAGGAGATCGACCGACGGCTGGCGCTGCTCGCCTATGACAATGGCGATCTGCCGCAGGCGCAAAAGCGCTTCACCGCACTGATGAGCAGCGGCGAGGCGGGTGATGGCGCCATATTCTACCTGGCGCAGATTGCCGAAGCGCAGGGCGACAAGGATGCGGCGCTCGCCATCTACCGGCGGCTGATCGATTCGTCGATGGCCGCCCCGGCGCGGGTCGCCGCGGCGGGTCTGCTGCTGGATTCCGGCAAGCGTGCCGAGGCGTTTGCGCTGGTCGATGATCTGGCCAGTCATGACGCGCGCACCACCTTTGAACTCGTCGTGCAGAAGGCGCATCTGCTGGCGGATCACGGCGACGCCGAGGGGGCGCTGGCGCTGCTCTCGGCTGCGGGCCAGGCCTACCCGCACAACCCGACTTTGGAATACGAGCGCGCCACCATGATGGAGCGCGCCGGGCAGACCCGTGAATCGGTGCAGGCCTTCGAGCTGCTGCTGGCCACGCGCCCGGATGACCCGACCATACTGAACGCGCTGGGCTACACGCTGGCGGATCATCACCAGCAGCTGCCGCGCGCCGAGAAGTTGATCCGCCAGGCCCTGCTGGTCACGCCGGACAGTCCGGCGGCGCTGGACAGCCTGGGGTGGGTGCGGCTGCGGCGCGGGGATTCGCGCGATGCGGCGGGCATTCTCGAACACGCCTACACCGTGGGACAGGATCCGGATATTGCGGCCCACTGGGTCGAAGCGCTGTGGAGCAGTGGCTCGCAGGCGCAGGCGCGCAAGGTGCTGAATGATGCACTGAGCCGCCATCCCGAATCCGCGGCGCTCGAGGCCACGCGACAGCGCCTGGTGCCGAGTTCCGGACACCACTGATATGCCGGTGGGCAGCCGGGCCGTGGCCGCGCGCATGCGGCCAGTTCAGCTTGCCGTATTGCTCGCTGCGGCCCTGTGGCTCAGCGCCTGCCAGACCGTCCCCAAACCCATCGCCCCCGCCGTCGCGCCGGAACAGGTGGTCGCCGGCTGGCCCGCGCGTCGCGCGCAGCTGCAGGCGCGCGCGCAGTTCACCGCACAGGGGCGCATCGGGGTCGTCGCCGGATCCGATGGTTTCAATGGTCACGTGCGCTGGATCCAGGATGGAACGCGCAGCACGGTGAGCCTGGATGGTCCGTTGGGTGTCGCCGGGGTGCGCATCGTCAATGATGCGGGCGTGTTGACCGTGACGAATCCATCCGGCGAGGCGTACGACAGTCAGGCCGCGCACGATGCGCTGCTGCGGCGCCTAGGGTTCGAGCCGCCCCTGAACAGCCTGCGTTACTGGATTCAGGGCGTGCCGGATCCGGCCACGACCAGTACCGAAAGCCTGAGCGCACAGGGCTATCTGGGCACCCTGGCGCAGTCCGGCTGGACCGTGACTTTCGGTGACTACATGCAGACTGCGGATGGCGCGCTGCCCCAGAAAATGACGGTGGCGCGGGACCAGGTGCGGGTGAAGCTGGTCATCGAGGCCTGGCATTCGCCATGAGCGCCCCGCTCCTGTGGCCGGCCCCGGCCAAGCTCAATCTGTTTTTGCATGTCACGGCGCGCCGCCCGGATGGCTACCACGACCTGCAGACGCTGTTCCAGCTCATCGACCTGGCCGATGACATCCAAATCCAGGTGCGAGCGGATGGATTGATCGAGCGGCCTGCCGGGCCACCGGGCGTGCCGGCCGAGGCGGACCTGGTGGTGCGGGCGGCCCGGGCCCTCCAGGCAGCCGCGGGCAGCCGGCTGGGCGCCAGCCTCGAGGTCGCCAAGCGCATTCCCATGGGTGGCGGCCTGGGAGGCGGCAGTTCGGATGCCGCGACGGTGCTCGTGGCCCTGAACCAGCTGTGGGAGTGTGGTCTTAAAGAAGACGATCTTGCCGACATCGGCGTCAAACTGGGTGCTGACGTGCCGGTATTCGTCCGAGGGCATTCGGCCTGGGCCGAAGGGCGCGGCGAGCGTCTCACGGCCATGAAACTGCCGCAGCACTGGTTTGCACTGGTGCATCCGCAGGTCCATGTCCCGACCGCGGCCGTGTTCCAGGCACCTGAATTGACACGAAATTCACCCCCCATCACAATGGGCGGCTTTTTACGGTCGGGCGGGCGGAATGATTTCGAACCGGTGGTGCGCGCACGCTATCCCGAAGTCGCGCGCGCGCTGGACTGGCTGGGGCAGTTCGCACCGGCGCGGCTGACGGGCACGGGGTCCTGCATTTTCGCACCCTGCGCAACCCAGGATGAGGCACAAGACATCGTGACGAGGGTCCCTGCGCCATGGCGCGGTATGGTGGCCCGCGGAATGAATGTCTCGCCGCTCCTGGCGTTGCGGGCATGAGGATTGTTTATGGTGGGGTGTCGCCAAGTGGTAAGGCAGCGGGTTTTGATCCCGCCATTCG
>DATHOA010000284.1:0-5086 GCA_035485475.1 Steroidobacteraceae bacterium | reverse complement strand
TGGCCATGTTCGGTATCCGCTGCGTCGCCATCGCGCCGGGAATCTTCCACACCCCCATGCTGGCCGGCATGCCACCCGAAGTTCAAGAGTCGCTGGGCAAGCAGATTCCTTTCCCATCACGCTTAGGCAAGCCCGCCGAATTCGCGCAATTGGCCGCCAGCATCATCACCAATCCAATGCTCAACGGCACCACCATCCGTCTGGATGGCGCCATTCGCATGCAGCCCAAATAACCCCGTTACAATCGCGGCATGAGCAGAGACGTTCTCGAGTACGACGCCGTGATTGTCGGGGCCGGCCCCGCGGGCCTGGCCTGCGCCATCCGCCTGAAGCAGCTGAAGCCCGACATCAATATCTGCGTGCTGGAAAAAGGCGCCACGGTGGGTGCGCACTCCTTGTCCGGCGCCGTCATCGAGCCCGGACCGCTGGATACGTTGCTGCCACAGTGGCGCACCCATCCGCCTGGCATCTGCGTGCCAGCCAAGCGTGATGAGTTTCGCCTGCTGACCCGTACCGGCAGCATCCGCCTGCCGACGCGACCGCACTTGGACAATCACGGCAACCTGATCGTGTCACTTGGGTTGCTCACGGCATGGCTCGGCCAGCAGGCGGAGAGCCTCGGCGTGGACGTTTTCCCGGGCTTCGCCGCCGCCGAGCCGCTGTTTGACGATCAAGGCGCGGTGGCCGGCGTACAGATCGGTGACATGGGACTGACGAAATCCGGTGAACCCGGACCCAACTATTCCGCTGGCCCCGAAGTACGTGCGCCCCTGACCTTCATCGCTGAAGGCGCGCGCGGCAGCCTCGCCAAAGTCCTCACCAGGCGCTTCAACCTCGATGCCAAATCCGGACCACAGACCTACGGACTGGGAATGAAGGAACTTTGGCAGGTACCCGCAGGCCGCGTCGAACCCGGACTGATACAGCACACCCTGGGCTGGCCCCTTGATACGGCCACCTACGGCGGCAGCTTCATCTATCACCTGGATCAGGACCGTGTGTACGTCGGCTTCGTCGCAGGACTGGATTACTCGGATCCGAACTTCAGGCCGTTTGAAGCCTTCCAGCAATTCAAGAATCATCCCCATATCAGGCCCTTGTTCGCGGGCGGGGAGATCCTGGCCGCTGGCGCACGCACCATCGCCGCCGGCGGCTGGCAATCGATTCCGCAACTGGCGATGCCCGGCGCCGTGCTCATCGGCGACACCGCCGGCGGTGTGAACGTCCCGAAGATCAAGGGCGTGCACCAGGCCATCCGCTCGGGCTGCCTGGCCGCTGAGGAGTTCGTGCAGGCCGGCTCCATGCAAGGCTTCGAGGCGCGCTGGCGCCAGTCCCCCGGTGGGCAGGAGCTGCTGCGGGTCCGCAACATCAAGCCGGGCTTCAAGCGCGGGTTGTGGCTGGGACTGGCCAATGCGGCATTGGAAACGGCCACCGCCGGCAGGCTGCCCTGGACGCTCAAGCACAAACCCGATCATGAGCAGCTGCATACTCTGCAGGAACAATCACCGGTGGAACGCCACTGGGCTGATCGCACGCTGCCGCCCCGCGATCGGCTGGCTTCGGTGTTCTTCGCCGGGACCACGCACGAGGAATCACAGCCCGTGCACCTGAAGGTGCGCGATCCTTCACTGTGCGCTGATCGTTGCGCCCGGGAATTCGGCAATCCCTGCCTGCGCTTCTGCCCGGCCAATGTGTACGAGATGCTGGACGATGGTGAGGGTGGCAAGCGACTGCAGATCAACGCGGCCAACTGTGTGCACTGCAAGGCCTGCGACATCAAGGACCCGTACGGCGTCATCGACTGGACCACCCCGGAAGGCGGTTCCGGACCGAACTACCAGGCGCTGTAGTGCTGGAGCTCTACCGGCGCGAACTGCGTGAAAACGGCTATCAGTCCGATCCGGCGCAGCTGGTCGCGGTGGCGGCCCTGTCGGACCTGCGCCAGCGCCTGATACGCCGGCAGCGCACGGCAAACCAGGGCCTGAGGTTGCTGCGCACGGTCCTGCGACGCGCGCCACGACCGCCGGAGCCGGGTCTGTATCTGTGGGGCGCGGTCGGTCGTGGCAAGACCTGGCTGATGGATATGTTCTACGACAGTCTGCCCTTCACCCAGAAGCGGCGCCGGCACTTCCACCGCTTCATGCAGGATGTGCATAGCGGCCTCAGGGAACATGCCGGGCATGAGGCGCCGCTGGAGCTGGTCGCGGATGGCATCGCGGCCGGTGTCGCGGTGTTGTGCTTCGATGAATTCTTCGTCAGCGACATCGCCGACGCCATGATCCTGGGAACGCTGCTGGCGGCATTGTTCGCGCGCGGCGTGACCTTGGTGGCGACCTCCAATTCACCACCGGATGAACTGTATCGCGACGGTCTGCAGCGGCAGCGATTCCTGCCCGCCATCGAACAGATCAAGCGACATACGCAGGTGATCGCGGTGGACGGCGGCACGGACTACCGCTTGCGCCGGCTGACGCGCGCGGGCACTTACCTGCTGACGACGAGCCCGGGAACCGAGGCGCGCCTGGCGGGACTGTTCCGCGGACTCACCCATGGCGCTGCGGCACAGGTCGCTGAGATCGAAGTGGCGGGCCGCAGGATCCGCGCTGTCGCGACCAATGCGCTTGCAGTCTGGTTTGAATTCCAGGCCATCTGTGAAGGTCCGCGCAGCACCGAGGATTACATCGAGATTGCGCGCACTTGGCCGACCGTGCTGGTCGCGCACGTCCCCGTGCTGACGACGCAGGATGAAGATGCCGCACGGCGCTTCATCGCGCTGGTGGACGAACTCTATGACCGTCGCGTGAACCTGGTCGTTACCGCCGCCGCACCGCTGCCGCAGCTATACCAGGGTGAGCGATTGCAATTTGAATTCCAGCGTGTGCTCAGTCGCCTTACCGAAATGCAGACACCCGAATACCTGTCGCAGCCGCATCGACCCTGATCCAATGCCACCCGCCGGGCGTATACTGCGGACCATGTCAGTCGAGATACCGGCGGCCCGGGTTCGCCTCATCGGACGTATCATCGCCGCCGCACGCGGCATGGCGCGCAGAGCCCGCAACGTTGACGCCGCGGCATATCTGCGCCGCTACTTTTCGGGTGTCGCGGAGGAGGACCTGCTCGCGCGCGACCCGGCATACCTCGCCCGCGTTGCCATGGCGCATTGGCGCGTGGGTCAGCACCGGGCGCCGGGACGCTCGGTGGTGTCCGTCCTGGATGGTGAGCTCGGCGCCGACGCCGCACCGGGCCCGCACACGCTGATTGCGGTGGTCACCACGGACATGCCCTTCCTGGTCGACTCGCTGCTGCTGGCCTTCAGTCGCCTCGGTATCGGGGTGCACCTGATAATCCACCCCGTGTTCGACGTGCCGCGCGGCCGCGCGACACTTCGCGAGTCCTGGCAGCTGTTCGAAGTGGATCGGCAGATCGAGCCGGCACGGTTGGAACTGATCAAGGTCACTTTGAGCGCGACGCTCGCCGATGTGCGGGCCGCGGTGTCGGACTGGCAGCCCATGCTGCAGCAGGTACAGGTCGCCGCGCGCGAGCTGCGCAACCCCGGCGTGCCGCCCGAGGTGGACGCGGTCGACGCCCAGGCGCTCATTGAATGGATGGCGCAGGGTCACTTCACCTTCCTCGGCTATCGTCACTACCGGCTGCGCCGCGGCGCGCGGCAGGATCAGCTGCTGTCGGTGCCGGAGTCGGGGCTGGGAATTCTGCGCGCCGGACGGCCAGGGGTGCCACCACCGACACCCACGGTGCTCACTGGCGCCATGCAACGCGAGGCGCGCGCCGCGCGGGCGGTGCTGGTGACGAAGGCCAACACGCGCGCGACGGTGCACCGTGGCGGCTATCTGGACTACGTCGGGGTGCGCACGTTCGACGCGCGCGGCCGAGTCACGGGTGAGCACCGTTTCCTCGGACTGTGGACGTCTTCGGCTTATGAAAGCAGTCCGCGCACCATTCCCCTGCTCAAAGACAAGCTCAATGCCGTCACGAGTGCCCTCGATTCGGCACCCGGTGGCCACGATGCCAAGGCGCTGGCCCATGTGCTGGAAACCTACCCGCGCGATGAGCTGTTCCAAGCCAGCGTTGCCGAGCTCGTGCGCAGCGCCCGCGGTATCGTCAACCTGTACGAGCGCTCCCAGGTGCGCCTGTTCGCGCGCCGTGATCCCTTCGGCCGCTTCTATGCCTGCCTGGTATACGTCCCGCGCGACCGTTATGACGCACGGGTGCTGGCGCGCATCGAGACTGTGCTGCGCACCGATCTGGGCGGCCAGACGGTGGAAACTCAGGTCGAGATTTCGGACTCCACTCTGGCGCGACTGTATGTCGTGGTGCGACTGGGGTCCGAGGTGCCAGCCCGCGTGGATCTGGCCCGGATTGAACGGGCGTTGGCGCGCGCGGCCTCGACCTGGCAGGCAGGCCTGCGCGAGGCGCTGACTGCCAGCATGGACGAAGCCGCAGCCCTGGCGCTGTGGGCGCGCTTCGCATCGGTGTTCCCCGCCGCCTACACCGAACAGATATCACCCACCGCGGCACTGGGCGATATCGCAGAATTGATGGCCTTGGGGCCGCAGGCCGACGCCATGCGGCTGCGACTGCACCGCGCCGCCGGAGAGGACGCCACGCAGTTGCATCTGACGCTGTATCGTCGCGGCGCCGCGGTCTCGATTTCCGATGTCGTGCCGGTGATGGAGAATTTCGGCCTGCGTGTCATCGCCGAGCAGCCGTACGAGATCAGGTGGCCCGACGGCGCGCAGGCCAGGATCCAGGATTTTGAGCTGGCCCATGCGACACCCTTTGACATCGGCAAGCTCGGCGCGCGCCTGACCGCCGCCATCGACAGCGTCTGGACCGGCGCCACCGAGAATGATGGCTTCAACCGCCTGCTGCCCCTCACGGGACTTGCGGTGCGCGAAATCATGGTGCTGCGCGCCTGCGGTCGTTACCTGGTGCAGACCGGTCTACCCTTCAGCCAGGCCTACATGGAGCGGGTGCTGCAGGCCAATCCCGGCATCGCACTGAAGTTGTTCCAGCTGTTCGACCGGCGACTGAACCCGGCGCGTTCCGCCGCCGCGCGCAACCG
>DATHOA010000283.1:0-2713 GCA_035485475.1 Steroidobacteraceae bacterium | reverse complement strand
ATGTGCTATTCTGTAGCGATAGCGAGATTGCTGGCGGCGTGTCGCACCAGTTGGTTTGGCCTCCACTGACACCCGAGGACGTTAGCTTGATCGAGCCTCGATAAGTGCCATCGAACGAAACGGGCGGTGCCGTTGGTGTCGGGGCGACGGGCGGCGGTGCGGACGTCGTGCACCCACCCATCGCGGTGATCAGGATGACGCTGGCTAGCTTCTGCGTTCGGTAACGCATTTTGATCCTCCAATGCCTTGGGACCCGGACGATGTCGCGAGATTCCCATTTCTTGTTCCGGGATAGGGCACGAGCATCGGCGCTTGCGGATGTCGCTGCTATGCGATGTCGGCAGAAGCCTTCTACCCTCAAGCAATTTTGGGATCCGAGCCATTTAAGGCCGCTCAAGGATCGGGGACGCTTGGCTAGGAGGCCCCTGGGAAGGTCTGAAATCCACCCCACTCGCTGTCGGCGCGCACTTGCTCGGTTCGAACCGAAGTGGGCCGCCGGGGAGCTTGACCTGGATGGATACCGCTAAGCTAGCCCATCTTATTCAGTGGACTGAAGCACAAAGGGCGTTCTGAGACACCGGGCGCGGTTCCCCGATGCGGCTTTTCGTCGCTGGTCCGGACCATATCTGATGGGCGTTTGCGGTTGAAGGGGGCGGGCGATTATAGGGCACAGGCCCCGACGGTCACGGCCCGGCCGGTTGGAGGCAGCGTGCGAGGCTGGCGAACAGCGCGGCCTGGGGATGCGCTGCGGCGAAGGCGACACGGACCCGGCTTGCGGTTTCGACGATGCGAGCGGCGATCTTGATCAGGCGCATCCGCAAGGTGGTGAACTCGGCCGTAGCGAGCGGTTGCGGCCTGGGAATGGCATCGCGAAGCTTGAGCATCAGCCAGTAGGCGCCGGTGTGCAGTAGCAGACGCACCTGATTGGCGAGCGGAGAGCGGCAACTGGTGCGGTCGGACGCAAGCTGGGTCTTGTGCAGTTTGATCAGGTTCTCAGCCTGACCACGAGCACAATACAGACTGTCATACAGCCACTGGGCGCTGCCGCCGGCGATGTTCGTGACGACGTAACGAATATCCAGGCCCTGCGCCGTGGCCTCGATCCGTGCGCCGACCCGCCGCTCGCAGCGCCAGGACCGGGCACCATAGCGGACCTCGCAGTAGCGGCGCACGACCGGGGCTTCTCCCTCCGCGCGGCGCACCCGCACATCGTCCGCGATCGGTTCCACCAGGCGATCCACAACCGCATTGCCAGCCAGGCCGAAGATATAATCGATGCCATTGGCCTCGCACCACGCCATCACTTCAGGCCGACCGTAATGGCCGTCGCCGCGGATGGTCAGCCGTGTATTGGGCCAATGGCTGCGGATCCGGCGCACCAGGCGCCGCAGGTGGCCGCGGATCTCCACCCCTGACGGCGTCGTGCCGGTGCGCAGCAACACCGCCACGGGGCGCGATGTGGCGGTGTCGTAGACGTGGATCGGCAGAAAGCATCGTTCATCGTAATGAGCGTTGAACAGCGAAAGCTGCTGATGGCCATGCACAACGTCGAGCGTGTCATCGATATCCAGGGTGACCGCGCGCGGGGGCCGCTTGTAGCTGGCGCAATAGGTGTCGACCATGGCGTAGGTCATGCGCACCACCTCACGCAGGGTCGGTGCATTCTCCCATCGCGACACGGTCGGCTGCGAGCACAGATCGGTGCCGCTGTCGGGCAAACGCCCGCAGGCCAGCTTGAAGCCAGGATCGGTGCGCAGGTGGTCGAGGTCGTCGGCGTCCTCATAGCCACAGGCAATGGCCAGCATGCGTGCACGCAGGATGTCAGCCACACTGTGTGTCACCAGCAGCGGATTGCGCGGATCGGTCATCAGCGGTGCAAGCCGGTCGGCGATGCCGAGGTCTTTTTCGATTGCGGCGAGCAACATCACGCCGCCGTCGGAGGTTATGCGTCCGCCATCAAATGCGGCGGTGACTTTCTTGCGCTCGACGGCTGGGAAACTGAATGGCAGGAGGTTATCTTCGACCATGGCGGGTGTGGCAGCGTCCGATTCGGTGGAAATTGCTTCGACACCCAAATCTCTGCTTCAAATCAGACGCTTACGCTACATCCGCCAACGAATCCCTGCCATGCGCTGAATAAGATGGGCTAGCTGTTATGAGCGGCGGGGGCCGGATCGAGGGACAGTGATCGGTGACGGCGAGCGGACGCGAGTTGAGTTTTCGGGTTTCAATAATCGGTCAAAGTAATTCTCAAAATAATCAATTGTTTCCACTCCTCTCGACAAATAGACATTAGCGGAAAGTCCTGAGGTGCGATGTCGCAGAGTAGTATCCGCAGCAGAGGAACATCGACCGTAATCATAGACGAACAGTATAAGCCAGTGAATACCTCTGGAAGCCCGAAAATCTCAAGTAGTCCTTAGTGAAAGTCGGAGCGCATATCCTCCGCCGAGACGGGCTGGCGGACCGCAGGCAGGCTGAATTGGAAAGTCGCACCGGGCCCGGCATTGCCGGACGCCCACAATCGGCCGCCATGCGCATCGATGATCGTCCGGCAAATCGACAGGCCCATGCCCATACCGTCGGGTTTGGTGGTGAAGAATGCGTCGAACAGCCGACTTGCGTTCTGTGGGTCGATGCCGACGCCTGAGTCCTGCACCGAGACGAGCACCTGGCCGGTTTCGCCCGCGCGCGACCGGATCGTCAGTTCGCA
>DATHOA010000282.1:0-26236 GCA_035485475.1 Steroidobacteraceae bacterium | reverse complement strand
GACGGCGATCCTTGAAGTGGTTTTGCTCGACATCGGCGCTGCTCCCTCTGCTGCTTTTTTCGTAGCGCCAGTGCGCTCGAGCGCACCGACTGATACTGGGCAAAGCAGCTTCTGTGCCAGGGCAGCGCATGACCGGGCACGGGCGCAGCGCAGGACAGCGGGCGCGCGTACCGGTGGGAACGATTTTGCCGAAGCGCGTGGATCACCATATTGTCAACAAAAACAAGATGTTTAGTGAACCATTCGCGGCGGCTCGATGGGCCGCAGGGGATGACCGAGTGTGGACCAAATCGCGGCGGGAGAGCGGGTCGGCGCCGCGGCGTGGCCTCGGGGCTCAGGTGTTAAGTTGGTGCAACACGGGGCTGCCGTGCACATAGTGTGAACAAACACGGCAGGATTGTGAACAATCCATGTGACCACTGTCCACATAAGCTCCTGGGGCGCACCCCATCCGGGTGCTTGGGCTTATCGGCATCGACAACCCGATCAGGCCGGCTAAGATGGCGCAGCAACGAAGCGCCGTGTCGCAAGCGGCGCAGACTCAAGGAATAAGACGCCATCGTGGGTCCTCTAGCAAAAAACACAGCAAAACGCACCGCCAAAGGCAGCAAGCCATCCGCCGCGCGCAAGCCGCAAACGCGCAGTGCTGCAGCCCATCCGCCCGAGGGCGAGATCTATCGCCGCATCCATGTCGCGATTGCGGAGCGTCGGCTGCTGCCCGGTGCGCGGCTGGTCGAGGACCAGCTCGGCGAGGTTTTTGGTGTCAGCCGCATGCGCATCCGCTCGGTGCTGCACGCGCTCGCCCGCGACAAGGTGGTCACTTTGCAGCGCAATCGCGGTGCGATCGTGGCCTACCCTTCCGTCAAGGAGGCACGCGAGGTATTTGCCGCCCGACGCTTGATTGAAGTGGCGCTGGCGCACGAAGTGGTGAAGGCCGCGGATGAGGATGCGCTGCGACAGCTACGGGAGCACATTCGCAAGGAGCGCGAGGGTGAGGACAGTGGCGATCGCGCCTTCGAATTGCGCGCCTCGCATGAATTTCATACGCTGCTGGCCGACATTGTCGGCAACAGTGTCATCATGGCGGTGCTGCGTGATCTCATGGCGCGCTCCTCCCTGATCACCGCGATCTACGAGCGTCCGGACACCAGCGGCTGTTCACACGTATCGCACGCCAGTTTGATCAAACTCATCGAGCGCAAGGATGGCGATGGGCTCGCCAAGGCCATGCTGACCCATCTCGAGCAGCTCGAAGGCGACCTGATCCTCTACGAGCGCGAGGAGCAGGTTACCGACCTCAAGGCGGTATTTGCGGGGCGGTAAGGCGCGTTTGGGCGACCGGAAAGCGCGCCACCAGATAAGTGGCGGAAGAAGCCAGGGCGCTGATCAGCCAGCCGATATCCACACCGCCCATGAGCCGTGCCAACGGCCCGGTGTAGACATTGGGCACGACGAAGAACGGAATGCTCACCGTGAAACCCACTGCATAGGCCAGCAGGCCGCGCGCGTTCCATGCGCCGTACATGCCATCGGGCTCAAACAGGTCCGGAATCGAATACCGGCCCTTGCGCAGGTAGAAGTAGTCGATCAGGTTGACCGCACTCCAGGGAATGAGGAAGTACAGCATCAGCACCAGCATGGTATTGACATAGGTCACGGCATTGCCGCCAAAGCCCACTGCCACGGTGATCCACAGCACCGTGACGCCGGCAATCACGTTGATGCGCAAGGCTCGGGTCGGTCGTACCCGGCGCAGGGAATCGCAGATCGTGACAAAGGTCAGCATCGCGCTATAGGCATTCATCCCACAGGTTGTGAACAGCGCCGCAATGGACACGGCCGCCAGAACCGAGCCCAGATGCGGCCACAGCACATCGCCGGTCTGGTGCAGCGCCAGCAGTCCGTCGGTGGCACCCAGGCGGGTGGCAAGCCACGCACCGACGATGATCAGCCAGATCGCGGAGGAAGCCGAACCGGCGAAGACATTCGCAATGATTCTTGCCCGTGACGTGCGGGTGGGCAGGTAGCGCGAATAGTCCGAGACATAGGGCGCCGCGGTCACATTGAAGCTGGCGGCGGAGGCCATCTGGGTGACAAAGGCCGCCCAGGTGAACGTGGAGTGCGTGGGCGTGGTGCCGCCGGCCGCACCGGTGAAGATCGCCAGGGTCAGCAGCGTGAACAGCGGCAGACTGATCCAGAACATCACCTTGAAGGCGCGGTGCAGCCAGTCATAGCCCCAGATGGCCAGGAGCGCCGCAAGTACCGACAACCCAATGGCGACGACCTCGCGATTGAAGCCCCACAGGGCGGCGGCGCCCTCTGACACCAGCACCGTGGAGACGACGTTGTAGCCGACCAGGCTGATCAGCGTGGCGATCAGCGGCACGATGACACCGCGATAACCGAACTGCGCCCGGGACTGGATCATCTGCGGCAGGCCCATTTCCGCGCCTTGGGAGGCATGGAAGGCCTGCAGGGCCGTGCCGATGATGATGCCGAGAATGCCGGCGCTGGCCGTGGCGCGCAGCGACAGCCCCAGGCTCGGCCCCACGAAGCCGATGGCGATCGCGAAGAAATGGAAATTGCTCAGGAACCAGAACGGTCCCTGGTCCCGTACGCGCCCGTGGCGTTCGGCTTCGGGTACAAAATCAATGGAACGGCTTTCGATCGCCATAGCGCATTAAGCACACGCGACGAACCGCGCGCAATTGGCCGCACCGATTTGGAGCGCGCCGGGGCTAGATTTCGTCCGGTTGCTGATAACCGCCGCAGGGGATGCTGATCGGACGGATCGGCTGATCGAGATTCACGGCGGTCAGCGCGCCACCCCAAACGCAACCGGTGTCCAGTCCGATCACCCCATGCGCGTTCACATAGCCCAGCGCCGACCAATGGCCGAAGATGATGCGGTTCTGGCGGCTGGCGCGGCCCGGGACTTCAAACCAGGGCAGGAGCGTGCCGGCACGGGGCGGCGGTCCCTTGGCCTTGAGTGCGACGCGGCCCGCGGCCGTGCACACCCGCAGGCGCGTCAGGCAGTTGACGATGAACCGGATGCGGTCGGCACCGGTGAGATCCTCGGACCACTGGTCGGGCTTATCGCCGTACATATGCTCGAAGAACACCTCCGGCGCAGCCAGCAGTGCGTCGTGCACCTCGCGCGCCAGGAGCAGTGTCTGCGGCACCGTCCACTGCGGGACGAGGCCGGCATGAATCAGCAGTTCACCATGGGTGGGGTCCTGGTGTGCCAGCGGCCGCTCGAGCAGCCATTGCAGAAGCGCAACGCGGTCCGGGGCGCGCAACACCTCGCGCAGGGTGTCGCCCGGCCGGTCCGACAGGCGCGCGCCGAAGACCATGGCGAGCAGGTGCAGATCGTGATTGCCGAGCACCACGACGGCATTGTCACCGAGGTCGCGGATCAGCCGCAGACACTCCAGCGAATACGGCCCGCGATTCACCAGGTCGCCCACGAACCAGAGCTGGTCGCGGTGGTGCGAGAATTTGATGGCGCCGAGCAGCGCGCGCAGCTCGGTGGCACAGCCTTGTACATCGCCAATGGCAAAGCGTGCCATGGGCCGGTGCGGTTACTGCAGTACGCCGGGCATGGCCAGGCGGAACGGGGCAATGGGCGCATCAAACGCCCTGCCGTCGTCCGCGATCATCTGGTAGCTGCCCTGCATGACTCCCACCGGCGTTTCGAGGATGGCGGCGCTGGAGTAGCGGAAGCCCTGGCCCGGTTTCAGGTGGGGCTGCTCCCCGACGACACCGTCCCCGCGCACTTCCTGTACCTTGCCATTCGCGTCCGTGATCAACCAGTGCCGGCGCATCAGCCGGGCGGGGTGAGCGCCATCGTTGCGGATGGTGATCGTGTAGGAGAATACGAACCGCGGCTCATCCGGGTCAGATTGTTCGGACAGGTAGCTGGTCTGTACGTCTACCGTGATCCTGTGTGCGGCTTCCTGCATCAGTTACCCTGTAATCGCTTTCAAACCACTTGCTCACCGCTGACGCGTACGGCGAGCACATCGCATGGCGCCGCATGCAGCACGGTATCTTCCGTGAGGTTCACAAAAATGGACAGCCCGTGACGCTCACGGGCCCCGAGCACGATCAGATCACACTGCATGACGCGCGCCACACGGACGACTTCGCCTTTGACGCTGCCGACCTCGACCCGCTGGTGGTCGGCGTCGACGCCGATGTCGGCGCACAGCGAGATCAGCCGCTGGCGTGCGGCAGCGGCGAGATCATCGAGCATCGGCACCGGCGGGATCATGTTCTCCCCCACCGGTTCAACCGGAACGTATTCCACGACATGCAGCACCGTAAGTTCAGCGCCCATCAGGGTCGCCAGGTCGCGCGCCCGTCTGCCCACGGCGATGCTGTCGGCGTTCAGGTCGACGGCAAGCAGAATTTTTCTGTAGATGGACATCGGCGGCACCTCTTAGGCGAAGGGTAACCGATCACGCCGCATTTGCGCGATCGGCAATCGATCAGGACGCGAGCGTGCCCTGGCCGAGCCGCAGCGCCAGCCGATTGAACACTTCCGGGGCCAGCGTTTCGGCACGCACCTGCGGGTCCACCCCGCACGCTTCGATATCCCCGACCTCGAGCAGGCTGCGCAGGGCGTTGCGCAGCGTCTTGCGTCGCTGCGAGAACGCCGTGGTGACCACCTGCGCATACTGCGGGGCCACCGCAAAGGCAGGCTGTGGCCTGACCGTAAGGCGCGCGACCGCCGACCAGACACGCGGCGCGGGTTTGAACGCGCCCGGACCGATATCGAACAGCGACTCGACGTTCACCCATGGCGCCAGCATCACGGTCAGGCGTCCATATTCGCTGGTACCCGGTGCCGCGGCCATGCGGGCCACGACCTCCCGCTGCAGCATGACGTGCAGGTCGAAGATGGCCGGCGCCGCGGCCAGCAACCGGAACAGCAGCGGGGTGGAGATGTTGTAGGGCAGGTTACCGATGACCCGCAGCTGGCCGCCGCGCAGCTTTGCCAGTTGGACAAAATCAAACTCCAGGGCGTCGCACTCATGCAGGGTGGCCGCGCGCGCCAGGGCCATGGTCGGCCGCAGGTTTTGCGCCAGATCCCGATCGATTTCCACGGCATCAAAACTGGCGTAGGCCCCCCGCAGCAGCAGATGGGTGAGGGCACCACGGCCGGGACCGATTTCCAGCAGGTGATCTTCGGGCCCGGGATTGACCGCGCGCGCGATGCGCTCGATGACGCCCGGATCGTGGAGAAAGTGTTGTCCGAAGCGCTTGCGTGCCGCAGTCACGCCGCGTGTGCCGCCATGGTCGTCGCCATGCGCACGGCCGCCGCGAGGCTCGCGACATCGGCATGGCCGCTGCCGGCAAGGTCGAGGGCGGTGCCATGATCGACCGAGGTACGGATGATGGGCAAGCCAAGCGTCACATTCACGGCCTGATCAAAGTGCGCGTGCTTGATCACCGGCAGCCCCTGATCGTGGTACATCGCGAGCACCGCGTCGTAGCTGGCCATCAGTCGTGGCACAAAAATCGTATCCGCCGCAAACGGTCCGCTGACATCGAGGCCACGCGCGCGCATCTGGTTGACGGCCGGTGCGATGATCGTCAGTTCCTCGCTGCCGAGGTGGCCGCTCTCACCGGCGTGGGGGTTCAAGCCGCACACCGCGATGCGCGGATTGCCGATCCCCCACCAGCGCTGCAGATCGGCAGCGACAATCGCCAGGACCTGCTGCAGCAAGGCGCCCGTGATCGCCTGTGCCACGTTGGCCAGCGGCAGATGCGTGGTCGCCAGGGCCACGCGCATGCTGCCCGAGGCCAGCATCATGACGGGCAGCGCGGCGCCGCTGCGCTGCGCCAGGTACTCGGTGTGTCCGGTGAAGGCAAAGCCGCCTTCGATGATGGTGCTCTTCTGCACCGGTGCCGTGACCATCGCGGCGAATTCGCCCGACAGACAGCCTTGCGCGGCACGATCCAGCATGGCGAGTACCGCCGCGGCGTTGCGCGAGTCGAGCTTGCCGGCCTCGGCGGGGACGGCCAGGGGGACGTGCAGTACCGCGAGGGTACCCGGCGTGTGCGGTCGCGGTTCCGGCCCCGGTTCGTAGTCCCACAGATTCAGTTTCAGGCTCAGCTGCCGGGCGCGCGCCGCGAGCAGCTCGCGATCCCCCAGACAGACCAACTCACAAGGCAGTGGCCCGCGCGCGAGCTGCAGGCAAAGATCCGGTCCGACGCCCGCCGGTTCCCCGGACGTCACCGCGATGCGCGCCTGCGGCGCCACGGATCAGGACTTCAGGTCGACGTACGCGTCATCGCGCAGGCGTCGCAGCCACAACTCCGTCTCTTCGTCGACCTTGCTGGCGCGGATCTGATCCGCCGCCTGCTTGCGCTGCAGTTCCTGGGTGTCGTCGTACTTGCGCCGGCCCGTAACCTGCGCAATGTGCCAGCCCGCCTGGGTCTGAAACGGTTCGGAAATCTCATCGACCTTCAAAGAGTCGACCACCTTGGCGAATTCCGGCGGGAAGGTGTCGGCGCTGTCCCAGCCCATATCGCCGCCATCCGCGGCCGAGCCCACATCCTGTGAGCTGACCTGGGCAAGCGCGCCGAAGTCCTCACCGGCAATGATGCGTTTGCGCAGGTTATCCAGTTTCTGTTTGACGGTGGCGTCATCCTGCAGCTCGTTGGTGCGCATCAGGATGTGGCGCACACGGATCTGCTCGACCACATCCTTTTTCTCCAGGTTGCGCATCTCGTTCAGACGCACGATGTGGAAGCCGGTCGGGGCCCGCACCGGCGCGCTGACTTCGCCGGCCTTGAGGCTCAATACCGTGTCGGCCAGTACCGTCGGCAGCTCCGTACCCTTGCGCCAGCCCAGTTCGCCGCCATCCAGTGCCGTCTGGCTGTTGGAATTGGCGATGGCGAGCTTCGCGAAGTCCTCGCCACCCTTGGCGCGCTGGTAGATGTCGTTCGCTTTTTTCTGTGCTGCTTCCAGCTGTGCCGTAGTGGCTTCCTGCGGTACCGCGATCAGGATATGCGAGACATTGTATTCGGCGTTGGAGGAGGGGTGATGTGCCTGGCGATCCAGGTACTGGTCGATTTCGCGCGGCGTGATCGAAATCTTTCCCACCACGTCGCGTTGCTGCAGCAGCCGCAGCGTCAGTTCGCGGCGCATCGAATCGCGGTAGCCGGCGTAATCTATCCCCTGTGCGATCAATGCCCGCGGCAGCTGCTGCAGCGTGATGCCATTGCGCTGCGCAACTTCGGTCATGGCGTTGTTCAGGGTTTCATCGGACACCTTCAGACCGGCGCGGTCGGCGCGCTGCATCTCCGCTTCCTGCACAATCAGGCTTTCCAGGATCTGCTGGCGGATCACCGCATCGGGGGGCATCTCCTGCCCCTTGGCGCGCAGGTTGTCCTTGACGGCCGCGAGCTTCTCATCGACCTCCGATTGCAGCACCACCCCGTCATTCACCACCGCGGCGACGCGGTCGAGCAGTTGACCCTGGGTTTCGATTTCCCGGGTCTGCGCGTAAGCCTGCAGGCTTACGCAAACGGCGGCCAGCAGCAGCAGAGGGGCGGATAGCAGCGAAGTGCGTTTAAAATAATTCATGATCTTCAGGGGCTTACAGAGGTTGGGGAGTATCCTCGAATAGCGGTTCCAAGGAAAGTACCGGCCTCCGATCCGACACTCGCCAGACCGTTGAGTTCCAGTTGCACGAATATACCCGTGTCCTGCCGCCCGGTGCTGTTGCTGAGCGAGCGGCGGGCCAGGACCCGCAGCCCCCAGCAGCAGCCGTGGTATTCGAACCCCGCAAAGCGCTCCAGCATCTGGTGGGTATCCAGGGCATAGACCACGCGTCCGTAGGCATTCCAGTTGCGCAGGATCGGCCAGGCTGCCGAGGCTTCGACCTGGTCCAGGCTGTCCGGGGTCAGGTAACCCGCGGCCAGGGCCCGGGCCGCCAGTTGCGCCTGGGTGGGAGTGAGTCCCTGGGCGATTTCCGAGGCGTAGAACTGACTGTAGGCCGCCGCGACCGCCGCCGCCGTCGCCTGCTCCTCGGCCGGCGTGTCGCGCTGGAACCGGTAGGCCAGGTTCACCACCGCGTCGTTGGCGGGTTTGAACTGCAGCTCCACAATGGAGCGGTCGCTCTTGCTGTTCTGCGGGTCCCACTGCTCGCCCAGATTCACGCTCCAGTTCTTGTAGGTCGTCAGGGCCACCTCGGCGACCATATCCGAGCGCAGTCCGGTGGTCGGCTCCAGCGGAATCTGCACCCGGGGGGGCTGGAAATAGTAGGTCTGTCCCAGCGTCGCCGACAGGAACTGCTGGCCGCTGCCGGTCTCGAGCAGGCGGCTGGTCAGCGCGGCGGTGACCTGGTCCGCGTCCCCGATCCGGTCCGTGCCCACGAAGCGGTTGGTGCGAAACAGCTCCACCAGGTTCAAGTCCGGCAGTGCCGTATCAAAAACCGGTAACTGGTCCTGGTCGCGGTAGGGCGTATAGACATACTCCAACCGTGGCTCCAGGGTCAGGGTGCGCCGACCATCGCTACCGGTCGGGCGCTCGAAGATCAATCCGGTGTCAAGGCTCGCGGTCGGCAGTGCGCGGTGCGGACTGTCCGGCTGGCCGAGCGCGGTGTCGGTCAGCGAGTACTGGGTGAAATCGTAGGCGATGCCGGGACGCACAAAGTAGCCCGGCCCCTCGAAATGCAGGGTCGCATCGGGGCGCAGGTCCAGCCGCCAGCCCGTCACGCCGATGCCGCGGCTGAAGTTCACCACTTCGGAATCAAAGCCGTAGTGGAGCAGGCCGGCCGGTCCGAGCACGAAGTCGCTGTCGGCCACGAGCTGCGGCAGTTGCGCATAGGGGCGCTCGTTCGGTTCCAGCACCTGCTGGACGGCATTGAGGGTCTGGTACTGCTGCACCTGGGCCGCCAGGCGCCAGTTCTCATCACGATACGACAGCGCGGCGGTGCGCTCGAGGTAGGCGACGGTGGTGCCCTCCGGGCCCTGTGCGAAATCGTCGAAATACAGCGAATCCCCGGCATTGGCCGCATCAACCGTCAGCCGGAACTCATCCGGCAGCTCGGTCGTCTGGGTCAGATGTACGAACGAGCGGTCGTGATTGCCCAAGCCCTCGCCGGCGGCCTGCGCGTCGTAGGGCAGGAAGTGCCAGATCAGCTCACCATGCTGGTCGTCGGTCATGTAGCGCGCATCACCGCCGATGTCGATGCCGCGGCGAGTGTAGACGGTGGGCGTGAGCAGCAGGTCCTCATTCGGGGCAATGTTCCAGTACCAGGGGGCTGAGGCCTCGAAACCACTGCGGCTGCTGGAGCCGACACTCGGAAACAGGAAGCCGGTCTTGCGCTGATCGTCCAGCGGGAAGGACATCCAGGGCAGGTACAGGATGGGAATGCCCTTGAAGTCGACGCTGGCGTCGCGGGCCACACCGACATGCTGGCCGGTGTCCAGCGTCAGCGAGCGGGCAACCACCTGCCACACTTCCTCGGTCTCCGGGCAGGTGGTGAAACGCACATCCTGCAGGCGCAGCAGGCCCGCGGGCGTCAGGTCCACGAGCTGCGCAAACCCATGGCCATCGCGTTGCAACAGGTCGAATTGTGCGTCCTTGAAGCTCGCGCCGCCGCTGGTCGAGTAGCGACCATCGCTGCCGGTGAGATGAATCAGCGGGTCGGTGTAATCCAGCTTGCCCTTCACCCGCACGTCGTTGTCCGGACCTTCAAATTCCGCGTCGTTCGATTTCATGACCCGCTGGCCCTGACGCAGGATGACGTTGCCGCTCACATTGCCTTTGCCGGTGGACGGGTTGTAGTCGCCCTTGTCGAAGTCCGCGTCGAATGCGCCGCCGGTGATGAAACTGGGCTGGTGGATGGGCGCTGTCTTCTGCCGGGCGACCGAGGTCGGCGCCGGACAGGAAAATGGGGTGTCCGCCGCGCGGGCCGGCGCTCCCCAGTCGCACAGGAGCGCCCCGCCGCAAACCAGGGCGCAGACGAAAGTGGGGAATTGGTGACGGTGCGGCATGGGGCCGCGCATTATAATGAAGACCTATGTCTCACGCCGACGAGCGTTTCAACCTGGTCACCGACTGGGTCACCCGGGAGCTGCGGCTGTCGCCCCGGCTTATCGAACCAGCCTCCAGCGATGCCAGCTTTCGCCGGTATTTCCGCGTCTTCCACGAGGGCGGCACCCATATCGTCATGGATGCGCCCCCCGGTCGGGAGGACGTGCGCCCCTATCTGAACATCACCGTCATGCTCGAAACCGCCGGCGTCCACGTGCCACGGGTGTATGAATGGGATGCCGAACGGGGCCTGCTGCTGCTGGAGGACCTCGGGACACGCCAGTACCTGCCTGCGCTCGAGGCCGGCCAGGATGTCGACCAGCTGTATCGGGATGCGCTGCAGGCCTTGGCCCATATCCAGGTGCGGGGCCGGGACTCGGCGTTTCAGCTGCCCGCCTATGACCGGGAAGTGCTGGTGCGCGAGATGGCCCTGATGCCCGAGTGGTTCTGTGCCCGGCATTTGCAGTTGGACCTGAACCGCGGCCAGGGTGAGATGATCACCGCTGCCTTTGAGTTCCTGGTGGCCGAGGCGCTGGGGCAACCGCAGGTGTTCGTGCACCGCGACTATCACTCGCGCAATCTGATGATCACGCGGCAGCGCAATCCCGGGATCATCGACTTCCAGGACGCCCTGCGCGGTCCGGTGGGCTATGACCTCGTCTCGCTGCTCAAGGACTGCTATATCAGCTGGCCCCGGCCACGGGTCGAGGCCTGGGTGCGCGAGTATCGGCTGATGATGCACACGCAGGCTTCGCACAGCGCCGGCATCAATGATGCGCAGATGCTGCGCTGGTTCGATGTCATCGGCATACAGCGGCACCTGAAGGTGCTGGGGATTTTTGCGCGGCTGTGGTATCGCGACGGCAAGTGCGGCTATTTGAAGGATCTGCCGCTCACCCTGCAGTATGTCGTGGATGCCTGCGCCAGCTTCCCGCAGCTGCAGGCGTTGCGGGAGTTTCTGCAGCACTTCGCCGTGCCCGCGCTGCCGCCGGCCAATGCCCGCGAGGTGCAGCGAGCCGTGTCCGCATGAAGGCCATGGTGCTCGCCGCGGGTCGCGGCGAACGCATGCGGCCCCTCACCGATCACACGCCCAAGCCCCTGCTGGTCGCGGGCGGCAAGCCGCTCATCGCCTGGCACCTCGAGGCCCTGGCGCGCGCCGGAATTCGCGACGTGATCGTGAATCTGTCCTGGCTGGGTGCGCAGATCCGCGCCGCACTGGGCGATGGGCGGCAGTTCGGCCTGCAGATCCAGTACAGCGATGAGGGCAGCCCGGCGCTGGAAACCGGCGGCGGAATCTTCCACGCGCTGCCATTGCTGGGGCCTGCACCCTTTCTGGTGGTCAACGGCGATACCTTTACGGACATCGATGTGAGCTCGCTGCGGCTGTCCGCGGCAGCTGATGCGCGCCTGGTCATGGTGAGCAATCCTCCCCAGCACCCCGCAGGCGATTTCGTGCTGGACGGGGAGCGGCTGGTGGTGGGCGCGGGACCCACCCTGACCTACAGCGGTATCGGCATTTTCAGCCCGGCGCTGTTCGCGGGCTGTACCGAGGGGCAATTTCCACTGCTGCCGCTGCTCAAGCGCGCCATCGCCGCCGGCCGCCTGCAAGGCCAGCACCATACCGGGCAATGGCTGGATATCGGCTCCCCGCAGCGCCTGGCGGCGCTGAGAGTACAATTGGGCGATGTCTGACCTGAAACGCATTCCCGTCGTGCAGGAGCCCGCCCGGGCCCGCAGCGGCGAAAAGTACCGCACCCCGCAGGGCTTCACGGCCATCCGCGATGGCCTCAAGGCCCAAGGCAGTCAGGACCAGGGTAGCCAGGACCCGACCGGGGCCACTGCGCCGCGACCAGCCAAGCCGCCGTGGCTGCGCGCCAGGGCACCCAGCGGTGCGGGCTTCCAGGCGGTCAAGGATATCGTCCACGCGCACCGCCTCGCGACCGTGTGCGAGGAGGCCAAGTGCCCGAATATCGGCGAATGCTGGAACGCCGGCACCGCGACTATCATGCTCATGGGCGCGGTATGTACGCGTGCCTGCCGCTTCTGCGCGGTGGACACCGGCAATCCGCGCGGCTGGCTGGACGCCGAGGAGCCGGCGAACGCCGCGCGCACCGTGGAGCTGATGAAGCTCAAGTACATCGTGCTCACTTCGGTGAACCGCGACGACCTGCCGGACGGGGGTGCGGGGCACTATGCCGCCTGCGTGCGCGCCATCCGGCTGCGAAATCCGCACACCGCCGTCGAGGCGCTGACGCCGGATTTCCAAGGCGTGCTGCGTGATGTCGAAACCGTCGTCGATTCCGGTTTGCAGGTGTTCGCCCAGAACCTCGAAACCGTACGCCGCCTCACCCATCCGGTGCGCGATCCGCGCGCCGGCTATGAACAGACGTTGCAGGTGTTGGCGCATGCCAAGCGCCACAACCCCGCGGTGCTGACCAAGACCAGCCTGATGCTGGGCCTGGGCGAAACCTTCGAAGAAGTCATCCAGACGCTGGATGACCTGCGGGCGATAGGCGTGGACCTTTTGACGTTGGGCCAGTATCTGCGACCCACCATGAATCACCTGGCGGTACAGCGTTACGTGAGCCCGTCCGAGTTTGATCAGCTGCGCGCAGCGGCGCTGCAACGCGGATTCGTGGAATGTGTCGCCGGGCCCTTGGTGCGCTCCAGCTACCGGGCCGAGCAGGCGTTGAACCGCAATAACGCCGGCCTCGACAATGCGACGCTGGTGGCAGCCGGGCAGTGAACGCGCAGCTGCGCGCGCGCGCGGGTCCGATGCCCATCATCCGCTACCTGGGCCAGGTCGACTATCAGCTGACCTGGCAGCGCATGCAGCAGTTCACTGATACGCGCACCGCCCTGAGCGCCGATGAGCTGTGGTTTCTCGAGCATCCGCCCGTGTTCACGCTTGGCATGGCCGGTCGTCGTGAGCACCTGCTGGCGCCCGGTGATATCCCCATCGTGCACACCGATCGGGGCGGCCAGGTCACTTACCACGGACCCGGACAGCTCGTGGTCTATGCGCTGATTGATCTGCGCCGTGCGGGCCTGGGCGTGCGCGACCTGGTGACCGGGCTCGAGCAGGCCGTGATCCGGTACGCGGCCGCACTGGGCATCGCGGCGGTGGCGAAGCGCGAGGCACCGGGGGTGTACGTGGCGGACCGCAAGCTGGCCAGTGTCGGCATACGCATCCGGCGCCGCGCCAGCTATCACGGTCTGGCGCTGAACGTGAACATGGACCTTGAGCCCTTCCAGCGCATCAATCCCTGCGGCTACGCCGGCATGGAGATGACCCAGCTTGGCGCACTGACCCAGGTTTCCGAAGTGCGTGAGGCGGCGAGCGGCCTGAGCCCATACTTGCTGGCGGCGCTGGGATTCGCGCCTGTAACCGCTTTATAACCACTGTAAGACTACGGTAAGACTGACACAGTGAGGATGCCGCTCTAGCATCGCATTTCAGAATTGGGTTTATTGAGAGAGGCGCTATGAAAGTCAGGACGTGGTGGATGCGGGCGGCGCTGGTGTCATGGAGCGCTATCGCGCTGGGCGCGCCCCTGGCGCAAGCGGCCAGTGTTTCCATTCTCAATGCCTCCTACGACCCGACGCGTGAGTTGTACGACAATTACAATGCTGAATTCGCGCGCTTCTGGAAGGCCAAGACCGGCCAGGACGTGCGCGTCAACCAGTCGCACGGCGGCTCCGGCAAGCAGGCCCGCGCCGTGATCGATGGCTTGCCGGCGGATGTCGTCACGCTGGGACTGGCCGGTGATGTCGATGCGATCGCCACCCGCGGCAAGCTGCTGCCGCTGAACTGGCAAAGCCGGCTGCCCGACAACAGCGCGCCGTACACCTCCACGATCGTGTTCCTGGTGCGCAAGGGCAACCCCAAGGCCATCAAGGACTGGGGCGATCTCATCAAGCCCGGTGTGGCGGTGATCACCCCGAACCCGAAGACTTCCGGCGGTGCGCGCTGGAATTACCTGGCGGCATGGGCCTGGGCCAGGCACCAACCCGGCGGCAACGATGCCAAGGCCAAGGAGTTCGTGCACAAGCTCTATGCCAACGTGCCGGTGCTCGACACCGGCGCACGCGATGCGACCACGACCTTCGTCCAGCGCGGCATCGGTGATGTGCTGCTGGCCTGGGAGAACGAGGCCTTCCTGGCGATCAAGGAAGTCGGTAACGGTCAGGTCCAGATCGTCGTCCCCTCGCTGAGCATCCTGGCGGAGCCCTCGGTCGCCGTGGTCGACCAGGTCGCCCTCAAACACGGCACCACCCCGGTGGCGAGCGCCTACCTGCAGCACCTGTACAGCAAGGAAGGCCAGGAAATCATCGCCCGGAATTTCTATCGCCCGCGTGATCCGCAGGTGGCGCAGCAGTACGCCAACCAATTCCCGAAGCTGCAGCTGGTCACCATCGCCGAATTCGGCGGCTGGACCAAGGCCAGCAAGGACCACTTCGAGGACGGTGGCAGCTTCGACCAGATCTACGGCGCGAAGTAGCCGCTACTCCACGACCAGCTTGTAGCCCGCGCCGGTGGCGGTCTGCAGGATCTGCGGCAGGGAGGGATCCTGCTCGATCTTCTGGCGCAGGCGATGCACCAGCTGCTTGAGCAACTGCCGGTCACCGGAGTTGCGGTGTCCCCAGATATGCACCAGCAGCCGGTCCGACCCCACGGTGCGTCCGGCATTCACCAGCAGCATCTGCAGCAGCCGCAGTTCCAGCTTCGTCAGGCGCACCGCTGCGGCCGCGCCGATCTGCACGGTGTGATCCTCGACGTTGAGCTTGATCCGGCCCGATGCCAGGGGGCCCGAATTCTCCATGCCGGCGCGCCGCAGCAGCGCCTTGATGCGGGCCAGCAGGGTGCGCGGGCTGAACGGTTTGGTCAGGTAATCATCGGCACCCAGTTCCAGTGAGCGCACCAGGTCCTCTTCTTCGTTGCGCGCGGTGAGCATCATGATGGGCACGGCGGATTGTGCACGGATGGTCTCGCACACCTTGAAGCCGCTGGCGCCGGGCATGTTGATGTCGAGCACCACCAGGTCCGGACCTTCGCTTTCAAAGAGGGTCAGAGCGGCGCTGCCATCGACTGCCTTGACGGCCAGGAACCCCGCCTGCGAGAGCGTAAAGGCGATCAGTTCGAGCAGGTCGCGGTCGTCATCAGCGATCAGAACTTTCATGGCAGGGGCTTCTCTCTCAACTGACGGCACTGTCCGGCTGGACCGGCAGTGTAAAGCTGAAACGGGTGCGCTGCTGAGGCGTACGCTGCACGACGATGGTGCCGCCGTGACGCTCGATCACGGACTTGACGATCCATAAGCCCAAACCCAGACCGCCCGGTTCCGGCTCGGCGTCCGAGCCGCGTCGGAAACGTTCAAAGACCGTACCGACGTCGCCGTCCGGCACCCCCGGACCTTCATCTTCGACCCAGGCTTCAACCTGATTGTCGTGCGCGGCGGCGCCGATGCGCAGCACTGACCCGTCCGGTGCAAACTTGTTGGCGTTGGCGATGAGATTGACAAACACCTGGGTCAGCCGGGTCTTATCACCCCGCACCAGCGGCAGGTCCTCGGGCAGTTCAACTTCCATGAGCTGCTGGCGTTGGATCAGCAAAGACTCCACCAGCGCGTGCGCGTCCAGGACCACCTCGGCCAGTGACACGCTTTGCTGGCGGATGCTCAGCTGCCCGGACTCGATGCGGACACTCTCCAGCAGGTTGTCGATGAGGCGTGTCAGGCGCAGTGAGCCGCGCTCCAGCGACACGACCAGCTTCTCGCGCGCCTCCGGCGTCATGGTCTGCAGGCCATCGCGCAGCAGCTCGATCGAGGCCAGCTGGGCGGCCAGCGGGGTGCGGAACTCATGGGAGATATTGGCGAGCACGCTGTCGCGAGCCCGGCGCACGGCTTCCAGTTCGGTCTCATCGCGCAGCACCTGCACCTGCAGGCCCTCGACCATGCCCGAGCTGGTGATGATGGTGGTGCGCGGTGCGGCATCATTGAGTCCCAAGCGCTCCAGCGCCTGCGCCGTACCGGCCGTGCGCGCGCGCAGGATCGGGCAGTCCGTCTCACAGGGGCGAATGCCATCCGGGCCCTGCGGCTTGAGCAGGTCGCCGCAGAAGCGGCCGACCGCCGCCTGCGGGTCGACGCCGAGCAGTTTCGCGGCCTGGGGATTCAGGTAGCGGATGTTGCGATCGCGATCCACCGCGAACACGCCTTCGACAATTCCGGCCAACACGCCCTGGGCTTCGGCCTCGCGACGGCGCAGCGTGCCGGTGAGATTCACCAGGTTGCGCCGCATGTCCTCCATGGTGCGCGCCAGCGCACTGACTTCGGCGGTGCCCCCGACCGGAATGGAAGTCGAGAAGTCGCCCTGTCCGAGGCGCAGCGCCGCCTCGGTGAGGTCCTGCACGGGCCCGGCCACAAACTGACCGAGCACGGCGCCGGCCAGTACCGCCAGCAGGGCCAGCACCAGGGCGGTGATCAGCAGCCGATGGATGAGCGAGCGGATCTCACTGTCGATCTGCGCCGCCGGCAGGCGCGCCTCGATCAGGGCGATGACCTCGCCGGTATTGGTGAACAGCGGGAAGCTCGCTGCGTACAGATCCAGCTTCTGGATATGCGCCACGGCGTAGCGACCATCCGCAAGGCCGGCACTGTGCAGGCTGGTCAAGGCATCCACCGGGGCCGAATTGAAACTGCGGTAGCTGATCAGACGGATCGACAAACCGGCGGCACGAGTGAGATTGTCGGCCAGCTGCTCATCGAAGCGGCGCACCACGAAGATGTTCAGGCCCTGATGGTTATCGACCGGCGCGGTGGCACCGAAGACCGTTATGGGACTGGAGAGCGGCGCGGCAAGGAACATATGGCCCTGCTTGCCGACACTGAGAAAGATCTCAGTCCACGGTACGCTGACGCCCGCCTGGGACAGGATGCGGGCACCGTCGAACACCGCGCAGGCATCGGCGGTGTCGGCCGGGCACAGCCGGCGCAGCACCGATTGCAGGTCCCGGGCCGCGGCGGGCTGCAGCGCGGCCTGCACGGCGGGGTCATCGCCGATGCTGCGTGCCGAGGCGAGCGCATCCTCCTGCATGCGCCGCAGGGTCTCGCGCGCCATCGCGCCACCCAGCTGCACCCGCGCCGTGCCCTGGCTGTCGGCCACCTGGCGCAGGCGGTCGCCCGCGTACAGCGATAGACCACCCGCCACCATCAGCACGATGACGACCTCGCTCCCCGCCAGCCACCAGCGCAGTCGCGTCGTCGCCGGGTCGATTCGCAACCGCTCGAGCAGTCGTCCGAGACGCGCCAGAATCGGTTGCATCAGCGGCTCTTGTATCCGCGCCGCTCGACCAGGGTCTTGATCACCAGCGTCACGACCGCCAGCAAGGTCAGGAGCGAGGCCACGGCGAAGGCGCCGACGGTGTTGTACTCGCGGTAGAGGATCTCGACATGCAGGGGCATCGTATTGGTAAGGCCACGGATATGTCCGGAAACTACCGATACCGCGCCGAACTCGCCCATGGCGCGGGCGTTGCACAGGATGATGCCGTAGATCAGGCCCCACCGCACCTTCGGCAAGGTGACGCGAAAGAAGGTGAGCCAGCCCCCGGCGCCCAGTGTGATGGCCGCCTCTTCCTCGTCGTTGCCAAGCTGCTGCATGAGCGGAATCAGCTCGCGCGCCACGTATGGGAAGGTCACGAACATGGTTGCGAGGATGATGCCGGGCAGTGCGAAAATGATGCTGATGTTGTGATCCTCCAGCCACGGGCCGAACCAGCCCTGTCGACCGAACAGCAGCACATAGACCAGGCCGGCGATCACCGGGGACACCGCCATCGGCAGGTCGATGAGCGTGGTGAAGAAGCTCTTGCCCTTGAATTCAAATTTGGCGATGCACCAGGCAGCGCTCAGGCCGAACAGGGTGTTGGCCGGGACCACCACCGCCGCGGTGAGGAGCGTGAGTTTGATGGCCGACAGGGTATTCGGATCATCGACTGCAGCGAGATACGCGTGCACGCCCTTGGACAATGCGGTGGCGAACACGGTGATCAGCGGGGCGAACAGCAGGGCGGCCAGGAACAGCAACGAGATGCTGATCAGCACCCAGCGCATGAGGTTCGCCAGCAACGAGTCGTGACCGGGCCGCGAGCGCAGCTCCGCCAGCATCGCGCGTGAGGGTCCGCCCGCCATCTAGCGCCCCGTCGCCATGGAGCGGCGGCGGCCCCAGTGCTGCAGGTAGTTGATGGCCCACAGCCCGAGGAAGGAGATGCTCAGCAGCACGCAGCCCAAGGCCGCCGCGCCGTGGTAGTCATACTCCTCCAGGCGGATGACGATCAGGTACGGGGTGATCTCGGTCTTGAAGGGCAGATTGCCGGCGATGAAGATCACCGACCCGTATTCGCCGACGCCGCGCGCGAAGGCCAGCGCAAAACCGGTGAGCATGGCCGGCAGCACGGTGGGCAGGATGATGCGTCGGAACACGTAGAAGCGGCCGGCGCCGAGGATTTCGGCCGCATCCTCCAGTTCGCGCTGCACTTCGGCGAGCGCCGGCTGCACCGTGCGTACCAGAAACGGCATGCCGATCAGGGTCAGTGCGATGGTCACGCCGATCCAGGTGTAGGCCACCTTGATGCCCGCCAGCGCCAGGTACTGGCCCAACCAGCCGTTCTGCGCGAACACCGTGGTGAGCGCGATGCCCGAAACGGCCGTGGGCAACGCAAACGGCAGATCGATGAGCGCATCAATCAGCTTGCGCCCGGGAAAGTCGTAACGCACCAGCGTCCACGCCAGGATGAATCCGAACACCAGATTGATGGTCGCGGCCACCATGGAGGCACCGAAGGAGAGTCGGTAGGAGGCCAGCGCGCGCGCGCTGAGCACGGTATGGATGAACTCCTCCCAGTGCATGGAGCCGGCCTTGCTGACCAGCGCCGCGAGCGGGATGAGCACGATGGCACTGAGGAAGAAGGTCGTGAAGCCAAAGGTCAGCCCAAAGCCCGGCAGCACGCTGGGTTGCACGTAGGTATCGCCGGCTGCTGCGCGCACTGCTGCCATGGGTGCCTTAACGCGGCTGCGGCGAATCGCCGGGCTGCCACACGACCAGCAGGGGGTTTGCCGTGCGTGACAGCAGCGTCGCAAAGCGCTGCGTCAGTACGCTGATATCCGCGACGCCCAGGATCAGCAGCTGATCGGGCGATTCGGCGAGCCGTCGGGTCAACTCTGCGGCGACATCACCGAAGCCCAGCTCGGTGCGGATTTCCAGGCCGTGCACGGCCTGTGCTTCGGAGCGTGCATCCAGCAAGGCGCGCATGCCATCCGGGCGGCCCGCCTCATCATCATTGGGCAGGATGCCCACGTACACGGCCTGGGCCGACACATGACGCAGCAGACTTGCGGCCACCGCGAGGGTGGCGCGGCGCGCGGGCTCATCCACCCAATGAATGAGGACGCGCGCCGGTGAGGGGGTGTGGGGGGGCAGCAGCAGCACCGCTTCGGCCCCGAGCTGCAACAGCCAGCGCACGGTGTGTACGGCGCCCGGATCGGTATTGATCACGGCGACGCCGGCGAACGGGGCGCACTCAGCGCCGGGCGAGTCCGGAGCGACGGCGTTGGCGATCTGCTGCAGCGCCGGCTCGATGCGCGTGCTCACCCGTGTCTTCATGCGGGTCGCCAGCTGCACCAGCAGCGGCTCCTCGCTGATCGCCAGCGCCTGTGCCTCGCTGGTCGCGCAGGCGGTGAAGCTCGACAGCGGCGTGGCCAGCACGTGCAGGCGCCGCACGCCCAGCGTCACGGTTTGCCCGGCCGCCACCGGGTAGTTGCGCCGGTCGTGCTGGGTGCGCGTGACTTCGAGCAAGGCGTCGGTGGCATCCCCGTCCGCCGAGGTCACGACCTGGCCGGCATCGCCGGGGTTGTTCAGGCGCACCCGCAAGCGCTCGTTCGCGCCGACGAACAGCTGCTGCTCCACCGTACCCAGACCCAGGAAGCTGGCGTGCAGCACCTCGCGGGAGGGTGCGATTTCAATGTCCTCGGGGCGCAGCACCGCCACCACTTCATGGTCGCGGTTGCCGCTGGCCGTGCTGCCGCCCAGGGCCATGACCGGGTCGGCGCCAATGCAGATCCCGCGCGCCGTATGTTGTGCCAGCACCAGGTTGGCCGCACCGAGGAAGGTGGCCACGAAGCGCGTCGCGGGGCGCGCGTACAGGTCCTCCGGACGACCCAGCTCCAGCAGCCGGCCCAGGTTCATGATGCCGATGCGGTCGGCGAGGGCGAAGGCCTCTTCCTGATCGTGGGTCACGAGGATGGTGGTGATCCCCAGTTCACGCTGCACTTCGCGGATGGTCCGGCGCAGCTCCTCGCGGATCTTGGCATCCAGCGCGCCGAAGGGCTCATCGAGCAACAGCACCTCGGGCTTGTGGGCCAGTGCGCGGGCCACGGCCACGCGCTGTTGCTGACCGCCGGACAGTTGCGAGGGCAGTCGGTCATCCATGCCCTCCAGGGCGACCAGCCGCAACAGCTCCTTGCGCCGCTCGCGACGCTGGCGTGCGCGCATGCGGCGCACGCGCAGGGCGAATTCAATGTTGTCGGCCACCGTCATGTGCCGGAACAGCGCGTAGTTCTGAAATACGAGCCCCACGCCGCGATCACGCGCGGAAATATGCGTGACATCGCGGCCGTGCAGCGAGATGCGGCCATGGTCGACACCCGTGAGCCCCGCGATGGCGCGCAGCAGCGTGCTCTTGCCGCTGCCGGAGGGCCCCAGCAGGACAAAGAATTCGCCGTCGCCGATGTCGATGGAGACATCATTCACGACGGGCGCGCCCTGGTAGCGCTTGGTGATCTGATCGAGCGTGATGGACATGAATCGTGGGGAGGTAAGCTTCAGCGTGAGGCTGAACGAACTATCCTAGAACGGCCAAGGTTTAACCGTCAGGTACGACCCGGTTATAAATCGGTTACAGGCCGGTTATGGAATGGGTGCGAAGGACCCCGGGCCGGTGATTTCTAGATCACGATCAGGACGTCGGGGCAGGCCTTCAGGTCGATTGCCAGCGCGGTCACCTGGGCGGCGCTGACCGCGCGGATGGTGTAGGAAATGGACTGGAAGTTGCCGTTGCCGCTGAAGCGTTCGGTGGTGCGGGCGCTGTCCAGGTCCGGCACGTGCGCCGCAAAAATCGCATCAATCCGCGCCCGCAAGCCGTCACCGCTGCGCCCGACGACCTTGATCGGGTAGTCCGTGGGGTACTGCAGCAGGGGGGGCGGTGGCGGGGCGTCGGCCGGGGGCACAGGCTCGCTCACCACGGCCTCCCAGCAAGCTCCTGCTTGTACTGCTGCAGCCCGGAGTGGATGGCGCGCCAGACGGGCCCGGGCTGACCGGTGCCCACGGCCGCCGCGTCCAGCCGGGTGACCGCGATGACTTCGCGCGTCGCAGCCGCGAGCATGATTTCCTCAGCCGCGCGCAGTTCGCCTTCGGAGATCGGGGCGGAGCGCACCGGGATGCCCGCGCGCTGGGCCATTTTTTCGACCGCGCCGCGGGTCAGGCTGGGCAGCACCTGCTCGGACAGCGCCGGCGACACCAGCTCGCCGTGCAACACCACGTGGACGGCCGAGGCACTGCCTTCGGTGAGGGTGCCCTCACGCAGCAGAATGGTTTCCGCGGCGCCGGCCTGCGCGGCCTGCTCGCGCAACAGGATGTTGGCCAGTAACGCGGTGGATTTGATATCGCAGCGGCCCCAGCGATTGTCCGCCGCAGTCACACAGCTCACGCCGCGTTCCAGCGCCGCCGCGTCGGGCAGTACCAGGGGTGAACAGAACGCAAAGACGGTGCGCTCGATCTGCGGCAGCGGGCTGTGATTGCGACCGTACTCGGCGCCGCGCGTAACCTGCCAGTACACATAGCAGTGCGGGGCGCTGTTGTGGGCGGCATTGCGTTCGATCAGGGTGGCAATGATCTCGTGCCACTGGGCGCGGGTGTAGGGGTCGTCCATGCCCAGTTGGCCCAAGCTCCCCGTCAGGCGCTCGCAATGCGCGACGAAACGAAACGGCCGTCCCGCATAGACCGGCATGACTTCGTACACGGCATCGGCGAACAGGAAGGCGCGATCCAGCGGCGAGACGCGCGCCTGCGCCAATGGCAGGTACTCGCCGTTCAGGTAGCACAGGGGCAGAGGTGCCGCCACCTGGAGCTTCCTACTTGAACCACAGGGAGATGTGATCGGTCATGCGCGTCCACATGCCACCGGCCGGTACCGCCTGCAGGGTGACGATGGGCACATTGGCCACCACGACTCCATCGGGTGTGGCGATACTCAGATTGCCGACCTTGGCGCCCGCCGGCAGCGGTGCCAGGAGCCGGTTGTCGAGGGTCGGCGTGCTTTTGAGCGCAGCCGCCTGGTCGCGGCCCACGGTGAGATATACATCCTGTGCGATGCCGACCGCCGCGGTGCCCGAGGCCGACAGGAACACGCGCGGCGTGGCCACGACATCCCCACGGCCCTTCACCTTCACGGTCTGATAGAACGAGAAGCCATAGCCCAGCAGCGTCGCGCTGGCCTGTTCACGCTCCTTGATCGAGGCGGAACCCAGCACCACTGAAATCAGGCGCATGCCGTTGCGCTGGGAGGAGGTGACCAGACAGTACCCCGCACTGTCGGTATGGCCGGTCTTCAGGCCATCGACCGTGGGATCCGCGCTCAACAGGCCGTTGCGGTTCTGCTGCTTGATGTTGTTCCAGGAGAACTCATGCAGGCTGAACAGCGGATAGAAATCCGGAAAGTCCGCGATCAGGTGATGCGCCAGCAGGCCCAGGTCGCGCGCCGTGGTGTAGTGATCCGGGTTCGGCAGACCTGCGGCGTTCGTAAAATGGGTGTGCGCCATGCCCAGGCGCGTGGCGTAGGCATTCATGACCTGCACGAAGGCATCCTCGGTGCCGGCCACGCGCTCGGCGAGCGCGACGGTGGCATCGTTGCCCGACTGCACGATCATGCCCTTGATCAGGATATCCACCGGGATCTGCGTACCGACCTGGACAAAGGTGCGTGAGCCTTCCGAGCGCCACGCGTGCTCGCTGATGGTGACCGGGTCGGCGAGCTTCAGGCGGCCACCGTGCAGCTCGGTGAACACGATGTAAGCGGTCATCAGCTTGGTGAGACTGGCCGGCTCCATGCGATCGTCCGCGTGGTCCGACGCCAGCACGCGACTGGTCTGATAGTCCTCGAGCAGATAAGCACGTGCGGGCACGGCAGGCGGTGTGGGTATCGGCGTGGCGGCCGAGGCCGTGGCCAGGGCAATGAGGCCGCACAGGGCGACCAGGAAACGGGCGAGCAGGCTACGAATCATCCGCTGTGATCCTGATAAAAAGTGAGGAATGAGAACTCAAGTTTATCAGTCAAGCGCCAGGCGCGCGTCGGGAACTCCGAGCGTCGCAAGTCTTGCGGCCAGTGCATCAAAGTCCGCGACGCTGCCGACCGGGCCGAGCCGCACCCGGTACAGATGATGGCCGGGGAGCGGTGGCAGTACCAGGACGTTCGCCATGCCGGCCTGTTGCAGCCGCGCCCGCAAACCCTCGGCATTGGCCGGCACCGCAAAGGCGCCCGCCTGCACGTACAGGGTCGGTGGCGGGGCTTCGCTGGCGCGCGTGAGGGCCTGGGATTGTGGGTCATCGGGCGTGACCACGCGCACCTCGACCATCGCGGTGCCCCCGCGCAGCATGTCGAGCTTCGCCGCGGCGGTGTACGACAGGTCTATCAGGCGGTTGGCCACGAACGGGCCGCGATCATTGATGCGCACCACCACCGAGCGACCGTTGCTCAGATTGGTGACGCGCGCGTAGCAGGGAATCGGCAAGGTCTTATGCGCCGCGGTCATGCCGTACATGTCGTAGGGCTCGCCCATCGAGGTGGTGACACCATGGAAGCCGGGTCCGTACCAGGAGGCCACGCCGCGCTCCACATAACCGTTCGGGCTCGACAGCACCGCATAGCGTCGCCCCAGGACATTGTAGAAGGGCGGGTTGCCATTGCGACTGCGCGGCTCGAAGCGCGGTACGGCATCCGGAATGGCGGCGATGTCCGCCGGCGTCGGCACCGCCGTCGGTGCCGCGGGGGGCGCAACGGCAATCGGCGTCGGACGCGAATTGGCGGCGCCGGAATGGCGGCCGCCGACCACCGAGCAGCCGGCCATGACAGCGAAGCAGGTGCCGGCGAGCAGCAACAACGCGAGGCGCGGCGCCATGCGCAAGCTAGTCATGCACACGCTCGGCGATGGCACGCGCCAGATCCGCGACGGCCATCGAATAGCGCGCGCTGCGGTTGTAGCGGCTGAGCACGTAGAAGTTGTTGAAGCCCACGCGAAATGCCGGGCCGGTGGCCTCATCGGCGCCAATCAGCACCGCCGGCGTGTTGCCGGGCAGCGTGCTGTCGGTCGTGATGCCCGAGGCCTTGAGGCTATCGAGCGTCTCGGTCAGGTCCAGCATGCGCGGTGGCACCGGCACGGCGGCCCCGGCGGCCAGCTGCGCCTGCGCTAGCACCGGCGCATCCGGCTGCCAGCCGTTCCTATTGAGCAGATTCGCGATGCTGGCAAAAATGTCGCGCCAGTCGTTCCACAGATCAATGTGCTGATTGGCATCCGCATCGACACCGTAGTGCCGATAGCTCGAGGGCATGAATTGGGGCGCGCCCATGGCACCGCTGTAGGAGCCTTTGACGGTGAGCGGGTTCAGATGCGCTTCCCTGGACAGCAGCAGGAACTGCAGCAGTTCACCGCGGAAGAAGTCGCCGCGCGGCGGGTAGTCAAAGGCGAGCGTCGCCAGCGAATCGAGCACGCGGTCCTTGCCGGTGATGCGGCCATAGGAGGTCTCGCAACCCAGGATGGCGACGATGTACTCCGGCGCGACGCCTGAGGCGTTCGCGACGCTCTCCAGAATCGGCTGGTGCGCGAGCCAGAAGCGCGCGCCATCGGCGATGCGCTGCTCGGTCACGAAGTTGGCCCGGTACTGCCACCAGGGCAGCACGGTTTCGGCCGGACGCGAGATCTTGTCGATGACGCCGGGGTTGGGCCGCGCGCGGCGCAGGATGCGCGTGACGGCGGCGCGCGTCAGCGGCGACTGCTGGGTGGCGCTGGCAATGAAGCTTTGGATCTCCGGGCGCTGCAGATCAAACCTGGCGGTGGCGGCGCCGGCACCGGCGACGTACAGCAGCCCGGTGCACAGCACCCCTGCGCAGCACAGCCAGGCTTGCGGGCGGGCGCGGATCACTATGAGCCGATGAGCTTCCGGTGCGAGTACATGGACATCAGGATACCGAAGCCGGCCAGCAGGGTCACCATGGAGGTGCCGCCATAGCTGATCAGCGGCAACGGCACACCCACGACGGGCAACAGGCCGCTGACCATGCCGGCGTTGATGAAGACGTAGACGAAGAAGGTGAGCGCGAGGCTGCCGGCCAGCAGGCGCGCGTAGGTGTCCTGGGTCTGTGTCGATAGGTAAATCGCGCGCCCCACGACGAAGGCATACAGGAACAGCAGGATGAACAGGCCCAGCATGCCGAACTCCTCGCCGATCACCGCAAAGATGAAATCGGTGGAGCTCTCCGGCAGATAGTCCAGCTGTGCCTGGCTGCCGTTCATCCAGCCCTTGCCGAAGACTCCGCCGGAGCCGATGGCGATCTGCGACTGGATGATGTGGTAGCCGGCGCCCTGCGGATCAATCTGCGGATTGATGAAAGTCAGAATGCGCTCGCGCTGGTAGTCGTGCATGTGGCGCCAGCCCACCCAACCGCCCACCGCAGCCAGCGCCATCGCGCCCAGCACCACGCTCGACTGCAGCCCTGCCATCATCACCACCAGCGCGCCGCCGATGGCGATCAGTGCACCGGTGCCCAGATCCGGCTGCATGACCACCAGGGCCGTCGGCAACAGGATCATGATCGCCAGCAGCACCAGTGACAGCGGGCTGGGCGGCAGCGGGCGCTCCTGCAGGTACCACGCGCACATCATCGGTACGGCCAGCTTCATGATTTCCGATGGCTGAAAGCGCACCACTCCCAGATCGAGCCAGCGCTGCGCGCCCTTGCCGATGGCGCCCATGCCGGCGACGATGAGCAGCAGGAAGACGCCGAGCACATACAGCCACGGCGACAGGCGCCGCAGGAAGTTGGGATTGACCTGGGCCAGCAGCAGCATCGCCGCC
>DATHOA010000281.1:0-34901 GCA_035485475.1 Steroidobacteraceae bacterium | reverse complement strand
CCGACAATGCGGGGTTGCTGGACGCCTATTCGAACGCGGTGACGGGCGCGGCACGCGTGGCCGCACCGGCAGTGGTGCACCTGGAAGCACGCCACAACTCACAGCGGGGAGTGCAGCGGGGCACCGGTTCGGGCTTCTTTTTCACCCCGGACGGATTACTGCTCACCAATAGCCACGTTGTCCACAAGGCCAAAGAGATACTGGTTTCAACCAGTGACGGTGAGCGCTTTTCGGCCGACCTGGTGGGCGACGATCCGGATTCGGATCTTGCGGTACTTCGTGCCAGCGTAGGCGTCGTACCCCATGTCGCGTTCGGCAATTCGGGCGCCTTGCAGATTGGCCAGCTCGCGATTGCGATCGGCAATCCGCTCGGCTTTGAGCATACCGTCACGGCCGGTGTCGTCAGCGCCCTGGGGCGGACGCTGCGCGCGAGCACCGGGCGCTTGATTGAAAATGTCATTCAGACCGACGCCGCGCTCAATCCCGGCAACTCCGGAGGACCGCTGCTCGACTCTCACGGCGCAGTCATCGGCGTAAATACCGCCATCATCTCCGGAGCACAGGGCCTTTGCTTTGCGACTGCCAGTGACACCGCGCAATGGGTTCTGACGCAACTGCTCAGCCATGGCCGGGTACTGCGTGCGTGGCTCGGACTGACCGCGACCAACACGACCGTCAACCGGCGGCTGACGCTGCACCATGGCTTGCACCATGAAACCGGAGTGCGAGTACAAAGCGTCGAGCGCGGCGGTCCGGCGGCGACGGCCGGTTTGCAGTCCGGTGATTTAGTCGTGTCGTACGATGACGAGCCGACCACGAGCATCGATCGACTGCAGCAGATCCTCGACTCCCGGCGCATCAACAAGGCATGCGAGATCGTGTGTCTGCGCCGTGGACAGAGGCTTGTGCTGACTGCCGTTGCGATCGAGCGTCCCGGGAACTAGGGTCACAGCATCGGTCGACCTTCGTGCGCGACGAGCAGGTCATGCATGTCGTTGGCGTGTTCTTCTTCCACCGCCAGGATGCCGACCAGCATCTGGCGGGTGGTCGGATCCTGATCGCCAAAATAGCGAATCAACTCACGATAGTGATCAATCGCGATGCGCTCCGCGATCAGATTCTCTCTGATCATATCGACCAGGGTCTCTGCGGACCCGTATTCCGAGACGGAGCGCGTCTCGAGGCCTTTCGGGTCGAAGTTCGGTGTGCCGCCCAATTGATTGATCCGTTCCGCGACACTGGCCGCGTGCGCTCGCTCCTCATCGGCATGCTGCTGGAACTCCGCCTTCACCGAATCGCTTGAGATGCCCGCGGCCGATATGGCGTGCATGGTATACCGCAATACACAGACCAGTTCGGTCGCCAGCACGCTCTGCAGGATCTCGATGGTCTTCTTTACGTCGCCCTCGTATGTGAAGGTGACAGTCCCGGTCCCGATATTCTCACGGGCACGGGCGCGCAGGGTCTTGACGTCCGTGAGAAATGGCGTGGGCTTTGCTTCTTTGTTCATGCGGACTCCCGGACAGACGGACCATTCGCTGAACAGTACCGGTATCAGCGCAGGGTCCGTGTCAGCAATTACGGCAAATTCTTGTAAGCCTTCAAGCCGCCGAGGCGCGCGGACGCCACCGGGCGCCTATAATCCATCGCATGAAAATCGACCCCGACGGTCCGTTGGCGATTGAAGACTATGCGCTTATCGGTGACTGCACGACCGCGGCGCTGGTGGGCGCCAATGGCTCGATCGATTGGCTGTGCTGGCCACGGTTTGATTGCGGCGCCTGCTTTGCGGCGCTACTGGGGCAGTCGAAACACGGTCGCTGGTCGATAAACCCCGCCGGCGAGGTCTGGGCGTCTACACGCATGTACGTCAAGGATACGGTCGTCCTTGAAACACTGCTTGAGACCGCCGATGGCAGTGTCGCATTGATTGACTTCATGCCCGTGCACCAGGCCGCCTCCTCCGTGATTCGCATTATCGAGGGCCGCCGCGGCCGCGTGTCGATGCGGATGAATCTCACGCTTCGATTCGATTACGGCTCATCGGTTCCGTGGGTTTATCGACTCGAACAGGACAACGGCATTATCGCCATTGCCGGCCCGAATCTCGTGGTGCTGCGAACCTCCGTGGCGCTGCGCGGCGAAGGCTTATCCACCGCTGCGGATTTCGACATCGAGCCGGGCCAACGGGTTGCGTTCGCACTCAGTTATGGGCTGTCGCACCAGGCACCACCCCCAGCCTTGGACTGCGAAGCGGCGCTGCAGACGACGCTGGATTTCTGGCGCCAATGGTCGGCGCGCTGCACCTACACCGGCAAGCGGCGCGATACCGTGGTGCGCTCCCTGCTCACCCTCAAGGCCATGACCTTCGCTGAAACCGGCGCCATCGTCGCCGCGCCGACCACCTCGCTGCCCGAACAGTTCGGCGGCCCGCGCAATTGGGATTACCGCTACTGCTGGGTTCGCGACGCCACGCTGACGTTGACGGCCCTCATGGGTGCCGGGTACTACGAGGAAGCCGGCGCCTGGCGCGACTGGCTGCAGCGAACGGTGGCCGGAACCCCGCAGGACCTGCAAATCATGTACGGCATCTTCGGCGAGCGACGTCTGGCCGAGTGGGAGATTCCCTGGCTTCCCGGCTATTTTGGTGCCGCCCCCGTGCGCATTGGCAATGCAGCCTCCGGACAGCTGCAGCTGGACGTATGGGGGGAAATGATGGACGCCTTGCACCTGGCGCGCGAAGGGGGCCTGGCGGCCTCCGAATCCGCGTGGTCCATGCAGTGTCGTGCGCTCGAGCACCTGGCCGAAATCTGGAAGGAGCCCGACGATGGGATATGGGAGGTAAGAGGCCCGCGTCAGCATTTCACTCACTCGAAAATCATGGCCTGGGTTGCCTTTGACCGGTGTATCAAGGATGCCGAGAAGTATTCATTGGACGCCCCGTTGGAGCAGTGGCGGAAAGTCCGCGACGAGATTCATCAAATGGTGTTGGATCGAGGCTTCGACCCTGCCCTGCAGTCCTTCACACAATGTTTCGGCTCGCGGGAGCTGGACGCGAGTCTGTTGCTGATCGCGCAGATGGGATTCCTGCCCATCGAGGATCCGCGCGTGACCGGTACGATCACCGCCATCGAGCGCGATCTTGTGATTGACGGATTGGTCATGCGATACCGCAGCGAGAGCGGCGCGGATGGTCTGCCGCCGGGCGAAGGCGTCTTTATTCCCTGCAGTTTCTGGCTCGTCGATGCCTATCAAAGACAGGGCCGCGAAGCGGATGCGGAAGCGTTATTGGAGCGGCTGCTGGCTTTGCAGAATGACGTTGGCCTGTTGAGCGAGGAATACGACACGCACGCGAAACGCCAGGTGGGCAACTTCCCACAGGCCTTCTCGCATCTCGCGCTGGTGCAAAGCGTGCTCGGTGTGCACGAAGGGGTGCCGCTGCGCGATCAGGTGACTGCCAATCCTTAGGGCTTGCGGGCGACAACGAGTGAGTAGTAGCCACCGCCCGTGCTGCAGGCCTCAATATCGGTGAAACCGACTGGCTCCAGGAAGCCGCGCAGTTCCGGCAGGCAGTACTGACGGCCGCGGGTGCCGATCAGCATCAGCAGCGAGAACGCGGCGGCCGGCAACGGGCCGCAGCCGTCATCGTTCATCAGCATTTCGTGCAGCACGATGCGCCCGCCGGACGGCAGTGCGTCGAAGGACTTCTTCACCAGCAGTCTGCAGGTGTCATCCGACCAGTCGTGCAGGATGTTGGACAGGAAGTGAGTGTCGTGGCCGCTCGGCCAGGCCTGCGTGAACATGTTGAGTGCCTGGGTGCGCACGCGCGCGCCCAAGCCGGATGCCGCGATATATCGATCCGCCTCGGCGCAGACCGCGGCGATTTCCATCACCGTCGCGCGCAGCGCCGGATGCGCCGCCGCGATCGCGATCGAGAAGACCGCCGAACCGCCGCCCACATCGAGCAGGTTGTGCACCGGCGCGAACAGCGCTTGGAGGCTGACCGCCTTCGCGGCCGCGCGGCTGTGGGCGTTCATGAACGCGGTGATCATCCGCGCCAATTCCGGCGGCATCTCGCCACGTTCCCACTCTGCCACCGCGGACTCATACTTCTCGGCCGGCACTTCCGGGCGCAGTGTCGCGAGCAGCTGCGCATGCAGCGGCTGCGTATCGCGGAAACGGTGCAGCAGCGGCCCCGCATAGCCCTCACTTTCCGGATGCAGCCACGTGCGTGTCGCGGCAGTCGCCCGCCAGCGCCCATCGTGCCGCTCGACGAAGCCCAGCGCCGCGAGCAGCCCGAGGTGTATCGCAAGCGCCCGCGCCCCAACCGCAAGCCGCGCCGCCAGTTCGTCGGTCGTCAGCGATTGCGCCGAGAGCGCGACGAAAGTGCCGACCTCATCGGCGACGGTCAGCACCGGCAGGCGATACATCGCCAGCCAGGTGTCCCAGACCAGGCGATCGTCCGTTGTTATTGGAAGTGTGTTCATCGTGCCCCCTGTTTGGCCAATTTGACCTGAAAGCGGGCCCGCAGGCTATCCTGCTTCGGCCAATCGAAGCGGAAAACATCATGCACGATGACAAACCTGCAGCCCCCGACAGCACGGCGGTCCGGGTCGCCCTGTGGCGGGCCATGCATGTGCACGTCGACGCGCCGCCGCATGTGCTCGAGGATGAAATCGGGCTGCGGCTCGCGGCCCCGGAGGAGGGCTGGCGGCAGCGTCCGGACATGGACCCCCAGGGCACCCGCGGCTACCGGGCCGGGGTCGTCGCCCGCGCGCGCTTCATCGAGGATCTTGTCGGCGATCATTCCGGTCGGGGCATCACCCAATATGTCCTGCTCGGCGCCGGCCTGGACACCTTCGCCCAGCGACGGCCCGACGTCGCGGCACGTCTGCGAGTCTTCGAGGTCGACCGACCGGGGCCTTCGGCCTGGAAACGCCAGCGCCTGATCGATCAAGGTTTCGGTGTGCCCGAGGGGCTGCGGCTGGTACCGGTCGATTTCGAGGCCGGTCAGTCCGGATGGGAGCAGCTCACCGCCGCCGGATTCAATGCCGGCCAGCCGGCGGTCGTGGCCTCCACCGGGGTCTCCATGTATCTCACCCACGAAGCGAACCTCGCCACGCTGCGCCATATCGCGGGGCTCGCTGGCGGGGCGACGCTGGCCATGACATTCCTGTTGCCGCTCGATCTCATCGATCCGACCGAGCGTCCGCAACACGAGGCGCTGCATAAGAGGGCACGCGCCTCCGGTACGCCCTTCCTGAGCTTCTACCGGCCGACCGAAATGCTGACCCTGGCCCGCGAGGCCGGCTTCAGTCGGGCCGAGCACGTATCCACCGCCGACCTCACCGACCGGTACTTCCGCGCTCGAACCGATGGCCTGCGACCGACGACCGGCGAATCATTCCTGGTCGCATCGACCTGCAACCTTTGAATCGGGCTCATCACCCTGCCGGTGTTGTCACTCACTTCCCGTGTCCCGTGATTTTGATGTTTTCCAGATGCGTGCCCGCATCGTTCACCACGACATCCGATTCGATCGCATCACCCGCGGCCACCTTCCGTAAATCCTCGTGTTTGCCCGCATCATACGACATGGTCATCGCGCCCATCAGGCCGGGGATGTCGCCGTGCTGAATGACCAGTCGCTCGGCGGCGGCGTCGACTGATTTCACGGTGCCCGCCAGCCTGTAGCGCCGCGTCGGGGTCGGCGCCGGGTGAGGTTGCGGCTGTGCCTGCACTGGTCCAGTTGCCAAAGCTGCACCCGCATACGCGCTGAATGTCACAGCCATCGGCTGCGGCGGGCTCGAGGCGGCACTGCCGTAGTGCTCGATGACGGACAGTTGCGTCCCCTTGGTGAGTGCGATGGGCTTGCTGAACACATAGGGCGTCGGCCACTGCAGCGGAATGTCCCTGGCAAACAGCAGCACCTGCCGGGTTCCGTCCGGGCTCCTGGCCGCGACTTCAATGGACTGCAAACCTGGCGCAAGCTGTGGCTGAAAGGCCATGAGGTTCAGGTCGGCGTCGAGTATTTTTGTTGACGTCGGCGCCAGGACCACATCGAAGAGCGCGCGGGGTGATGGCGCCTCCGAGAAGTACAGGCCCAGCAAACCCTGGTCGACCACCGGCTGCTGCGCGCCGTAATAATGGATCTCCGCAACGATGTGGGAGCCTGCCGGCAGGCGGTAGGCGAGCGTCGCGGGCAGGCTGACGAAGCCATGCCACGGCGTCCAGCTCCCCAGCCACTGGCCGGTTTCCTGAACGGTAAACGATACCGCGTGCACCACCCGACGGTCGCCCGGCTTGTATTCCAGGCCACGCAACCAGCGCTCGCGCGTCAACTTCGGATCGATGACCGTACGCCTGATGAGCGGTGCGTCCCCTGGCGATACCTTATTGTCCGCCAGCGTCAGCAGCAGATCGGGCTTGCCCAGCACCCAGCGATCGAAATCCACATGTGCCTGGACGAGCCTTGGCGCTGACGAGGTGGCGGGGACTTGCGTATAGACCTCGCCGTTGTTTCGCGGCCCGAAGCTCTCGGCCCACGAGGCGAGGAAATCGATTTCCGGCTGCGTGAGGCTGTTGTCATTCGCGAAGTCGCCGATCCCTCGGGCCGCAGCCCAGGGCGCCATGTGGTGATCAAGGGCGTCCATGCGGATCTGCCAGCGTGCCGCATACGTCTGCTCATAGGTGACCAGCGGGAAGGCCAGGCCGCGGTCCGCATGGCACATGACGCAGTGATCATCGAGGATGCGCACGATCTCGCGGTCAAACTGCACGGTGGTCGTGGCCTGAGCGTGGGCGCGGGCTGGCTGCGGCCCGCACACCCAGCCCAGCAGCGCGCAGGCGGCCAGCGCCACCGATGCCGGGTGGGCCTTCACACCAGGACCGGCTCGGCCGTGCCCTGGGCCACCGTGAATGTGAACGGGATCGTGCGTACCTGATCGTGGCGTTGAAATTGAGCCCAGACCCGGAACACTCCCGCCTTCGGCATCAGGGCATCAAAGGTGACGCGTGGCCCACCCCGGATCGTGGCCAGATCCGCGTCCGGGGCGATGATGTATTCCGGGATACCTACCCCGTCCTCCTGCTCGACCACGACGTTGATCGGATGCGAATGCACGTAGCACTGCAGGTCCTCACTCATCAGCAGCATGTGGCTGAACTGCCCCAAGTAGGTCTGCAGGTCCGTAACCGGACGGCCCGTGGCTGTGTCCGTCAGGTACAGGTTCAGATGGGTGTACTGGCCCGAGGTCGGTTGCGCCGGCTCGAACGACAGGGTGGCCGTGATATCCCCCGCACTCTTCTTCCAGGTCGTGTCGGGTTTGAGATGCGCGCTATCCGTGGCCAGGTCGCCCGCATAGTCTGCCGTCACGAACGGCGCATTGAGGAATTGCCCGGAGCCTCCCTTGGGCATGAAGTCACATAAGACCTGGTAATACCCTGGTTTCGGAACCATCGTTTCGATGGTCCAGATGCCGTCATCGCCCATGGTCGGATGGATGTGAGCGAAGAACTCCAGATCCTGACTGATGACGAAAAGGTGAAAGCGCTTGGTATGAACGATTTCGAAATCCTTGACCACCTCGCCGGTGTCCGGGCGCAGGAACGTGAAGAAGAACTTCACCCCGGCGCCCGGACGGATCTGCTTGGGCTCCGTGCGCACCAGCAGCTGGAAATCGCGCGTGTCATAGGGTCTGGTCTGGATCAGCACCATGCCGCAGATCGGACAGGTACCGGCGGCGGTCGCGGTGAACGACGGGTGCATGGGGCAGACCCAGGCAATCTCCACATCCGGCGGATCATCCAGCGGGCCCGACTCGCGCGCACCAGCGCCACTTGCGAACCAGGCGCCACCGGCGAGCGCCGTGGCCGTCAAGCTGCGGATCAACGCACGCCTATTGGTGCGGGCTGGTGGCATTACCTTCATAGACGCCCTGGCCTGGGATCTCGTTGGCATAGGGCCCGGTGTATTTTGCCACGTGCAATCCGGTGCGATTGTCGGCCCAGTACATCAGGCCATCCTTGAATATCGGATAGGTTCGGGCGATACCCTGCGGCACGGGGAGCGCATAGCCGACTTCCCGTGGCGTCATGGGGTTGGAGATATCGATGACGCGCAGCCCCTGCCCGTACCAGGTCGTGAATACCAGGTCCCTGAAGACCGTCGGATTGTGGTTTTGCTGTGCGATCGGGCGCCGGCGCGTGACTCCGTCGGGTTCCGTGATGGACTGTTTGAGGCAGTTGTCGAGCAGGTTGTCGGGAATCGCGAAGGCCCCGACCATGGCCGGGAATGACTCCTGCTCGACCGAGACCATGCGCGCGTAGTTCAGCGGACAGCCGCCGAAGTTCTCATCGCTGAGCCAGACATAGGCTGGGCGCCCCTTGGTGTTGCCGCGCACCTGCGCCGGGCGGTCCGGGACGGGAATTGCGCTGTGCGTGCCGGTCGGGATGGCATTGAACGGTGGATATACATCAAAACGGGAGCGGTTTTCCAAAGCCAGATAGCGCTGCAGTTTCGCTTCCGGTGCTGCGTTGGAGCCAAGGTATAGGGCCAGGCCCGGATCATCATCGATGACCATGTGGACACAGTCGTGGGCCAGGTCCGGCAGTTTCGCGGCGTCGATTCCGGCGGCCGTCGCCACCATCGAGGTGCGCAGGTTGCAGCCGGCCTTGCCCGCCGCCAGGTCCGCATCCGTATGGTGCGCGATGCTTTCCGTGTTCAGGACGTAGAAGCCCGAGGTCGTGCCCGCGACGTAGCCGCGTTCACCGTCATTTGAAATCGAAATCGAATGCAGCTTGTTCTGTTCGGTCTTGTTGAGTGCGCCCGCCTGCCCCCACAGATCCTTGTTGACCGAGTAGTCGATGAAGCGGCCATCCGAATACAGTCCCGTCGCATCCGGCTTTTCATTGATGCGCGGTCCACCGGCATCCTGCAGGGTGAACGTCGCATCAATGCGCGGCGTCGGCAGAATGTCACCGGTGTTCTCATCCGTGATGGCCATGACATACAGATCGGCCACTGCCAGGCCCGGATTGTTCGGATCCGGCACGGCGGGAGTCCAGATCGTCATGTACACCAGTATCCGATTGGGATTCACCGGGTCGTGCCACAAATAAAATTCGTGCGACTGGCCGCCGAAGTCGTAGGTGCCGCTGACCGATTTGACCAGGCAGGTGTCGCGGTCGATGTCATAGACCATCTCCCGGCCGATGGACTGCGTCCCGCCATTGCGCACCATGATCTGGCGCTCCCGGCCGCTCGAGGTGGTGTAGGCGAGGGAGCGCAGCTCGCGGTCGTCGAATCCCTGGTCGCCCTGGGCCATGGCCGGGATTTCCCCGACCTGGACCGGTGGACTCCGGGTCGCATCCGCCTGGATTTTGAAGATATTGATCGGGTGCTTCTGGCCCAAGCCATTTTCGTGGCCGACAAAGATGCAATGGCCGGCGATGCCCAGCCCGCGCGCATCGCCCATGGCATCAAGATCCCCGCCGGTCCATCCCTGGGTCGATGGGTCTTTGACCGAGGGAATCGTGAGGGTCCAATGAAGCGGTGTGATGTTGCGAAACAGGTGCAGCCGGCGTTCATCCAGGGCAGCGCCCGCCCGGGCATCCGCTTCGGAGGATTTGGCATCGATCTTCCCGTCCCGACCCACGCGGCGCGAGGGCATCTGCCCGGTCGGCGTGGCGAACGTCGAAGGCTGGCAGCCGGCCGGATCGCCCGAATAGTCGACGCAGCCTTGGGTCGCCGCCGGCGTGGCCGCGCGGCTGTGTTGCCCGAAGGGCAGCGTCATGCCGCAGCACACCAACGCGACCAGGAATCTGTCGTGAACCCTCATCAAAACCTCACATGCTCCACAGCATCTGCGCTGCCCAGCGGCCTTACATTGTCATCCGTCGATCGCCTCGACACAGACAATTACCAACGAGCCATCAAGGGAGCTTCTGACATGAAAATTTCGAACCCATTATCTCACCTCGCGAGGCTGCGCGCTGCCACCCGCGCCACGGCCTACCTGCTGTTAATGCTGCTGGGCAGCGGCTTCGTGGCGCAGGCCAATGCCGGCTGTCTGCAATATGAGGGTCCCCTCAAACCCGCGCTGTGGCAGCAGCCCGCGCCCGGCGCTGCGGGGCTCATGAAAGTCGACTTCCGCAACGTCTATGACGAAAGCTCCCGCCCCGACCACTTCGGCGCCGAAATCGTCGGGCTATGGGCCTTCAAGTACTTCTCCAAGGGCAATGCGAATAAGCCCAAGCCGATCAACATTCCCGATGGCGTAGAGGTCGACGGCGGCAATACCATCTGGTTTGCCGATGGCAACGAGATCACCTATTCCGGCATGCGCGACCCCACCACCGGCGCGGTGTGTCTGGGTGTCTGGAAGCAGACCGGTGACAACAGCTATGTGCTCAACCACATCGGGCTGTCCTGGAATCCGCCCGGCAATGCCGCCGGTGCGCCGGTCGGCCCGGGCGGTCCCGCCTTCATCAAGCAGAATGTGACGCTGGCGCGCGATGGCAACAGCTACACGGGTACCTTCACCATCACGCAGCTCGGACCCGACGGCAAGACCCTGGCGCTGCCCGGTGTGATTACCGGCACGATCGAGGCCACCCGAGTCACGATCAGCACGACGACTCAGGAGCCCTGATCCGAAGTTGAAGGGCAGTTGAAGGCCTGCGGCGCCCCAACGTTGCGCGTTGGGGCGTCTATACTGTGCGCCGGATTGCCACGCAAAAGGCTACGCCCATGCAGACCGTGAACGAACTGCGCGCCAGTCTGCGTGGTGGGGTGACGGTACCCGCCGACGCGGGCTACGCCGCCGCGCGGCGTATCTGGAATGGCGCCATCGACCGTTACCCCTCGGCGATCATCGGGTGCGCCGATGCCGAGGATGTCGCCAACGCGCTGCGCATCGCCAACGAGCGCGATCTGCCGGTCACGGTCCGTGGCGGTGGCCATAACGTCGCCGGCCGCTGCATACGCGATGGTGCGCTGCTGCTGGATCTGTCGCGGCTCAATGCCGTTGCGGTCAATGCCGAGTCGCGTATTGCCACCGTGCAGGGCGGTGCACTGTGGCGCGACGTTGATGCGGCTACCGGCCGCGCCGGCCTCGCCACCACCGGAGGGCTGATTTCAACCACTGGCGTCGGCGGCTTCACGCTCGGCGGCGGAGCCGGATGGTTGATGCGCAAGCACGGACTGGCATGCGACAACATGCTGGGGGCCAGCGTTATCCTCAGTGACGGACGCGTGGTGCGCGCTTCCGCCGCCGAGCACGCCGATCTGTACTGGGCCTTGCGCGGGGGCGCGGGCGGACTCGGAGTGGTCGCAAGCTTCGACTTTCGTACCTACCCGCTGCGCGAAGTGCTCGCCGGGCTGATCATCCATCCGGCCGAGCAGGCGCTCGAGGCGCTGCAGGCGTTTCGCGACTTTGCCGCGCAGGCCGCGGACGAATTCTGCGGGCTCGCGGTCATCGCCAACGCGCCGCCACTGCCCTTCCTGGATCCGAGTTGGCATGGCCGGCCCGTGGTGATCCAGGCCGTGTGCTGGTGTGGCGAGCAGGCGGCCGGTGAGCGCGCGCTCGAGCCGCTGCGCGGGTTTGGCCGCCCGCTTGCAGAGCATGTGGGCTGGATGCCGTATGTCCAATGGCAGCAGCTGCAGGATCCGAGCGCACCGCCCGGACTGCACTATTATTGGAAGACGGCCAACTACCGCCATATTGGCGATTCGACGTTGCAGGTGCTGGCCGCCGCCGCGCAGCAGCTGCCCTCGCCCCGCTCCGAAATCCATCTGCAGCATATGGGCGGAGCCGTGGGACGGGTGCCGCAGGCCGACACCGCCTTCGCCCATCGGGATGCCAAGTATTTCGTCAACCTGATCGGCATAACGGATGCCGGTGACAAGATGACGGGATTGCGCGAGCGCGTCCGCGCGCTGTACGAGCAGATCACTCCCGAGGCCACCGCCACGATCCTGCCGAATTTCAGTGATCAGGATGACGCCCAGGCGGAGCGGCAATTCGGGGGCGAAATCGCCGGCCGCCTCGCGGCGCTGCGCCGCCGCTACGATGCCCGGGGGCTGCTTTCCGATCGATAGCCGGGGATTGAGGCGCTGGCGAATGACTGCAGCCACTGTGCCGTTTCGCTGGCCGCATCCTCCTCATGCATTGCCGCGCCCGCGGCAATCGCCGTGGCGTAGGCGGCCGGTCCGAGGGCGGTGCGCAGTGCGGCGTGAGCGCTGTCGTAATGCGGAACCCAAAAGCTGTACAACGGAATCCCGGTGCGCGTGCGGATCTGCTGCGCGGCTCCCAGGCAGCGGCACGCCAGCTGCGGTTGGTTCAGTCGTTGCGCGATGTAGCCGCAACCTTCCATAGAGCCCGCCGCGCCACGAATGTGGCCCACGATCAGCGCATTGCGCATGGCTTCAAGCCATAGCCCGGCCGCGGCTGCGAAGTCACCGCGACGGAACAGCGCCAGCCCGATATACACATCGATGAAATGATGCTGGTGCACATCATCACCCAGCCGGCGCACCGATTGCAGCACCGCAATGGTCTTGTCGACCTCGTTCGCGGCCAGGTACATCCAGCCGCGCGCCAACCCCGCCAGGCCCAGTAGATTCTCGTCACTGAGCTGCTGGGCGATCTGCTCAACCACGGCAATCTCAGGGCCCGCGTGCTGGCCCTGGCCGTTATCCGCCTTCCACTGTGCCAAGTAGCCGCTGGCGTATGCCACCGCCCACGGGTCACCGACCTCGCGCGCAATACTCACCGCTTCCAGCAGGGCCGAATCTGCCGAGGTCGCGCTGTGCATCATCAGGCCGTTTACACCGCGGCTCATCAGCGCCAGGCAGCGCACGTGGGTCCGTGCCACGGGCGCCCCGTGCAAGGCGCGCTCGCACAGCCTCAGCCCCAGGGCGTTGCTGCCATGCGCCTTGAAATACAGCATCAGCGAACCGGCTATGTGCAGCGCCGCCTGCGGATCATTGCCCGCACCCAGTGCGTATTCGGAGGCGCTTTCAATATTGCCGTGCTCGTGCAACAGCAGGGCCACGCGTTCGCGCATCCGGCCGCTGACCAGGTCCCGATGGACGGTCGCGGCCATGCGGCACACATAGGCCAGGTGCGCCTGGCGCGCGCGGGTCTCCTCCCCCGACTTGACCAGTTGCACGAGCGCAAATTCGCGCACACTTTCGAGCAGCCGGTAGCGCGGTGGACTCAAGGCCTGATTCACCGCGACCAGCGACTTGTTGGCCAATCCCGTCAGCAGATCCACCATGGACTCCGGATCGCGGCCCAGCGCTTCAGCCAATGCGACCACCGCATCGACCGTCCAGCCCTGGACGAACACGCCCAGCCACGCGAGCAGCTGCCGTTCGTCGGGCGACAGCAGTCCGAAGCTCCACTCCAGCAGCGCCTCCAGGTTCCGATGCCGTGCGTCGCGGCCCGCCGCATCGCTGGTCAGAAACCGAAAGCGCAACGCCAGCCGCTCCAGTACCTGCTCGGGGGACAGCAGCGCAAAGCGCGCGGCCGCCAGTTCCAGCGCCAGTGGCATGCCATCCAGCCGCGCGCAGATCTCGACAATGGCCGCCGCATTGGCACGATGCAGGAGAAATTCGGGTTGGACCGAGCGGATGCGGGCCAGGAGCAGCGCCACGGCGGGCGCGGCTGCGATTTGCGGCAAATCGGCATCGGTCACCGGTTCACGGATCACCGGCAGCGCCAACGGCGGCATGCGCAGCAGCTTCTCGCCCACAAAGCTCAATTTCTGTTGCGAGGTCGCCAGCACTTTCACCTGATCCGTGGCACGCAGGAGCTTGACGAGGGTGGTGCCGACGGCCGTCGAGAGTCGGTCACAATTGTCCAGGACCAGCAGGACGCGCCGGTCCGCGAACGCGCGGGCCACTTTCTCCAGCAACTCCCGTTCGTCGGTCGGCGGAATCGCCAGCGCCCGCCCCAGCAACTCCAGCCACTGTTCCGCTCGCTGCAGGGGCACCAGGTCAAAGAACCAGACCCCGTCCGGATAGTCATCGGCGTGGTTGTGCGCGAAGGCCAGCGCACACTGGGTCTTGCCCATACCGCCCGTGCCCACGACCGTGACGGCTCTGCCCTCGCGCAGCAGCGTCGCGAGCTGCTCGATTTCATCGCGGCGACCGATCAGCGCCTCCAGCGGCGCCGGCAGGCGCGCGGCCACGGGCGGCCCGAAGCGCGCCGGCATGTTCCCGGCCCCCGCCCCACTTTGCCGTGCCACCGGTCCGATGAAGCGATAGCCGGCACCGTGCACGGTCTGGATGAATCGCGGGCTCTCCACATCGTCGGCAAAGGCGCGGCGGGCCAGGGCGATGATGCGATTGAGTGTCGAGGGGGTGACAAATCGATGCCCCCAGACGGCATCCAGCAATTGATCGCGGGTGACCAGCTCTCCCGGGCGTGACAGCAATTGCAGCACGACGGCGAAGGCCTTCGGTTCGAGCACGAACTCAACGCCGTCACGGCTGAAGCGCCGGTTGCTGGACTCAACCAGGAACTCGCCGCAGCTGTACGTGACCTGATCCACCCGCGCTAATCCATCGCCCGGTAGGCGGTTCGATAGGGGGACAATGTCACAACGCCCGCGAGAATGCCCACGACGGATGCGAAGGCCACCGTCAGCGCGATGGAGGCACCGATCCGGTATTCATCGTGGAACAGATGATCATTGAGAAATCCCGGCAGCAGTGCGCCCAACGCGAGGCTGCTCAGTGCCACCGCGAAGAGGACCAGGGCCGACACCCGGCCGCGCGCCTGATTCGGGACTATCAGTTGCACCGCCGCGTAGCCGCACCCGATGGGCAGGCCGATGAAGAACACCGCCGGGACCAACAGGGTGACGGTCCAGCCCGCATCGCGCAGCAACATCGCCGGCGCGAGGGTGAACAATATCCCGGTGAGGCTCATCAACCCCACACGCAGCGGTGCATCGGCGATCCCGCGGCTGTGCCAGTGATCCGACAGGCGTCCCCCGACAAACAATCCGGCGCAGCCACACCCCAGCGTCGTCAGGCCCAGGACCAGACCGGTTCGATCCTTCGGCCAGTGATGCATGCGTTCGAAGAAGCTCGGTCCCCAGGCCAGCAGCGCATAGTTGCAGGTGGCCTGGCAGCTGATCATCGTGGAAATGCCGGCCACCGCGCGCCAGCGCAGCCGGATGTGCGCAAGTACCTGGCCAAGACCAAACACTGCCGCGACCCCGGTCGAACTGAGCAGCAGTGCGCGGCGTGTCGGTTCACGCAACGTGAACAGCAGCAGGGCGACGAGCAGGCCCGGCGCGCCGACGATCAGGAAGGTCACGCGCCAGGCGGGGATGAAGCCGGCCAACGGAATTGCGACGGGTGCCATGTGACTCACGGCCTGCGCCACCAGGCCACCGATGACGAGCGCGAGGCCCGAACCCAGCTGGATGCCCATGGTGTACACGCTGAGGGCGCTGCTCACGCGCGCTTTTGGAAACGAATCCGTGATCATCGAGAATGCGCAGGGGCTGAGCGTCGCCTCGCCGATGCCGACACCCATGCGGGCAGCGGCCAATGACACAAAGCTTCGGGCCACGCTGCACAGCGACGTGGAGATGCTCCACACGATCACGCCGATCGCAATGATGTTGCGCCGGCTGAAGCGATCCGCCAGTGCCCCCATCGGCAGTCCGAAAATGGTGTAGACGAGTGCGAACGCGACGCCCTGCAGCAGGCCGACCTCGGTGTCCGAAATACGCAGATCCGCTTTAAGCGGGCCGACCAGAAAGGCCAGGATCTGGCGGTCCGCGTACGACAGGGTGTAGCAGAGCATGAGAACGAAGACGGTGTACCAGGCGACGGCGCGGGTCGGATAGTCAGTCATTACGCCGGTCGGAGCTTTCATTCCCTGGAGGCTACTGAGATTACAAGGACTTGCAACGTCTCGGACCCACACTGACGCGCCGCACTCGTTGACAGGATTTGGCTGCAGTGCACCAAAGGGTCGCTGCGGGTAGCCGTCCGCAAATTGCGCTACGCTCGCCTCCCCATTCCACAACATCCAAGGGGCCCTCATGGGTACCAGAAAGGTCCGCGCACTCGCCATGATTCTTGCTCTGACGGTGCTCGGCACCAGTGCCGCATTCGCACAAAGCAGTGCCCCCCGGGCGGGTGGCTTCAGGCTGCCGCCACTGTTGATGCAGAGCACCGCATTCGAAGACGGCGGCATCGTGCCGCAAAAATACGCCGGCCGCGGCGGGGTGATCCCGGACTTCAAGTTCTCCAATGCGCCCGAAGGGACCGTGTCCTACGCGATCATTCTTCACGATGTTGATGTGGCCATCGGCGGCGGCACCGGTGATGTGCTGCACTGGGTCGCCTGGAACATTCCGGCCGAAGCGAACGGCATTCCGGAAGGCAGGCTGCCGGAGGGCTCCGTGAACGGCAAGAACATGATGGGCGCCAACGCGTACATGGGTCCCGGCGCGCCTGCCGGCCCGCGCTATCACCACTACATCTTCGAACTGTACGCGTTGAACGCGAAGCTCGATCTCCCCGAAACCGCGAGCCGCGACGATCTGATGGCCGCCATGAAGGGCAAGACGGTCGCGAAGGCCGCCTACGTCGGCCGCTATCGCAGCCCACCCGCGACGGGTGCGGCTCCCGCCAAGTAGGCTGCCGAGTACGGCGAAATTGCCTGAAGGCAGCCGCGGGGTCCGCAGTGCGACCCCGCTTGCTGCGCCATTCCGTAGTCGTCCCTTTGCGGTGATGTGGACCGCGACCGTGATCTCCAACATTGGCACCTGGATGTATAACCTGGCATCCGGTTGGTTGATGCTGACCCTGGACCCCTCGGCCCTGTCCGTCTCCCTGGTGCAGGTCGCAAACACGCTGCCCATGTTTTTGTTGGCGATTCCCGCAGGCGCGCTGGTGGATATCGTCGATCGGCGCCGATTCCTCATTGTGGGCGAGTCCGCAATCACACTAACGTCTCTGGTCTTTGCGGCGCTGGTATGGCTTCACCGCATCAATCCAACTTCCTTGCTGCTCTTCACCTTGGTGGCCACTGTCGGGGCAGCCATGACGGCGCCGGCCTGGCAGGCGGTGGTCACGCAATTGGTCCCGCGCGAGGATCTGCCCGCCGCGGTATCCGTCAACAGCGCAGGAATCAATGTCAGTCGTGCCGTGGGTCCGGCGCTTGGCGGATTCATGATCACGTCCCTGGGTATCGCGGCGCCATTCTGGTTTGACGCATTCAGCAACTTTGGCGTGATTGCCGGGCTCATCTGGTGGCGCCCGCCCGGGAGGTCGCACGCGTCACTGCCGCCGGAGTCGTTCTGGAGTGCCGTGCGAACCGGAATGCGCCATGCCCGCTACAACCCGCACCTTCGCTCCACACTGGTCCGCGCCGCCGGCTACTTCCTGTTTGCCGGGGCATATTGGGCCTTGTTGCCAATCATTGTGCGTGAGCAGATGAGGGGCGGTCCTGCGACCTACGGAATCCTGCTCGGGGTGATCGGTGCCTCGGCCGTCGGCGCCGCGCTCACCCTGCCCTGGCTGCGCGCCCGATGCAGCGCCGAGCAGATGTTTTCGCTGGCGACACTTACCACGGCCGGGTCGATGGCGGTTTTCGCGCTCGCCCACAATCTGGCGATCGCAGTGATTGCGAGCTTCATGGCGGGGGCCTCCTGGATTGCCGCATTGTCCGGCCTCAACCTCTCCGCACAGATCTCCCTTCCCGAATGGGTGCGCGGGCGCGGGCTTGCGATCTACATCACCGTGATGTTTGGTGCCTTGAGCGCCGGCAGCGCCTTGTGGGGTGAGTTGGCCACGATCGCCAGCCTCAGCGCCGCACTGCTCGTCGCGGCCGCAGGGAGCCTCGCGACCATTCTGCTATTGAGAGGATGGCAACTGCAGACGGCCGCGAACGTGGATTTTACGCCCTCGTTACATTGGCCGGTCCCGATCACGAGCGGTGCGATCGAGCCCGAGCGCGGGCCCGTCCTGGTCACCGTGGAGTACCACGTTGAGCCGCAACACCGTGACCAGTTCCTGCAGGCCTTGCGCCGTTACAGCAAGGAGCGTCGTCGCGACGGAGCATACGACTGGGCGCTATATGAAAATCCAGCCGAAGCGGGACGCTTCATCGAAACGTTCCACAGCGATTCATGGCTCGACCATCTGCGTCAGCATCAACGGGTGACGATGTCCGATCAGGCGCTCGAGAAAGCCGTCAGTCGCTTCCAGGTTGACGGTAAACCCAAGACGACACACTACATCGGTGTCCCGATCGCATAAGCCGATCGCAGGCAGTTGCTCAGCCCGGTCGCTGTGACCAGACGGTGCACCAGCCACTTGCAGGCACCGAGTGGCCCGCATAAATCTTGCACCCTGCCGTCGCATCGGACGGCTGTCCAAGAAAATGCACACACGAGGCGCAGCGTTCACCCTTCTTGTAGAGGGGATTGGAACTTGCCGTGGCGGCGTCGATGACGAAGCCCAATGCGCTCGCTGTCGAATCCTTGGTATCCAGTGGCGTAAGGCCCTCCACCTGCGATGCCTTTGCCAGGCAGCCAAGCCCAGGGAGGAAGGCACTGGTTGCAAGAACCTTTATCATCAAGTGACGGCGTGATATCCCGTGGGGCATCGGCTTCTCCTTCTAAGGTGGCTCGTGCCATACCCCGTGGGTGCATCGCGCACCTGGAAAGGTTCACCGGCGCGCTCATTAAATCTCACACCTTCAGCCCGATAGCGCGCATCAGCTCAAGACCATTGCTCTTTGTAACAACACCGTCGCGCAGCGTGAAATCGAAGCTCATACGGCCGTGTTCCAGGGTGTCCTGAAAATGAACGTTGTGCAGCACATCCGCCTGCAGGCCCGTGATGTCGGTCAGCGCCAGGTCGTGCGTGCTGACGAGTCCGATGGCACCCCGCTCGATGAGCGCTCGCAAAATACCCTCGGCCCCGATGCGCCGATCCTTGGAGTTCGTTCCCTGCAGGACCTCATCGAGCAAAAAGAGCAACGCCGTGGTGCCGGCCGCGAGTTCGTAGATTTCGCGCAGGCGCGTGATCTCCGCGTAGAACCGCGAGTGCCCCTCGCCCAGCGAATCATTGATGCGGATGCTGGCGCCGACCTGGAGCGGCGACAAACGCAGCCCCGCGGCGCGCACCGGGGCACCGGCCATCGCGAGTACCGTGTTCACTCCCACGGCGCGCAACAGCGTGCTCTTGCCCGACATGTTCGAGCCGCTGACCAGCAGCACGTGCCGGGATCCGCGGATGCTCACGTCGTTACGTACGCATGCGGCCGAGGGCAACAGCGGATGGCCGAGCCCGCGCGCGTCAAAGATCGCCGGTCCCTCCACCAGCTCCGGGAAAGGGTCCTGCGGATGCTCGTACGCGTACATCGCCAGCGACGACAGTGCTTCCAGGCGGCCGCTGGCCGCAAGCCAGGGCCGCACCGCCGCGCCGTGCTGGGAACGCCACGATTCCGCCGCGAGCGCCGCATGCACCGAGTAAAGCAGCGGGATCTCGAAAAACACCCGCACCAGCAGGTTTTCGCGCTGGCCGAGGAAGTCAGTGATTGTTCTGAGCCGCGCGATGAGGCGCGAGGCGGGCTGCCCATGCGAGCTGAGCTGGCGCTGCAGCGCCTGCAGGGCCGGTGTGCTGCACGGCTCGCGCTCGATGCGGATCAGCAGGGTCGACAGCAAACGCAGGTTCTCGAAGCCGCGCTCAGCCGCGTTGACTGCTGCATCGAGGCGCTTGTGCAGTAGCTTCAGAACCGCGATTTCCGCGAGCAGCACGAGGAGGAACGGCCAACGCACCGCCACAAAGCCCCACACGATTGCGGTGGTGACCGCCGCAGCCGGCAAAACGAACGCGACCCAGCGAATCCATGCGCCGTGCAGTTGATTCGGGGATTGTGCCCAGGCCGCAAAGGCATCGGGTTGCACACCGATGCCGGGGTCGCCCGCCGCTTCGAGGTCCTCGCGCAGGTCGAGACGCTCGCGCAATTCGCCGAGGCAGGCCTGGCGCTCGCGGATCTGCGCGATGGGCGCCGGCGCGAGCAGCCACTGCGCCAGGGTCTCCTCCCCCATTCTGGTGCGCACCGCGCATAGCAGTTCGAAGAGACCGCCGCGGCCGAACAGATCCAGATCGGCGGCGTAGACATGATGCGCCTTCAGGAAGCGCTCACCCGTGTGCCCGCCACCGGCCCAGCGATCGTTGATGCGGTCAAGTCCGCGGCGGTAGAAGTCCACAGCGCGTGCGGCGCGCGCGCGTGCGCGCCGTACCGAGGCATGCCAGCTGACGAGCCCAACGAAAGCCAGCAACAGCGGCGTCGCCCACCACAGCGTAAGCGCGTGCACGAACAGCCGCGCAACCACGATTGCCGCGATCAGCAGCCCCGCAACCAACCGGGCGCTCGCAATCCGCTCCTCATGCCGCGTGAGCTGCGTGACCCGGGCCTCGTGCACGGCAAGACGCGCCGCGTATTCCTCCGCCGGACTCACGGCACGGAATGCTGTTCGAGCGCGGTGCTCGCGGGCGGCGGACCTTCGATCCGCCCCATGACTTCGGTCCAAAGTGCCTTATAGACCGCCGCTGCCGCACTGGTCGGGGCAAAAGCCGGAATCGGCGCGCGGCGCTGGGTCATGCGTTCGATTGCACTCCAATACGGTACTTCGGTGGTGAGAACAGTCGGAAATTCGGCGCGCGTGACTGCGATGATCTCGTTGTGCAAGGACCTGCGCCGGTCCACCATCGAGAAAAACGGCAGCACGATCAGGTCCGTCCAACCTTCGCCCGCAATGAAATCCCGCAGCTGCGTCAGCATGCGCATCGACAAGGGGGTGGGGACCAACGGCACAATGATCACATCGGCGGCACGCAGGACGTTCTCCGACAACAGCGAAATGCCGGGGGCGCAGTCCAGAAACAATGTCGAATAGATCTCCCGCAGGGATCTGCTCATCTTGAGCAGTCGTTCCGTGGGCCGCTTGCGCTCGCTCAGGTGAACGTCGAAGTGGCGGTACGAGAAGTCGGCCGGCATCAGATCCAGGGCGGGATAGTCCGTCGGCAGGATCAATTCCGGCAGATCGCGCTTGCCGGTCAGCAGCTTTTTGGCGGAGACGTGTTCGCGGGGCTCACCTTTGAGCGTGTAGGTGGCCGCACCCTGCGGGTCAAGGTCCCACAGCAGCGTCTTACGACCGCCCGCGGCACACAGGTAGGACAGATTGACGGCCGTGGTCGTCTTTCCCACCCCGCCCTTGATGTTCGTGACAGCGATGATCTTCATCGTCGCTGCGGGTGCAACCGGGGGAATATCGTCCATCGCGCAAGTTCTAAGGGTGCATCAGCGCACGGGCCACAGCAGGCGCAGAATCTGCTCCCTCAGTTGTGCCGGCATCGCCTTCGTGATCGACCTGATCAGCTGCGTCCTGACGTGGTTTTGCAGGTCGGGTGACAAGGTCCCCAACATCCCGCGGCGCTCGGGCGGCAGATAGGAGACCGGGTCTCCATTGGTTTGAAACACGTAGTGGTCGAACATCTTGCGCCAAAGTTCGCGGCGGCTGGCCGACAGCGGCGTTATCGCCATCAGTCCATGCGCGAGCGCCGCAAAGGGCTCCGCCATTTCAGGCGCGTCCAGCCACCAGTAGTTCACCGACAGGTTCACGGGATCAAGCGACTCGACGTTGTGCCACCACAGGTTCGGGATGTAGACCGCATCTCCCGGGTCTACGTCGATCGTCTCCGCGGCAGCCAAAGCCTGTGCGAAGCGCGGGAAGCGTTCCAGGTCGGGCGCGGCGACTCTCACCATGCTGGTCGGCTGCCCACCGGGGGCCAGATCCAGTGGTCCGATGTACAGGTTCGGCAGCTGGTCCGGGGGGAAGAACGTGAAGCGCTTGCGCCCCGCGACCATGCAGTTGATGCCGTCCATATTGTCGTAGTGCGTGGCCGCGGTGACCGCATTGCCCAGCCACATCCTGGGCCGGGACGGCCGGTCCAGGATGTCGAGGGTATTTTCCCGCGCAACTGCCGGGCAGGTCTCCGACACCAACGTGGCGCCCGTATAGATGGACGGTGGGTCCGGATGATCCTTGCAGGCCAGGATGTTCGCGAGCGTCGCGCTGAACGACTGCTGCTGCGCAAACTCGAAATTCAAGCCGGTCATATCGTCACGATAGAAATAGACGCCCTTGATATCCGGCTTGCCGGACAGGATCCGGACGGGGCGACCCTCATCGCGCGCACGAATGTAATCGTAGAGAGCGCCGTCTGATTGGGCGCTGGCGCGCACCAGCGGCCACTGCTCGACCAGCCCCTTCAGGACGGCCGGTCTGTCGCGCGGAATGATCTCGCCGCGCAGCGTCTTCAGATCGACGTTGCGCCATTCAGTCGCTTTCGCAAGCGAGGTGCGATCCAGGAGATCCGCGGTTGCCATTTGGGAGAACTCTCACTCAGCGGCTACGAGCTTGAGTGTAGTGGCAGCGTTACAGATCGTCGAGCTCGATGAGCCCGTACGGGGCGCCGCCTCCCGGCGCATCGCGTGCAACCGCCGTGTAGACTCCGCCATTGTTGAGCGTGACGGATACCGGACCGATTATCGGCGTCTTGCTGCCCGCGAGCGTGACTGTTAAATCGTACGAGCCCTCCACGTAGCTCACGAAGTCCGTACCCGTTGCAAACGGCATCGCAGCATCGGTCGGCGTGGCGCTCGCGATTCCCGCTCCAGGGGCCGTCAGGTACACATCGACGAGCTGCGCTGACTTTGAGCCCTGGATGAGTCGCAGCCGCGCCTGGGTCGAATAGGGGCGGTAGTCGTCGCGCGTGACAAAGGGGACGATCTGAGCCAACGGACCGAGCGCATACAGCGAGTAGTTCATGCCGGCCCCGAGGTTGATGCGCTGACTGGCGAGCACGTCGCTCAGATTGCTCGCTGGCGTCATGGCAAGATCGTACGCGCCGGGTTCACCCACACCCAGATAGCTTGTGGATGATTCGTAAGCGAGCGTCGTCACCAGCGGGGTCGTCACGTTGCCGTTCGCCGTGATCGCGAGTGCCGGCGCGTCCGGTGAATCATTGATGACGCGCAGCACGGCACCTGCCGGATTGAGCCAGGTGTTGTTACCGAAGGCATCGACGACGGTCTCGAAAGACAGACCGCACGGCAGAGCAAGCGCGCCCGCTTCTCCCGGTGGGAAGTAGGGAATGAGGACGGAGAACATCAGATCCGTGCCTCCCTGGAGCTCGATGGGTCCCAGGTCATGCGGTGCGACCGCGCATCCGGGCACCGCGATCCACAGCTCCCATTCGCCGGCCGACACTGCCGTGGGGCCTATGGAGCCCGCCACGGGCGCCGTTCCAAGCGGCGGACTGGAACTGACGTCCGCTCCGGGTGCGGTAAGATACGCGGTGATCGGCACGTTGTAGGCATTGAGCACCTGAATACGCGTGGACTGGGATGGAACGACCGCAAGCTCGTGCGGGAAGGTGACGAGCGAGACGCCCGGCGCCTGGAGGCTTCCGACGGTTCCTTCGACCGCCACGACATAGTCCATGTTCGCGCTGGCGTCGAGCGTCGTTGTGCCGATAACCGTGGTCGGGGTGCCGGGGGTTTCGATCTGGACGGCCAGGGTGTGCGAACCTGCACTGATCTGCTGCTCGCCGGTCCCTTGCCCGTAATTGAGACCCCTGACGAACGGCTTGCCATCGAGAATAACGTCCATGGGAGGTGCATCCACCGAAGCGTTCACCACCTGCAGGCTGGCATACGTCCCGGGCGGCGGGGCGACGTACTGGATGTAGTGGTCGTCCCCGCCACAAGCCACGAGAACTACGGGCACGAGTAAGGTCAGGAAGCCCCGGTACCGCATATGCATCCTCCCCAGCCTGTTTGGAACGCATATGGAGGGAATTGGTTGACCCCAACGGCTCTAGCTCGGGCTGGGGTGTGCGGCGCTTCCGGCAAATCACCCGTCCTGGACGGGATTGCTCAAGACTCCCAGGCCCTCGATCTCCACTTCGAAGATATCGCCTGGCTTCATGAAGACGGGTGGCTTGCGCGCCGCTCCAACGCCACCGGGTGTTCCGGTGATGATCACATCACCGCGCTCAAGACTCATCGCGACGCTGATCATTGCGATCAGATCGGCAACGCTGAAGATCAGATGGTCGGTATTCGCATCCTGCATCACCTGGCCGTTCAAGCGGCCTTGAATCCGCAGCCCGCGGGCCCCCGGCGCCACCGCATCGGGCGTCACCAGCCAGGGGCCAAATGCCCCTGTCGCATCGAAATTCTTGCCGATGGTCCATTGCGGCGTGCGCAATTGAAAATCGCGCAGTGTCGCATCGTTGAACAGGGAATAGGCCGCAACGTGCTCGAGGGCTATGTCGCGCTGGATGCGCCGCCCGCTGCGGCCGATCACCACGGCGAGCTCTGCCTCATAGTCGAGGGCGGATGATTCGCGCGGGCGCCGGATCGGTTCACCGTGAGCGATCAGACTCGTCGCGAAGCGCGCAAAGATTTCCGGATAAACGGGTTTTTTGAGTCCGCTCTCCTCGAGGTGATCATCGTAGTTGAGACCGACGCAGATGATTTTCGGCGGCTTGGGCACCGGGGGCAGTATCCGAACCGCGTTCAGGTCAATCGCGTGCGTGCGCAGAAGGTCTGCTCCGGTATGCAACAGATCTGCACCTCGTGCGATCAGTTCCGGCACGGTGCCTGGAAAACCGCTTTCGCGCTCCGTAAGGCCATGCCAGCCCGAGCCTGCATCCGCCGCAATACCGGGGACACCCGCTTTCTCGAAATGGACGATGCGCATAGGTTTCCTTCAGCAGCCCGCGCGAGTCTGCGGAACAGAGTATTCCGGCGGCGCGCCGGTCGAGCCATCCCCCGAACGGGGGCGTCCAACGCTAAATAGCTTGCTTAAGTATTAGCGCACGCTATACTTAATGAAATGCTTAACAAAGTAACGGCACTCGATCTGACGTTTCAGGCGCTCGCGGATGCCACCCGCCGGGCAATTCTCGCTGAGTTGACCCGCGGGCCCAGTTCGGTCAGCAAACTCGCGCGGCCGTTGGCGATGTCGCTACCAGCCGTCATGCAGCACCTGGCAGTGCTCGAGGGATCCGGGCTCGTGCGCTCGGTAAAGGTCGGCCGCATCCGCACCTGCAGGATCGAGCCCAAGGCACTGAGCCTGGCCGAACAATGGATCAACCAGCGACGTGCCGAGTGGGAGCGGCACTTCGACCAGCTCGGCGAGTATCTGAACACCCTCGCAAATACCGGAGGAACCCGTGGCAAAGACCAGTAGCGGTACCCCGCGCTCGGTGGTGCACGCGACGTTCTGCATCGAACGCACTTACCCCGCTGCTGCGGGCCTGGTGTTCAAGGCACTGACGGATCCCGCCGCCAAGGCGCAGTGGTTCACGGGTGGCAACGGCTACACACTGCTGGCTCGCCAGATGGATGTGCGGCCCGGAGGTCGCGAGCATGTGCAGGGCCGCTGGGAAAGCGGTGTCGTGTCAACCTTTGATGCCGTTTACCTTGATGTCGTGGCGGACCAACGGATCGTCTATGCCTATGAGATGCGCCTGGATGATCGAAAGATCTCGGTTTCTCTGGCCACGCTGGAACTCAAACCGGCGGGCACCGATACCCGTCTCGTGGTGACCGAGCAGGGAGCGTTTCTGGACGGCTACGACGATGCCGGTTCCCGCGAGCACGGCACTAATTTTTTGCTTGATGCGTTGGGAAAATCGCTCAAGTAGCCTTCAAGGGGAATGCATATGTCGTTGACCCTCTACGCTCATCCGTTCGCCGCCTATTGCTGGAAGCCGCTGATCGCCTTGTATGAGAATGCGACCCCGTTCAGCTATCGATTGGTCGAAGACGCTGCGGGATGGGCCGAGCTTGAGTCGCTTTGGCCAATCAAGAAGTTTCCACTGCTGCGCGACGGCGACGCGACGGTCATCGAATCCAGCATCATCGTCGAGTACCTGATGCGTCACTATCCCGGCACGATGCGAATGATACCGCCGGACGACGCCGCGGCCCTGACGGCGCGCTTCATGGATCGGTTCTTTGACAACTACGTCATGACTCCGATGCAAACGCTCGTGTCGGATCGAATGCGAGTGCAGGCCGAGCGCGACGCCAAGGGCGTCGCCGATGCCCGGAAGCTGCTGGACGTTGCGTATGGATGGCTCGAAGGACAACTCACGCCTCAGGCCTGGTCGGCCGGCAGCACCTTCTGCCTGGCGGATTGTTCCGCCGCCCCCGCGCTGTTCTACGCGGATTGGGTGCACCCACTCGGCGCCCGATTTCCCGCAGTAAGCGCCTACCGCGGCCGGGTTCTCGCCCGGCCGTCCGTTGCCCGTGTCGTGGATGAGGCGCGTCCGTACCGCAAGCTCTTCCCTCAAGGAGCGCCCGATCAGGATTGAGGTTGAGAGTCTGTCGTGACCAGGATCTTGGCGACCTGTTGCCCGATCGGACTGCCGAGTCCGGTGCACGCATCCCATCCCACCGCGGCCTCGAAAGCACCGTTGTTTCCCTGCGTGATGTCGCGCAGCGCCGTCGGGTTGGCATAGAGCAACGGGTTCAGGTAGCCGGCGGCGCGGCCGTTGAGTGCGTTCGACAGCGCGATGAGCCCGGCCCACAGCGGCGCCACGGCGCTCGTCCCGCCGATGACGGTGTCGGTGCCGTCGATACGTACGTCATAGCCGGTTTGAGGATCGGCATCGCCCGCGACATCGGGGACGCCGCGTCCCGAGAGCGCGTTTCGGGCGCCTGCCGATGTGGTCGCCGCGAGCCCTTGCTGCCAGGTCGGTACGGGGAAGACCGCGCTTACGCCACCGCCTCCTGCCCCACCCGTGCTCCCATCGTTCCACACCACCTCGCTCGCAATCTGGCTGCGCGTGGCGCGCAGACTGGTACCCCCACAGGCCAGTGCGAACGGGCTCGAGGCCGGGAAGTCGACGTGCGGGGCGCCGCCGGCGACGCCGTCGCTCGAGCCGCCATCGCCGGATGCGACGCACACCGTAATGCCGAGCGCCGCTGCGGCCTGGAAGGCCTGGTCCATCGCCGTCATCGCCTGCGACGTCCATGAGGACTCCGAACCTCCCCAGCTGATCGAGATGACCGAGGGCTTGCGGACCGTGTCGTGCATGGCGGTCGTCACCGCATCGAGAAAGCCGGCATCCGTGTTCGGCGCGAAGTACACCGCAATGCTCGCACCCGCGGCGACGGCGCCGACGACTTCGATGTCGAGCATGACTTCTCCGTCCGGTCCGTTCGCATCGCCAGTGGGCTGGTTGGCGCCATGGTCCACCGAAACAGCCGTCACGTCCGGGGTTGCGACCCCAAGGCCCGCGAAGTACGTCGCCAGGTCCTGTGGCTGGAAACCGCCGCCGAGCTCGATGATTGCCACGCATTCGCCCTGCGCCGTCTGCTGCGGGAAGTCGTACAGCGAGGCGAGCTGAACGGGAGAGTATGAGACGGCCGCAGCCGAAGCCCGGGCCGCGGAGGACGGCTGCGACGGCGAAGATTTTGGGCCGGCGCGACGGCGCGGTGCACGGAAACGGAAATGCGCTCGCGCCTGGGGCCGATTGTCCAGACCGAGTACGGCTTCGATAATGGATCCGAGCTCTTCGGGTACCTGGATGACACCCTCTCGCCCACGATAGGTTCCGCCCGGGTATTGGTAGCGCTTCAGCTCGACACCGAAGGCCTGATTAAACTGGGCCACAGTTCCCGACAGCACAACCGTGCGGCGCGCCGCATGCTCCTGCACGACGCTGAGCCCGTGCAATTGCGCGAACGCTTTTACCGCGGCCAGATCCGTGGCACTGGCCCCATGCGCCGCCGCGAAATCCTCGCGCGACAGCGGGCCATCCGATCGATCCGCACGCGCCAGGCGTGCTACTTGCGCCTCGAGCACTTCTCGTGCCTGTGGCCGCACGATAACACTCACCTCGAGCCGCTCGTGCTGATCGGCCGGTCCCAGCGCGCGCGCATTCGGCAGCGCGCTTCTTTCGCTTCCCGTGAGCCGTCGTGTCGCCATGGCGGTCGCTCCTTATCCGTGCCGAGGTAATACTGCCTCGGTGGCCGATACTACCGCTGCGACGCAATTTGCGCGTCCCCGTAACAGCCCACGTCAAGCCACGGCTAGCCGTGGGTCACGCTGTAGGGCGAAGCCGGGTCACCAGGAAATCCACGAAAGCGCCTACGAGCAAAAGCGCCGTGAGGACGGCCGAGCTGATTATCAGTTCCATGAAAACAAACCTCCAGGTTGGATGCGCTGGAGGATCGCAAGGCGACATGACGGAAGAACGACTTGCAGGTGTCGGTTGCAAGACACTGCAGCAATACGCGACACCGTTCACAGATTTGAACGATGGCAAGTCAGTTGCATTCTGCGTTTACATATGTAATTCTCGGACCACTGATTACGTCTGTAACCGATGGAGGCCGAACAGTGAGTGGGAGAAAGCCGATGACGCCAATCAGCCAGGCTGAATCCGTCGTGATGCAGGTGTTCTGGGAGCGCGGCGCGCTCGCAAGCGAGGATGTTGTCGCGGCGCTCGAAAATCATGGGAAGTGGCAGGAATCCACGGTTAAGACCTTGCTGAATCGGCTGCTGAAGAAAGGGGCGCTGCGGGCGCGCAAGGATAATCGTCGCTACATCTATTCAGCTGTGCTCAAGCGTGATGAGTGGCTATCCGCCGAGAGTCACGGATTTGTCGATCGGCTTTTTGGCGGCCGCGTTGCACCGCTGGTTTCCTACTTCAGTCAGCAGAAAAAGCTCAGCAGAATAGATGTTGAAGAGCTCAAGAAACTAATCAAGGACATGGACAATGAGCGCTGAATTATTCCGGGCCCTGGCGAACTCGACGGTTGCGACCAGCGTCGCCGTGGTTTTGGTCACCCTCATGCGCAGGCCGGTGCGGGTTGCCGCCGGTGCGCGCGCGGCGTATTGGCTTTGGCTCCTTGTCCCGGCGATGGCCGTGGCTGTGCTGCTTCCGGCGCCGAAGCAGGTATTCTTTGTTCGAACGGTCGTCCTGCCTGAGCATGTCAGTGCCGCGATCACGGCCGGTGTTACCCGGCGCATCGCTCCTGAGCGTCAAACGACGCTCATCGACCTGGCGCTCGCAATGTGGGGCGCGGGATTCCTTACGGCGGCCGTCCTGACGATCCGCCGGCAACGGCAGTTTGCGCCAATCCTTGGCGAGTTGATTCGCGATGCACGAGGGTTCCATCGCGGCAACGTGACCACGCCGATGATCATGGGTACGTTGCAGCCGAAGATCGTGGTCCCGATGGATTTTGAGGCGCGGTACTCCAAGGATGAGCAGGAGTTGATCCTCGCCCATGAGCGCGCACATGCCTGCCGAAACGACGTTGCGGTCAACATGTTGGCGTCCCTCGCGCTGTGCATCTATTGGTTTAATCCGCTGATATACGCGGCGCTTGCGCGGCTGCGGATGGACCAGGAACTTGCATGTGACGCCCACGTTGTGCATGAACGCGGCGATGTGCGGCGCCGCTACGCCGAAGCCTTGCTGAAAACCCAACTCGCCACGCAGTCCGCGCGGCGACTATCCGTCGGCTGCCATTGGCAGTCCATCCATCCACTCAAGGAGCGAGTTGCCATGCTCAAGCGCCCAATTCCGGTCAGGTCACGGCGTCTCGCCGGACTGGCGTTCATCACTGCCCTTACCGCCGCCGTAACCTACACGGCATGGGCCGCCCAGCCATTGGTGGCTCCAGGGCCGGGGATACTCATCGGTGTCGACATGAAGGTGTCCAATTCAGACCTGCACTCATTGGAAGAGTATTCAACGATGTATTCCGTCCACTCCGGCGAGGTGATCAAGGACAAACACAGCGGCGAGCCGCTGCTGCATGTCGGTCATTTCAGCTTCGGCTGCACGCCGTATCTCCCGGATGCGCCAGGGCAATCAACCGACTGGAGCGAACAACTGGCACACGGCAATTCAATTCCGGCCACCGGCGAGATTCTGCTTGACTGCACAATTGAGCATGACGGTCGGACCGTGCAGCGGACATCTGTTGTCATCAAGGATGGAGAGTCGGCGGTAATCGAAGCCGTGGAGACCGCCGGATCTAATCATTATCATCTTCAGGTAGAAGCGACCGCCTCGGAGAAGACGACGGCGGCCATCCTGCAATCCTCCATTCTCCACAACTGAAAGAGTGCCCCAAGGCACGCGTCGGCCGACTCTCAGTCGGATTTGCGTCGTCCCCTCTTGGTGCGTCGGTCGTGCGAGGGAATCGCGGCCCTGCGAATTGCGGCGGCATCCTGCTCGCGCCGATCTTCCGCGCGTCGGTCCTGATATTTCCTGTATACGCATCCGCATGCCCCGGATCGCGTGCATTGAGGCAGGGGAAACAGTGGGGCCTGCGAAGAGAGAAAGCGCTTGCCCTTCAGATCCTGGGCGGCGGGGCAGGCTGTTTTTGGCGATAGAATCTCCACGGCATGCCACTTTGGTTTCTGAGCTGCCGCGACCACCACTTCGCGCTTCTTTAGCTTCAGCCACACCGCTTGGGGTCTCCAGACTACGCCTGACTCCATGCCTGATCAGATTAGGGTATCTGAGCCCGCGGGCGGCCGCATTTGAGAAACCCAATAAGCTCGACGAAGTTCTCAAAATCCCCGCAGGCGCCGCATTGACCTTCCGCAAGCCGCCAGTGGGCATTTTTCCATAATCAGCCGGCCTTGCGGCTAAAGCTCGTGGGTATAGACGATAAATCCCAGGTGCTGCGCAACCTTGTCGTATAGAGCCCGCCCCGGTGCGTTGGTCGCCTGCGTTTGCCAGTACACGCGACTGCTGCCGGCCGACCGGGCAGCTTCGTATACCGCATAGATCAGCTGCCGGCCCACGCCTCGGCCCCGCGCTTCTTTCGCGGTAAATAAATCCTGCAGATAGCAAATGTCGGTGAGCCGCGTCGTACTTCGATGGAATAGAAAGTGCGCGATCCCGATCAGACGGCCCTCTTGTTCAGCGACGAGCGCATGCACTGGTTCGTCGTGAGAAAAGAACCGCTCCCAGGTGGCCGCTGAAACGCTTTCCGGTAGCGCGCTCGGACCCTGGCGCCCGTAGAAACCGTTGTATCCATCCCAGAGCGGCCGCCAATCCGCGTAATCACCATGCTGAACGCGTCTTATGAGAAACGTCTCAGACATGGTTACGGATGCCGCAGGTGGCCGACGCCCTTGGGCAGCTCCATGAGCTCGACTATGTTGCCGTCGGGATCGACCAATGTTGCGGTCTTCAGCGCCATGCCCCCGATGGTGACCGCAGCCACGTCGCTCTTCACCGTTGCGCCCGCAGCTTTCGCGGCCAGCACCGTGGCGCCCATATCGGACACGTGGAAGATCGCATGCGTAATCCCGTCATTGGCTGCGCCGGAATCGCGACGCGCAACGAGGAACTCGGGCGATGCGCCGGCCTTGGCTGCGGCGACCGTGGCACCGTAGCGCATGATGATCTCCGTCGGCGGCTGTCCGACGTGGTCGATCTCCTTCAGACCAAACGCCGCATCGTAGAACTTTGCGAGCGCGACGACGTCCTTCGCGCCAAGCCGAACCGCCAGCACCGTCACGTCCGCGTGAACCCACGTCAACCAACTCGCCGCCGTGAGCCCCAGCAGTGCCTTGATAGTTCGTCGCATATTGCGTTCTCCTGAATCCGGATTGATGTCGTTCGATGGGGAGTTTCCGGGCAATCATATACCTGTGACCCGCGCGTATGCCCCCTGTTCAGGGGATATCCCGAGTTGCCGCACTGCGCCAGACTTTGGCCACTCTCATGCAGTATTCTGATTACAAATGTTTCCGGTTGCGGTTTGATGCTGGAGTCGCTTTCGTCAGCATCGATCATCCACCGATCAATCTCCTTGATGAAATTCTGTCACAGGAATTGGACCAGCTTGGCAGGGACCTTGAGGCCGATGAGGACGTCCGGGTTGTGGTCCTGCAGAGCGCGCTTCCTGATTTCTTCATAGCCCATTCCGGTTTGGGACGCGTTGGATCGGCTTCGAAAACGGTATCTGCAACCCGCAGCTTTCGCCTTACGCAAACGATCGGCGAGCGCTTCAGGAACATGCCCAAGGTAACCATTGCCAAGATCGAGGGACGGGCCCGGGGTGGCGGGAGCGAGATCGCGCTCGCCATGGACATGTGCTTTGCTGCGCTTGGCAAAGCGATCTTCGGTCAACCGGAGGTGGCGGTCGGGCTCGTGCCGGGTGGCGGGTCTACGCAGAGACTGCCACGGCTGATCGGGCGCGGACGCGCGCTGGAGGTGCTCGTGGGTTGCAATGATTTCCCAGCGGAACTGGCCGAACGTTACGGCTATATCAATCGCGCATTGCCGACGCACGAGCTGACGCCCTTTGTTGAGAAACTGGCGCATCGCATCGCCTCATTTCCTGCGCATGCCATCGCTCACGCCAAGGCAGCCGTGGATACCGGAGCATTCAGGTCCATGGCCGAGGGGCTTCTGGTAGAGGCCCATGAGTCCGACCTGAGTGTCGCCAGTGAGGTGACGCAGGCACGCGTGAAGGACGCATTGAAGGTGGGCGCCGAAACCTACGAAGGCGAGCTGGAAATGGATTATCTATCGAGGCTCTCCCCGACAAGATAAGCCGGTTTTGGACGGCCCGCGCGCACGTATTGACGCCGAATCATTTCTCTGCGACTATTTTTTGCAGGTGGATACGACCTGCTGCTTGCGCCCTTCGGGGTACGGTGAACGTATCGTGCGCGCTTTTGTCCTTTTGCCCGAACAAACTCGTCAGTAACGCAAGCGCTGGCAACTCGGTTTTGTTCATGCAAAGGATAAGTATATGCGCGACTTCCGCGATGCCAAAACCATGGCGCAGACACTGCGTACGGCCCTGGCCGCCATGGGTTTCAAAATTACCGTCGGTCAAAGCCTCGAGCTGATCGCCCGGGCTTTCGGTGTCCCCGACTGGAATACGCTTGCCGCGGCGATACGTCCGGCGGCGACCGCAGTGCCGGAGAAAACTCCGCAACCGCCTCCCGCCGCAGAAGATGCCAAGACCACCGGTGCTCCGCCCAACCTCCTTTCGACACAGCTGGAATCCACGCTGAATCGGGCTTTCGCCTACGCCAAGGGGCGAAAGCACGAAGAAATCACGGTGGAGCATCTGCTGCTCTGCCTGCTGGAGGACGCAGATGCTTTACGCGTAATGGCGGGATGCCGCATCGATCCCGGCGAGCTGCGGAAGGGACTCCACACCTACATGGACAATGAACTGCAGACCCAGGCTGGCGAAGCCGGCGAGAAGCCCAGGCCGACCCTTGCATTTCAGCGCGTGCTGCAGAGGGCCGTTTACCATGTTCAAAACGCGGGTCGCCCTCCGGTCACCGGCATGAACGTGCTGGTCGCGACCTTCTCCGAGAAGGAGAGCTACGCCGTAAAGCTGCTCAACGAACAAGGCATGACCCGCCTGGACGCGGTCAGCTTTATCACCCGCGGCACGACGAAGGGAGGCGCAGACTCCGCGGACAGCCCGCCCCCGACATGATCAGCGGTGCGTCGGGATGTCCTGGCGCCGCACCGGGCTGCCAAACCGCAGCGGCAGAGTCACGATGGTTTCACCGGCGCCGGCCGGAAAGACGACTGCACGCAGGCGTTCGACGAGCTTGCCTGATATCGCACTCCAGCCGACGTCGCCTTCCCGCTCCGCAAACACCCGGTCGAGAATCACGCGCAGACTGCCGACGCGGCCGTCGGGAGAGATCGTGAAACGCAGCACCAACGGACCATCGTAGTGCCGTGCTTGATCGGCATGTTCCTTATCGAAGGGCTCTAGCGCGCAGCGCAGGCCCTGCAGGACCTGCTCCGGCGGGAGCGGCCCCGTCACGATCGGGGCCGATTCCTCGATATGCCCGTGCAGCACGAAGCGGCCCTCGACCGGGTCCATCGATCCCTCGACCAGTTGCACGCCGTGGACCATGCGATCGTCGAAGACGACCAGGCGGTTGAAGCGCGGCTCGATGAGCTCGTAGAGTGCCGTGCCCGCGGTCGCCTTGCGCAAGTTGCGCAGGAAGGGATCACCGCGTCGCAGCACGATCGTCTCACCCCCGGTGGACCGCCGTTCGTCGCGCGTGAGCGAATATACGAAGGCGAAGCGGCCGTTCTGGGCGTCGTTGTGCAGGCCTTGCCGGCACCCGTTGATGTAGAAGCTCAGATAGGGCCAGCTGAGCCTGGCAAGGCCCAACGTCTCACTGGACCACGCGCGCAGCGCGCCCATGAAGTGCTCGACGCTCGCCCGTTGAATGACCCTCTCGGGCTGCGTACGTAAGTAGGTATACGTCTGCGGAACGTACCAGAAGTTCCATACCTGGTGAGTGTCCGGACGATGCTTGTATGGTGTGGCAAAGTGCGAATCGATGTCCGCCCGCATCGCTGCCGCGAACTCGCGCGGGAGGAAGTTGTCGACGATCATGAGCGCATCGGCCTGGGGCTGCGCGCAGGCCATAACGCCGGGTTCACCAGTCACTGAAGTCACCATTGTCATCGCCGCAGCTCTCCGGCGCTTGCGCGCGGGTCCTCTTACTCAGGATCCGTCCTCTTCTGCCCGACGGCGGTGACTGGCGTATGACAAGCCTGTGAATTTCGCGCATCAGCTTGTGGCTGGCGGCAAGGGCATGGTTGATACTAGCGCGGCGCCTTGAAGTCGAGCGCGAAGAAGGTTAGAGGCAGCGCATGGATCTGGGACTGAAAGGACGAGCCGCCCTCATTACGGGCGGCAGCAAGGGCATCGGCAAGGCGATTGCGCTCGGCCTCGCTGCAGAGGGCGTGCGAGTCGCGCTGCTGGCGCGCACAGATACGGTGCTGCAGGCCGCCGCCAATGAAA
>DATHOA010000280.1:0-7346 GCA_035485475.1 Steroidobacteraceae bacterium | reverse complement strand
CCGCCCGCGCGTGGGTGTGTGATATAAGTTTTCGGCTGCTTAAGGCGGAAGCCTTAGGGCTCACATGAACGTTGATCTTTTGGGGGATTTGCTGATGGATGCCGCGAGTTGGTTGTGGGTGGCGATAGCAGCCGGAGTGGTGGCCGTGTTGTACGGCGTGATATCGATGATATCGATCCTGAAATTGCCGGCCGGCAATGAGCGGATGCAGGAGATCGCCGCGGCGATCCAGCTTGGGGCGCGAGCCTACCTCAACCGCCAGTATTCAATGATCCTGATTGTCGGCGTCGTGCTGCTGCTGGTGCTGGGCTTTGCCCTGGACTGGTGGACGGCCGGGGGCTTTGCCATCGGCGCGCTGTTGTCCGGCGCGACCGGCTACATCGGCATGAATATCTCGGTGCGCGCCAATGTGCGCACCGCACAAGCCGCCACCCATGGCCTCAACGCCGCTTTGTCGGTGGCCTTCCGCGGCGGTGCGATCACCGGCATGCTGGTGGTGGGTCTGGCGCTGCTGGGTGTCGCAGGCTACTACGCGGCGCTACTGCCGCGCGTCGGCCAGGACCTGGCCCTGCACTCGCTGGTGGGACTGGCATTTGGTGGCTCGCTGATATCGATTTTTGCGCGCCTCGGCGGTGGCATCTTCACCAAGGGCGCCGATGTGGGCGCGGATCTGGTGGGTAAGGTTGAAGCCGGCATCCCTGAGGATGACCCGCGCAACCCGGCCGTCATCGCCGACAATGTCGGTGACAATGTGGGCGATTGCGCCGGCATGGCCGCCGACCTGTTCGAGACCTACGCCGTCACCATCGTCGCCACCATGCTGCTCGGCGGCCTGACCATGCACGATGCCGGCGCCAACGGTCCGGTGTACCCGCTGGCCCTCGGCGCCGCCTCCATCGTTGCCTCCATCATCGGCACATTCTTCGTGCGCGTCACGGGCGGCAAGATCATGAACGCCCTGTACAAAGGTGTCGTGGTCTCCGCCTTGCTGTCAGGCGTGGCGTTCTACTTCATCACCAAGAGCCTGATGCCGGCCCTTGCCAGCTCGTTGTTTGCCTGCACCATCGTTGGCCTGGCGCTGACCGCCGCGCTGATCGTCATCACCGAGTACTACACCTCCACTGAGTACAGCCCGGTACGCAAGGTAGCGGCGGCGTCGCAGACCGGTCATGCGACCAACATCATCGCGGGGCTGGGTGTGTCGATGAAATCCACGGCACTGCCGGTGCTGGCGGTGTGTGTGGCCATCTGGGCGGCCTTCTCCTTTGCCGGCCTGTACGGCATCGCCATCGCGGCGACCGCCATGCTGTCCATGACCGGCATGATCGTGGCATTGGATGCCTACGGTCCCATTACCGACAATGCCGGAGGCATCGCGGAAATGGCCGGTCTGCCCAAGGCCGTACGCGACATCACGGATCCGCTCGATGCCGTGGGCAATACGACCAAGGCCGTCACCAAGGGCTATGCCATCGGTTCGGCGGGGCTTGCGGCTTTGGTACTGTTTGCCGACTACACCCACAACCTCGAGGCCGCCGGCAAGCTGGTGGAGTTCTCATTGTCCGATCCGGCCGTCATCATCGGCCTGTTCATCGGCGGCATGGTTCCGTTCCTGTTCGGCGCCATGGCCATGGAGGCGGTGGGTCGCGCGGCCGGTTCCGTGGTCGAGGAAGTGCGCCGCCAGTTCCGCACCATCAGCGGCATCATGGAGGGTACGGCAAAGCCGGATTACTCCCGCGCGGTCGACCTGCTGACCCGCGCCGCGATCAAGGAGATGATCATTCCCTCGCTGCTGCCGATCCTGGTGCCGGTGATTCTGGTGGTATTGATGAACCTCGCGCTCGGCCACGGCGCCGGCACCCGCGCCCTCGGCGGCCTGCTCATCGGCACCATCGTCACGGGTCTGTTCGTCGCCATTTCAATGTGCACCGGCGGCGGCGCCTGGGACAACGCCAAGAAATACATCGAAGAAGGCAACTTCGGTGGCAAGGGCTCCGAGGCCCACAAGGCCGCGGTCACGGGTGATACCGTCGGGGATCCCTACAAGGACACGGCCGGCCCGGCCATCAATCCGCTGATCAAGATCATCAATATCGTGGCGCTGCTGATGGTGCCCTTGCTGTAAGGCCACTGCCGCAAGCAAGTACCCTAGGAGTGGCCGACCTTGTCGCGCGTCAGCACCGCGCTCACCAATTCGTTGAGCCGCGCACAGTACTGGGCCACGGGTGGCTCGGCCTGGATCTGTCTTTGCGTAAGGTCGGCGCGCACCTCGACCAGGCGGCGCTCGATGCGCTCATCGACGATCAGCGTATGGCTCAGCAAGGCACAAACACAGGATGAGATCTCCTGATCCAGCGCCCGGGCCTCGGTACCAGCAATCTCCACACCCACCAGCTCAGACGGACAGCCGGCGTCCTTGTGCTGACGCCAAAGTCGAGCGAGCTGCATAAGCGTTTTGACCCCTTTCGTCTTTAGGACCGTGATTGAACACCGCGGGGTGACGGATTTTTATACTCCCCCCGACAGGGGCCCGCAACGGGTCGGGGCGGAAGCGGCGCAGCAAAGTCGAAGATAGGCCCCAGGGCCCTGTCAGGCAGCGACCATGAGCGGTTTGGGCCTGCCGATGGCATAGCCCTGCAGGAAGTCGACACCCATGCGCCGCACCGCTTCAGCCGCCGAGTCTTCTTCGACCTGCTCGGCGATGACCTTGAATTTCAAGGAGCGCGCAAGCTTGATCATGGCAGCGACCATCGCCTGGTTGACGCTGTCCCGGGCCAGATTCTGCGTCAGTGAGCCATCGATCTTCAGATAGTCCAGCGGCAGGTTGCGCAGGTTCGAGAAGGAGGCGACGCCGGATCCGAAGTCATCAATCGCGAACTGGCAGCCCATGCCATGCAGAACACCCACGAAGCGACGCGCCTGCTCCAGGTTGGCGATGACCGCAGCCTCGCTGATCTCAAAGCAGATCTGGGTGGGCAGCGCGCCGGTGCGATCCAGGCACTCCACGACAAACTCGAGGAACTGAGGATCCCCGAGGGTCTGCCCGGATATGTTGATCGCGATGGTGTGGCGATCGGTGAGCGCGATGATGCCGCGACCCACTGCCGTGAAGGTCGTCTGCACTACCCAGCGATCCAACAATCGCATCAGCTTGTGACGCTCGGCGGCCCGCATGAACTCCGCCGGCAGCACCTCGTTGCCGAAGTCATCGGTCATGCGTACCAGCACTTCCATGCGCGGGCCGGTGCCATCATCCGCATAGGCCGGAACGATGGTCTGCTGATACAGCTGGAAGCGGTTTTCCTTGAGGGCGGTCTGCAGGCGCTGCAGCCATTGGATCTCACCGGTCTGACGGGCCCGGGCTTCATCGCGCGCGGAGTACACCGCGACCCGGCCGGCGCCATCCTTCTTGGCGACATAGCAGGCCGCATCGGCCGCCGACAGCAATTCCTCCATCGTGCCACTCTCGGCCGAAATTTCCACCAGCCCTACCGACACGCCGATGTTGAAGATCTTGTCCTTCCAGATGAACCGGTAGTCGCCAACCGCGCGGCAGACATCGTCGGCGATCTGGCGTGCCTTCTCCAGTGGGCATCCGACCAGCAGCATGCCGAATTCATCACCGCCGAGGCGACCCACGTAGTCGCTGTCGCGAACCGCATCGCGCAGCAGCTTCGCGACTTCGCGCAGCATGCTGTCGCCGGCCAGGTGGCCACTGGTGTCATTGACGATCTTGAAGCGATCCAGATCCAGATAGCACAGCACGTGATGGCCATCACCGCGATGGCTGCTGCCCAGGGCTTCGGTCACATGGCGTTCGAACTCGCCGCGATTGATGAGACCGGTGAGCGCATCGTGCGTCGCCTGGTACGACATCTGGCGCGTGATGCCACGCTGCTCGGTGACATCCCGCAGCAGCAGAACGGTGCCGGTGATGTCGAGCTGCGCGGATCTGATCGGAGCGGTGGACACCTCGACTGCGCTCTCGGCGCCGCTGCGATGCGACAGCAGCACGGCGCGGCGACTGCTGGTGCCGGCCTCGGCTGCCGCAAGTGTCACATGCTTGCCGCTGCCACGTGCCGTCGGCTCTATGTCATCGACCAGTTCGACAACTTCGGCGAGTGATTTGCCCACGGCGAAATCGGCGCTGGTGCCCGTCAGGGTCGCCGCGGCGGAATTCATGAACTCAATGATGCCGGACTCATCGGTGGTGACGATCGCATCGCTGAGGGACTCCAGCGCGCGGGCGCGACGCGCGTCCTTGCGCGATTGTTCCGCCTCATCGGGCGTTATGCCGCGCAGCGTCTGCAGCGTCTGCGTCGGAATGATTTCCACGCCGGTCACGAGCAAGGCCGGCGCACCATCGTAGTCGATGACCGCCGAGGTGATTTCGAGGCGCGTTACCTGGCCGGTCAGTCCGGCCATTTCTATCTCATAGCGCTCGGCGGCGGGCTCGCCCGCCAGGCGATGAGCGATGTTTTCGTTTACGAGCTCGGTATACCCGGGCGGCACAAGATCCCCGAGACGACGACCGATGAGCGCGTCGCGCTCCACGCCCATCAGGTTCGCGAACTGCCGGTTGGCATGCAGGATGGTGTCGCGGTGCACCAGCACCGCCTCGTGAATGCGATCGCCGAGCTCGGCGAACAGGCGTGGCGTGCCGCGATCGCGTTCGGAACCCGATGCTGCGCGCGTCAGCAGATGATTGATCGCGGTCGCGAGCAGGGATACTTCCGCGCCGTCCGCCGGCACATCGACCCGACCGCTCATGCGTCCGCCAATCGCAATGCGCTGTACCTGCTGTGAGACGTCATCAACGGCCAGAAGCGCGCGGCGCTGCAGTAGGTACATCACTGCGAGCAAGCCCGCGACCAGGCCAAGAAGCACGCACGAAAGACCGACGATGGTCATGGTTGCCTTATGTTTTTGCGGGGCGTGGCACGGTGAGTTGGTTTTCTCGTGCCCGGCTCCCTTTAGTCCTTCCAGCCAGCATAACGCAGGTTTACCCTGACGCCTTGGGCATTCACCATATCCATTCACGCGGCACGTGCCGGGTCGGATAACATAATGGCCCGCATACGGAGTTGATCGACAATGCAGACCGAACTTGCCCGCGAACAGATGGTTGAACAGCAGGTGCGTGCGCTCGATGTTCTCGATGAACGCGTGCTCACGACCTTGCGCAAAGTGCCGCGTGAGCTGTTTGTACCCGCCAATGTCAAATACCTGGCATTTGCAGATACCGAAATTCCGTTGCCGCATGGCCAGCACATGCTGCGTCCCAGTCTGGTTGGCAAGATCCTGCAGGCGCTGGAACTGAAGGGTACCGAACGGGTACTCGAAGTCGGCACCGGCTCCGGCTTCATGACGGCCTGCCTGGCCGTGAATGCCGCGAGCGTGCGCAGCGTCGAGCTGTATCCGGATCTGGCGCAGCTCGCACGCGACAACCTGCGCAGCGCCGGCGTTCGCAATGCCGAAGTGCTCAGCGCCGATGCGGCTTCAGATGAAGTGGCCTCCCCGGCGGCGCGCGCGGCCGGAAGCCCGTTCGGTGGACTGTACGAAGTCGTCGTGCTGACCTGCGCCATGCCGCTGCCCGATGAACGCTTCCGTACCCTGCTCGCACCGGGCGGCCGTATGTTCGTGATCGTCGGTGAGCCGCCGGTGCAGGAAGCGCGGCTGCTGCGACGCCTGGGCGAGAACGAGTGGGAACGCACCGTGCTGTTCGAAACCTGCATTGATCCATTGATTAATGCGCGCCGCGCCGCAACCTTCGTTTTCTAGGATCAAACCCATGCCGACACCGCACCCCGTCACCGAAATCAGCCCGGCGGACCTGAAGCTCCAGCTGGATTCCCCGCAGCCGCCACTGGTGCTGGATGTGCGCGAAAAATGGGAGCTGGAGGCAGCGCGACTCCCGGGGACGCTCGACATCCCCATGGCGGAGGTCCCGCAGCGGTTGGCGGAACTGCCCCGCGACCGCCAGATCGTGGTCATGTGCCATGCCGGCGCACGCAGCATGAGGGTCGCCAATTTCCTGGCCCAGAATGGCTTCGAGCGGGTCGCCAGTCTCGAGGGCGGCATCCAGGCCTGGGCGGATGACGTGGACCCCAGCGTCGGCACGTACTGAACAATTCACTGTCGAAAGCGACTAAGTAGCGTGGACCCTGGGCGGGCTCGCGCCGCAGCCGTGCGCCTGTTCAACTGCTACGGCACCTGATATAGTGAAGTACAACACCAACGATGTTCGGCGTAATATGCTGAAACGAAAGGGATATATGAAGCTCGTTATCGCCACTGCCTGGCTTTCGCTGGCCCTCGCCGGACTGGCGCAGGCCCGTGACCTGGTGCAGGTCTATGACGATGCCGTGCAGTTCGATCCGCAGATCCACGAAGCCGACGCCACCCGGATGGCGGCCCGGGAAAGCTCGCCGCAGGCTCTGGCGGCACTGTTGCCGCAGATCTCCGGCAACGCGGCGATTTCGCGCACGCGCTCGGAGACCGATTCAGTAGAAGCCTTTCCCAACCCCAGCAACCCCGCCGTGCTGCTGCCGCTGCCGTTTTCCGTCGGGGGCTACACGGATGAGCGCCAGTACAACGTGGAATTGCAACAGAGTGTGTTCTCCTGGGCGAACTGGAAAACGCTGAGCCGCGCGCACAAGCAGGTGGCGCAGGCCGAAGCCGACTACAAGGCGGCCCAGGAGAGTCTCATCCAGCGCGTCGCCACGGCCTATTTCAATGTGCTGGCGGCTCAGGACACCGTCGATGCCGACCAGGCCGCCCTGAACGCGGTCAGCCAGCAGCTCGAACAGGCCAACAAGCGCTACGACGTGGGCCTGATCCCGATCACCGATGTGAAGGAAGCCCAGGCCGCGCACGATTCGGACGCGGCCGCGGTGATCGAAGCCAAGCGACAGCTGGCAAGCGTCCAGCAGGCCCTGCGCGAAATCACCGACCAGGACTATCCGACGCTGGCCAAGCCGGGCGAGAACATGGGGCTCAACCCACCCCAGCCGGCAGACATCGATCACTGGGTCCAACTCAGCATGGACCAGAACCTGTCGCTGCTCTCCAGCCGACTGGCGGCCGATGTGGCACGGGACTCCGTGGAGGTCAGTCGTGCCGGCCACTTCCCGACCGTGGGTATCACGGCTTCACGGGGCGTGCAGAACGAGACCATCAACGATAATTTCGCGCTCGGCGGACCTACCATCAGCTCGCGCTTCCCCTTTTCGGGTTTCCAGAACACGATCGGGCTGCAGGTCACGGTGCCTATTTTCCAGGGTGGCCTCATCCAGTCCCAGGTGCGCCAGGCCCAGTACCAGTGGATTGCAGCCAAGGACAATATG
>DATHOA010000279.1:0-4445 GCA_035485475.1 Steroidobacteraceae bacterium | reverse complement strand
TCAGTGCGGTCCGCCGTTCAGCACGGTTTGCCACATGAAGTGCTACGTGCGTCCGAAGTCAACCTGCGGTTTCCCGCGTTTTCACTTCCCGCGGACTGGGACTGTGTCTTTCAGCCAGACGGGGGCGTGTTACGTCCCGAGGGCGCCATTCGGTTGTTTCTGTGCGCTGCACAGGGATTGGGAGCTCAGCTTTGCCTCAACACGGTTGTGAGGAGCGTACAACCGGTCGCCGACCACGCCGAAATTCAACTGGAATCCGGCGAGCTCATTGAGGCCGGATCCGTGGTGCTCTGTGCCGGACCTTGGATCTCGGAAGTCATTCCTGAATTGCGTGGCCATTCGGTCCTGACACGTCAACCACTGGTTTGGTTTCGACCCAGCGATCAAGGGCTGGTTCGACACAATCGAATGCCAGTCTTCCTCCTTCAGACCAAGGACGATCTGATATACGGATTCCCTGATCTGTTCGGTACCGGTGTGAAGGTCGCATCCCACCTTTCCGGCGGCGATTTGCCTGGCCCGGATGCGCCGCGAGCCGAGGCTTCGGATGAGGAGAAGGCGTACCTGCGGACGGTCCTGAAGCGCTATGTCCCGGCGGCCAGCGGTGATCCCTGCCATGCAACCACATGCATATATACCCGGGCGCCCGATGGGCACTTTGTGCTTGGGCTTCACCCGCGTCATCCACAGATTGTTATCGCATCGCCTTGTTCCGGGCACGGCTTCAAATTCGCGAGCGTTTTTGGCGAAGTGCTCGCCGATCTTGCGACGCGGCAGGCCACCGACAAGCCGATAGACCTCTTTCACCCTGGTCGATTCATGGAGCCATGACCAGCCCGCAGCCCAACGTGCGGTCAAGTCTTCTTCGCATCCTTGTGCACATCGATGATCACCTTTCCCTCTCGATCACCGGTGCGGCCGTAGCTGAGTGCCTCCCCGGTCTTCGCAAGGGGGAAGCTTTTCTCAACCTTGACGGAATACTTCCCTTCATCTGCCATCTGCGTGAGCCGCTTCAGCAGCTGCGCGTTTGACAGGCCCTGTCGGGCGACGTGGATGCAAGTGACCCGCGCGGCGGCGCAGGCCTTCGCGTCCACCTCACCGGACGCATCCAGCACTAAGCCGCCGGGCTGCACATAGGTGAGGGCGTTGGCGTTCTCGGAGCCTACGGTGTTGAGGACCACTGCAACAGCCTTGGCCTTCTCGGCGACGTTTTCCTTGTCGTAGTGGATGATCTCCTGTGCGCCAAGAGCTTCGAGGTACTTGTCGTGGTGAGAGGAGGCGACGGCGATGACGTGACCCCCCGCCGCGCGGGTCGCCTGTACCGCCGTACTGCCGACGCCACCGGCGGCTCCGATAATGAGTACGCGCTGGCCAGGCTTCACATCGGCCATCACGACCATGCGCAGGCCGGTATAGCCAGCGATGGGAATACCCGCGGCCTCTTCGAAGGTGAACTTCTGCGGCTTCATGGCGAGTTCCGCAGCAGATGCCACGGCGTATTCGGCATAGGCGCCACCGCCTGCCAGCGCGGTATAGACCTTGTCTCCGACCTGGTAGCCGGAAACTCCTGAGCCGAGCGCGACAATGACGCCGGCAACATCGCGACCCGGGGGCGGGGCGGCTCTTTGCGGTGGCGCGGCTGCAGTCTGGCTGCCGGCAGGCGTTGGTGCCCGAATACTCCAGTCGACAGGATTCGTGCCCGCCGCATATACCCGCAGCAGCACCTGGCCATCGGCAGGTTGAGGCACCGGCACGGTCTCGAGTTTCACGCCGCCGGGCGCGCCGTTGGCTTCGGCTCGCACCGCGCGCATGGTTTGAGGAATATTCGCAGGTGCGGCCATGGTCGTGGTCGCAACGGCCAAGGCAATGAGAGCGCCGGTCCGAAGTCTCTTTACGGTGAATGCAGCCATAGATCTCCCCGGGTGTCCAAAATCGTGCTCCCGTCGAGCGCTATCTTGCTCCCGAGCCATACCCTTTGCAGGAGATTTGCGGGGCTACGTGGTGCGCATGAGGGCCGCGTCCCTCGCGCGACCAATCAGCTCGCAGCGGTCTTCGGCGCCGGCCCGAACCGATCAAAGAGATTGCGCAGGATCACCATGAGGGATGCCCCCATTGCCAAGTAGCCACCAGAGGCCAAAATTGTCGCGATGTATTTGCCGACGTAAGGCGCGGGGGTGAAATATCCTGCGAATATCAGCAGCGCGAATGTCGTCACAATGAGTCGCACGTGATCGGAGCTGGCAACCCAGAAGCCGACGATGAGTCCTAAGGCCACGAGGATCAAAAACACATGCGGGATGGTGACAAATGCCGACACAATAGCGATGGCAATACCAATCAGCCCAACGATTTTATCTATAGCCACGACAACCCCCTTCGTAAGAATTTTTTTCGAGGTTCAGGACGATTCGCGCGCGCCCCTTCTCCGGGTTCCCACGGACGCCGAGCAAGAGCATACGCCTGGGGCGCTTTCCGCGGCTAGCAAAGCGTCCCGGTGCGCGGTGCGCTGCATCAAACAAAAGGCCGCGCATCCGCGCAGGGCAATGAGTTACTAGGGTTCAGCGCAGGGCCCCCACGGCCTCCAGGCTGGTCCCTGTGTCCACAACGGTGTCTTCCCAGGGTCGCGATGACCAGCCAAGGTCCTGTTGCGCCTTTGCGCTCGACGCTCGCCGTACCTTGGCGAGTTCAAATATCTGGCCGCCGACCTCGCTATCGAAAAGCCCCACGAGCCGAACGACCCAGTCGGGCAGTTTGCGGGTGGGGACTTTCTTCGCCGTATCGCCCAAACGCTGCTTGAGAACCCTTGCGATATCGCTCATGGAGATGAACGGGCCGGACCCGATGTAGCGTTGTCCGGCCGCTTGCGGCGCCGTCATGGCGCGAACCTCCAAATCCGCGAGGTTGCGTACATCGACAACGCCGTAGCCGAAGCGCGGCAAGCCTGGAATTTCTCCCGTCAATAGCTTCGCGATGATCAGAACCGAAGCACTGGCATCCTTGTCCAGGACCGGCCCCAGGACCAGGCCAGGATTGATGGCAACCCATTCCAAAGGCCGAGGAAGCTTGGGCAGTTCCGCCCAGGCGGCCCTCTCGGCGATGGTTTTGCTGCGGGTATAGGGCACGTTGTCTTTGTGATTGAGATCGGTCCAATCGGCCTCGGTGAACAGATGTGAGTTCGGATCGTCGCGACCGTATGAAATTGAGGCTAAGGAGGAGGTCTGAACCACACGCTGCACCGCGGCGCGCGCAGCGGCTCTCATGACATTGAGCGTCCCCTCGCGCGCCGGCACGATCAGATCGTCCGGGTTCTTTGGCATGCTCGATGGGATAGGCGAGGCGACGTGAAGCACGTAGCGCACCCCCTCCATCGCCGCGTCCCAGCCGCTCGGATCAGCCAGTTCCGCCGCGACGAACGACAAGGCCTCGCCGGGATCAATGCCGCCTCGAGCTTTGGTGAGCCACTGCCGCACCTCGCCTGCTCGCTGCAAGGAGCGCAGGGTGCCTCGCACCCGATAACCGTCCTGCAGCAGCCGCAGCATACAGTGGCCGGCGACGTAACCTGAGGCGCCGGTGACAAGAACGAGATCTGCGCTCATGACGGGTCTCCAACGATGGTTTACTGTTTCGCTGAATTCACCGACACTGTATAGCATCGCTATATAAATGTCTATAGCGATGCTATATAACCAAACGGGTGGCCGATATGAGGATTGTCGCGAAGCTCAAAACGCAGGATGCCCTGCTGCGCGCGGCCGAGTCATTGCTCGAGCGAGGCGGGCCAGACGCGGTAACCACCCGCGCAGTCTGCGATGCGGCACAAGTGGGCGCACCGACGCTCTACCATCACTACGGTGACAAGAACGGTCTGCTCGATGCGCTGGTGGCCAAGGGCGTAAAAGCGTTTCTAAAACGAAAGCAAGCTTTAGCCGACACAGCCGATGCCCGGGCCGACCTGGTAGCGGGATGGCAGGATTTCATCGGGTTCGCCCTGGAGCGCCCGCAACTGTTTCGACTCATGGTGCAACGAGTGGGCGACAACCCGCAGATCCTGGACGCCGCCATGGCAAGAACCGACGCCCGCCTGATCCGATTGGCGAATGAGGGACGCCTCACCACGGACGTGCCATTCGCCCGTCGCGCACTGTTGGCTCTATCGAACGGCGTTACGGCACTTTGGACACAGGGCGCCACGAAGGCGGAGGTCGAGGCGGTCGGTCTCTTTCTCCTGAAGGCAACACTGTGTGCACTTGTTCGCACCAACAGTCCCTGACGCTGTCGTTGGGACGTGGACATCCGGTCAACATTCACGGTGCCGCGGATATTTCTTTAAGCAGCGGAATCTCCGCGGCGCTCTTGCCCTTTGGAATGGTGAGCAGGTATGCGTAGATGTCCGCAACATCTGCGTCCGGCATCACCACAGAGGTATAGACGGGCATGCGTACGCG
>DATHOA010000278.1:0-9963 GCA_035485475.1 Steroidobacteraceae bacterium | reverse complement strand
GGGAGCGTTGAAGCGGCTGTGCGCGCGGCGCCCGCAGCTGCGGGTCATCGTCACCTCGGCCACCATCGATACCGGGCGCCTCGCCGAGTTCTTCGACGGCGCACCCGTCATCGACGTCGAAGGCAGCAGCTATCCGGTGGAAGTGCGCTATCGGCCGCTGGCCGCACCGGATGAGGACGCCGCCGAGCTGTCGCTGCCGCAGGGCATCGTCGAGGCGGTGCGCGAGCTTGCGGGTGCGCAGGTTGAGCCGCGCGGTGACATCCTGGTATTTTTGCCGGGCGAAAAGCACATTCGCGAAGCGGCGCTCGCCCTGCAGCGCGCGCGACTGCCGCGCCTGGAAGTCATGCCGCTGTTTGCACGGCTCACGGCGCAGCAGCAGCAGCGCATCTTCGAGGCACACAGCACACGCCGCGTGATCCTGGCCACCAATGTCGCCGAGACCTCGCTCACCGTGCCCCAGGTGCGGCATGTCATCGACAGCGGACTGGCGCGCATCAGCCGTTACAGCGTGCGCACCAAGGTCCAAAGGCTGCCCCTGGAGCCGGTGTCCCAGGCCAGTGCCAACCAGCGCCGCGGACGCTGCGGTCGTGAGGCGCCCGGAATCTGCATCCGGCTGTATTCGCAGGAGGACTTCGCGGCGCGCGAGCAGTTCACGCCACCGGAGATTCTGCGCACGCACCTCGCCAGCGTGCTGCTGCAGATGGCCGCATCGCAGCTGGGCGATCCTGAGGACTTTCCGTTTCTGGATCCACCGGACACGCGCCAGATCAATGATGGCGTGCGCCAGCTGCAGGAACTGGGCGCCATGGATGAGCAGCGCCGCATCACCTCCGTCGGACGACGCATCGCAGCGCTCCCCTGCGATCCGAAACTGGGACGGATGCTGCTCGCCGCGGCGCGGCTGCGCTGCCTGTCCGAAATGCTCATCATCACCGCCTTCCTGGCCGCACAGGATCCACGCGAGCGCCCCAGCGATGCGCAAACGCAGGCGGATGAGGCCCATGCGCAATATGCCGATGCGCGCTCCGATTTTGTGACCGTGCTCAACCTGTGGCAGCGGTTTCATACGCAGGCCGCGAACCTCGGTGGCGCCGCGTTGCGAAAATGGTGCCGCGAGAATTTCCTGTCCTTCGTGCGCATGCGCGAGTGGCAGGATCTGCACGGGCAGCTCGGCGCCAGCGCGCAGGACCTGGACCTGAAACGCAATGAGATCGCGGCGAATCACGCCGAGCTGCATCGCGCGGTGCTGTCCGGTCTGCTCGGATCGATCGGCCTGCTGGATGAACGGCGCGAATATCTCGGCGCGCGCGGCACGCGCTTTGTCATTGCGCCGGGCACGCCGCTGGCCGCCAAGCCGCCCAAGTGGGTGGTCGCGGCCCAGCTGCTGGAGACCACGCGACTGTATGCGCGCATGGTCGCCGCCGTGCAGCCCGGCTGGATCGAAGGGGTCGCCAGCCATCTGCTGCGCCGTGAGTACTCCGATCCGCACTGGATCCCAGAGCGCGGCCAGGTCAGTGCCTACGAGTCCGTCAGTCTGTACGGTCTGCCGCTGGCCAGCGGCCGGCGCATCAGTTATGGGGCGGTTGCACCCCGCGAAGCGCACGAGATTTTCGTCCAGGAGGCGCTGGTCGCCGGGCGCAGCAGCATCGATGCCCCGTTCGTGGCCGCCAATCGTGAGCTGAAGGCGCGGGTGGAAGCGCTCGAGGCGCGTATCCGCCGTCGCGACATACTGGTGGATGAGACCACGCAGGCGCAGTTCTATGCGGCGCGCATACCCATGCAGGTGAACTCGGTGGCCGGCTTCGAGAGCTGGTGGCGACAGAGCGCTTCCGCAAATCCCGACCTCCTGCACATGCGCCTTGCCGACCTGTGCCGCCGCGACGCACCGGAGGCCGGTGGCGACTCCTTTCCGCACACCCTGGAGATCGGCGGTAATCACCTGCCGCTCACCTATGTATTTGAACCCGGCGCCGCCAGCGACGGCATCACTCTGCACGTGCCGCGGCAATTACTCGAGGAACTGGACGCCGAACAACTGGCGTGGCTCGTGCCCGGCGCGCGGCAGGAGAAGATTGCCGAACTGCTGCGCACCCTGCCCAAGTCAATCCGCCGCCAGCTCGTACCGGTCACCGACAATGCACGGCTGGCGCTGCAATCGGTCAGCAGCGCACCGCTGCCACCCTTTCACACCTGGCTCGCCGCCTGGATCACGGCGCGGGCCGCTACCCCGATCAAGGCGGCGGAGCTGGCCGCGGCGGCGTTACCCGACCATTTGCGACTGAACGTGCGGGTGCTGGACGGCGCGCAGACACTGGCCGAGGCACGTGACCTGGTACAGCTGCGGCGCCAGCTGCGCGGGACTTCGCATGCGGTGGCCCCGATCAGGGCCGGCGCGACGGCAGCGCCGGACACCTGGCGCGATTGGGGCTTTGGCCCCTTGCCGGAAGTGCGCTCGGTACTGCGCTCCGGGGTCAATTTCAAGGTCTGGCCGGCGGTGCGCGACACCGGCAGCGCGGTACAGCTGGTCGAGGCGCGCAGCCTGCCGCAAGCCCAGGAGCTGTCGCGCGCCGGCCTGACGCGGCTGGCGGTGCTGGCATTGCCGCAGCTGGCGCGGCACATTGCGCGGCGTATCAGCGACGATCACACCCTCATCCTGCTGGCGCAGGGTCTGTCCGCAAGCGCTCCGCTGGCGCAGGCGTGCACCGAGCGCGTTTTCCAGGAGTGCTTCTGCAACGCCGATCAGGAGTTGCCCCGCGACGCACAGGCGTTCGCGCTGCGACTGGATGCACAGCGCGCGGCGCTGGATGCCACGGCCACGCGGGTCATCGCCACCCTGCGCAGCATCCTGGAGGAAAGGCGCGCCGCGCGCAGCGCCGTGGATGCGCTGCGCGGTGCGGTATTCGCCGCCGGCGTCGCCCAGATGGGCGCGCAGCTGGGTGCGCTGCTGGAGGCCGATTTTCCCGCCACTCCGGAACAGCCGTGGTTCAACCAGCTGCCGCGCTACCTGAAGGGTATTACCCGGCGCGCCGTGCGCATGAGCGCGAATCTCGAGCGCGACACCGCACTGGCCGCGCGCATCCGGCCCTTCGAGCTGCAATACCGAAGCTTAAGTGACCGCGGGGTCCCGCTCGCGGCCGCGCCCGCGCTGCGGCAGTTGCGCTGGATGCTGGAGGAGTTCCGCGTTTCGCTGCATGCGCAGGAACTGCGCACCCTGGTGCCGGTATCGGAAAAGCGCCTGCAGGAGCAGATCGAACGCATTATGCTGACGCGATAAGGGGGATGACATGTCGACCGATACGACTGGCAGTGCCTACGGACGCCCACGCGCGCACTTCAATGAAACCCTCGCGCAGGTCGGACCCGGAACGCCTTGCGGCGAACTGTTGCGCCGCTACTGGCATCCGGTGGCCCTCGCCGAAAGCGTCCAGTCAGCACCACGAAAGGTGCGGATCCTGGGTGAGGACCTGGTGCTGTTCCGGGATCGCAAGGGCCGCGCCGGTTTGCTGTATCCGCGCTGCATGCATCGCGGTACCTCCCTGTACTACGGACGGGTCGAAGCGGACGGCATCCGCTGCTGTTACCACGGCTGGCTGTTTGATGTGGAAGGTCGCTGCCTGGACCAGCCCTGCGAGCCGGAGCACGGCCGGCACCGCGATTCGGCGCGCCAGCCCTGGTACCCCGTGCAGGAGCGCTACGGCTTGCTGTTCGCCTACCTCGGGCCGCCCGAGAAGCGCCCGGTTCTGCCGATCTACGACAACCTGGAGGCGCTGGCGCCCGAGGAGTCCCTGTGGCACAGCTACGGTGGGTTCGGTGCCACGGGCGATGATTCCCTGGCGGTCGTGCCTTACAGCTGGCTACATATGAATGACAATGTGATGGACCCGTTCCACGTACAGGTCCTGCACTCGACCTTCAGCACCGTGCAATTCGTACCCCAGTTCGCCGTCATGCCGCAGGTGGACTTCTTCGCGGCGGAGGCCGGCGTGTGCTACAGCGCGATACGGCAGCTGCCCGACGGCCGGGAAGTAGACCGGATCTCCTCGTGGCTGTTGCCGAACATCATGAGTGTGCCCGATGTGACGCTGAAGGCCGGACCCTCCAGCGGCATTTCCTGGGTGGTGCCGGTGGATGACACACACTATGTTCAGGCCATGGTCGCCCGGGTTCCCAAGGACACCCCCTTTCGCAGCATGCTTTTCAATGGCAAGACCTGGGGCCAGATGACCGAGGCCGAACACCGCAACACCCCCGGAGACTTCGAGGCCCAGGCCGGCCAGGGCCCGATCACGCTGCATTCCGACGAACATCTGGTGAGCTCCGATCGCGGTATCATGATGGTGCGGCGCATGCTGCTGGAGCAGATGCAGGTCGTGGCCGCCGGCGGCGATCCCATCGGCGTAAGTTTCGATGCCGGAGCTGCCGTGGTTAAGGTCCGGTCTGGCAATTTCTACCGCGCCAAGCAAGCCGTAGGCTGAGCTGACCGGCGCGGATCCAAATCCTAAGGCGGAGCATGCTGCGACTGAGGTTCTACTCACCCGGACAGGGATCGGCCGAGAGCATCGAGCCCGGCGAGTTTTTCCGCTTCATCGGCAGCATGCTGTGCCGTGGGTCCAGTAACGACGCGGTGGCCACGTGGATGTCCAGCTGGCTGTTGCGCGATGCGGAGTTCGCGCGCGCCGAGTCCATGGATCCGGTGGTCATCTACTTCGAGAACAATGCGGGCCTGGCCTCCTGTGCCTACGGCCCGTTTGAGGCCTTGCATGTCAGTGACGGTGCCGCCTGGGCCGGCACCCGGCAGCTGGCGCGCCTGGATCCCCAGACCCTGCTGTGGCACCCACCCCGGGCACCGGATGGCTGGGCATCCTTGCTGGTCGCGCCACCCGGAAAGTCCCGATTTGACCTGGCCGGGGACGGTGCCCGACGGCGCTCCTGAGGCTCACTCAAACACTGTGTAGTGCAGCCGGTGACCCCCCGGCAGCAGTTCGTTAATCCCGCACATTCTGTTACGCAACCCGTGACATCCTGCATGCTAATCTTCGCGCCCGTGGCTGGGGCGGGAGATGCGGCTGCGTCAACGCCGAAACCTGCAGCCAGGCTGGGTGTCAAACGAGTACCAGAATTTGACGAGCCACCCAGTCTTGAGATCGCAACAATTTAGTCCGCTTGCGGGGAACATGTGCTGAAAGAATTCGCCTCGGATACACCACAGACAAATATCTCCTCCACGGGACCTGTGGCATTCCTGCGCCGCCATTGGGTACTGCTGGTCGTTTTGATTGGCCTCATCGGCGGCGGCGCCTGGTTCCTGCATCATGCCAAGGTGCAGAACGCGGCCAATACGCGTCCCAATTTCAATTTCCGCACCAATGCGGTGTCCGTTTCGGTTGCGACCGTCACCAAGGGCGACATCATCGTGCGCGTGCCGGGACTCGGCACCGTGACACCATTGCAGACTGTAACCATCAAGGCCCAGATCAGCGGCATCATGGAGCAGGTCAATTTCAAGGAAGGACAGATGGTCAAGAAGGGCCAGCTGCTCGCCGTAATTGATCCGCGGCCGTACGAGGCCGCGCTGGCGCAGGCACAAGCGGCCCTGGCCCGCGATGCGGCGATGCTGGCCGATGCGCAGCTGGACATGAAACGCTATGAGGACCTGATCAAGCAGGATTCGGTGTCGCAGCAGCAGGTGGATACGCAGCGCGCGACCGTGGGCCAGGACACCGGCACGGTGGCCTCGGACAAGGCGCAGATCAAGACCGCGGAAGTGAATCTCGCGTACACCCACATCGCCTCGCCCCTCGACGGACGAGTCGGTCTGCGGCAGGTCGATCCGGGCAACTACGTGACCCCCGGGGATGCCAATGGCATCGTCGTCATCACGCAACTGCATCCCATTTCGGTGCTGTTCACCGTGCCGGAGGACAACATTCCGGACATCATGGACCAGGTCAAGGCCGGCACACCGCTGACCGTCGTGGCCACCGGTCGTACCAACGCGGCACATCTTGCCGATGGCACGCTGGCCACCACCGATAATCTGATCGATACGACCACCGGCACTTTGAAGCTGCGTGCCAATTTTGATAATTCCGACTTGACGCTGTTCCCGGGCCAGTTCGTCAATGTCTCCCTGCAGGTTGCGACCCTGAAGGATCAAACCATCATTCCGGGCGCAGCGGTGCGTCGCGGCGCGCCCGATGGTGTGCAAAGCGCGTTTGTGTATCTGGTCAAACCCGACAACACGGTCACCGTGCGTCCGGTGGTGCTGGGCGTGGTGGATGGGGAGATCCAGGCCGTCAAATCCGGTATCGAGATCAACGATGTGGTCGTAACCGATGGCGGCGACCGGCTGCGCGAAGGCGCCCAGGTGGAACTGCCGGATGCCACGGCGGCCGAAGTCGCCAAGGCCCGCGCGCAGGCGCAGGCGCAACGCAAGACCGAGCCGAAATCCCCCAATGGCGGGCGTCGCGGGAAGGGTCGCCCGGGCGGATTCCCGGGCGGCGGATACCCCGGTGGTGGTGGTGGCGGTGGCGGCGGCTACCCGGGTGGCGGCGGCGGCAGGTAGGCCCATGAATCCGTCACGCATATTTGTCCTAAGACCAGTGGCGACAACGCTGCTGATGATCGCCATCCTGGTCGTGGGCATGATCGGCTACAAGCAGCTGCCGCTGGCGGCGCTGCCGGAGGTGTCGTACCCGACCATCCAGGTGCAGACCTTCTACCCGGGTGCCAGCCCCGAGGTCATGACCTCGGCGATCACCGCACCGCTGGAGAAGCAGTTCGGCCAGATGCCGGGTCTGAACCAGATGTCCTCCACCAGCTCCGCCGGTGCGTCGGTCATCACCATGCAGTTCACCCTCGCGCTGGCCATCGATATTGCCGAGCAGGAGGTTCAGGCCGCCATCAGTGGTGCCCAGAATCTGCTGCCCCAGGACCTGCCCGCGCCGCCGATCTACGCCAAGGTGAACCCCGCGGACGCCCCGGTGCTGACCCTGGGAGTGACCTCGCAGGTGATGCCGCTGACGCAGGTGGAGGACATGGCCGACATCCGCATCGCGCAGAAGCTCTCGCAGGTGAAGGGTGTGGGCGTCGTCAACATCAGCGGCGGGCAGCGGCCGGCCGTGCGCGCCGTCGTCAATCCGCGCGCCCTCGCCGCTTACGGGCTGAACCTGGACGATCTGCGCACCACCATCAGCGTGGCCAACCAGAACGGCCCCAAGGGAACCTTTGACGGACCGTCGCGCGCCTACACCATCAATACCAACGATCAGCTCAGAAGCGCCACGGAGTACGCCAACATCGTCATTGCCTACCGCAATGGCGCGCCGGTGCGGCTCAAGGATGTCGCGGACCTGATCGAGGCTCCGGAGAACACCAAGCTTGCCGCCTGGATGAACAGCACTCCGGCGCTCATCATCAACGTCCAGCGCCAGCCCGGCGCGAATGTCGTCGATGTGGTCGACGAGATCAATGCCATGCTGCCGGGCCTGAAGGCCACGCTGCCCGCCGGCGTGGACGTAACCCCGCTCACCGATCGCACGACCACGATCCGCGCCTCCATCAAGGATGTGCAGTTCGAACTGATCCTGGCGGTACTGCTGGTGGTGCTGGTCATCTTCATGTTCCTGCGCGATCTGCGGGCCACGTTGATTCCAAGCCTGTCCGTGCCGCTGTCACTGATCGGCACATTCGCGATCATGTACCTGGCCGGCTACAGTTTGAACAACCTGTCGCTGATGGCGCTGACCATCGCCACGGGCTTCGTGGTCGACGATGCCATCGTGATGATCGAAAACATCTCCCGCTATATCGAGGCGGGCGAGGCGCCTTTGGATGCCGCCTTGAAGGGCGCCGGGCAGATCGGCTTCACCATCATCTCGCTGACCATCTCGCTGCTGGCCGTACTGATACCGCTGCTGTTCATGCAGGATGTGGTGGGCCGACTGTTCCGCGAGTTCGCGGTCACGCTCGCCGTCTCCATCATCATCTCGGCGGTGGTGTCGCTGACCCTGGTGCCGATGCTGTGCGCACTGCTGCTCAAACAGCGCCACCACGATGACCCCAGTCATGAAGACGCGTCGAAGTGGCTCGACTCCACCATCGCCTGGTACGGGCGCCAGCTGCGTTGGGTGCTGGACCATCAGCGCCTGACCCTGATTGTGGCGGTGGCCACGCTGCTGGTGACCGCCGGGCTGTACATCCTGATCCCCAAGGGCTTCTTTCCCGACCAGGACACCGGTCTCATCCAGGGCGTTTCGGTCGCGACCGAATCGATCTCCTACGAGGCGATGGCGCAGCGTCAGCAGGCCCTTGCCGCAGCGGTGCTCAAGGACCCGGATGTCGTGAGCCTCTCCTCGTTCATCGGGGTGGACGGCAACAACGTCACACTCAACAGCGGCCGTTTCCTGATCAACCTCAAGGCACGCGACCAGCGCAGCGCCTCGGTCATCGACGTCATTCACCGTCTGCAGCAGGAAACCTCGACCGTGCGGGGCATCACCCTGTACATGCAACCCTCGCAGGATCTGTCGCTCGACACCACCGTCAGCCGCACCCAGTACCAGTTCATCCTGGAAAGCGCCGACTCCAATACGCTGTCCACCTGGACCCCGAAGCTCGTGGCGGCGCTGCGTGACCGGCCGGAACTGGCCGATGTGGTGAGCAATCTCGAGAGCAATGGCCTGGCGGCGTACATCACCATTGATCGCGACACGGCGGCGCGCCTGGGCGTCAGTGTCGGCACCGTGGACAACGCGCTGTATGACGCCTTTGGGCAGCGCATCGTCTCCACCATCTTCACGCAGTCCAACCAGTATCGCGTCATCATCGAGGCCGACCCGAAGACCTACGCCTCCACCGATTCGATCCAGTCGCTGTACGTGCCCTCGGCCGCCGGCGGCCAGGTGCCGCTGTCGGCCCTGGCCAAACTGACCATGGAGGCACGGCCACTGCTGATCAACCATCTGGCACAGTTCCCGGCTGCCACGGTCTCATTCAACCTGTCTCCCGGGTCATCGCTCGGCGCCGCGGTGGATGCGATCGAGGCGGTGGAGAAGTCCCTGGCGATGCCGGACAGCATTTCGACGACCTTTGAAGGTGCCGCCCTGGCCTTCCGCAACAACCTCTCGAACGAGCTGCTGCTGCTGCTGGCCGCCGTGCTGGTCATGTATATCGTGCTGGGCGTGCTGTACGAGAGCTTCATCCATCCCGTCACGATCCTCTCGACGCTGCCATCGGCGGGCATCGGTGCGCTGCTGGCACTGATCGTCTTTGGCGATGATCTGACGATCATTGCGCTGATCGGCATCATTCTCCTGATCGGCATCGTGAAGAAGAACGCCATCCTGATGATCGACTTCGCGATCGATGCGGAGCGCAACCAGGGCATGCAACCGCGCGAGGCCATCTACCAGGCCTGCCTGCTGCGCTTCAGACCCATTCTGATGACGACGGTCGCGGCAATATTCGGCGCCCTGCCCCTGATGTTCGGTACCGGCACCGGCTCGGAGCTGCGTCATCCGCTGGGCGTGACGATCGTCGGCGGCCTGCTGGTCAGCCAGGTGCTGACCCTGTTCACCACTCCGGTCATCTATCTGGCCTTTGATCGGATCGCCAAACGCGTGGCCCGCCCGTCCCACGCGTCCGAGGAGGTGACACACGGGCCACTGTTGGACCAGCCGTCGTGAACATTTCGGCCCCGTTCATCGCCCGTCCGGTCGCCACCACGCTGTTGACCATCGGCATGGCGATCGCGGGCGTTGCCGCGTTCAGTTTGCTGCCCGTTGCGCCGCTGCCGAAAATCGACGTGCCGGCGATATTCGTTTCAGCCAGTTTGCCGGGCGCCAGCCCCGAAGTGATGGCCGCGACCGTGGCCACGCCGCTGGAGCGGCACTTGGGCGCCATCGCCGACGTCGACGACATGACTTCCAACAGCGGTGTCGGCAGCAGCAACATCCAGCTGAC
>DATHOA010000277.1:0-2156 GCA_035485475.1 Steroidobacteraceae bacterium | reverse complement strand
GAACTTCTCGGACCTGACGCATTGATAGTCTCTGGGCTGGCATGGCGCTCGCCGGTGTTGCTCCGGTGAGCGTGCCGTCGGTTGGCGACTGCCCGCGGACTGCTCCGCCACCCTCAGCGGGTGGCTGGATTCAATCGGAATGGGCGGCTGGTTTGCGTCGGAAGCACTGGCTGGAATGGATCGGAATCACCGGCTGCTTTGCCCCGGATTCCGCAGCGATAATCTGAAACGAACCTGCCGCCCTACGTAAGTGGGGCAAAACCGCGGGCGAGTAGGTTAAACGGGTTGTCCGCGGCAACGGATGAGGTCTGGGAGGTAAGGAACGACCGGTGAGTGGCTGGTCCGCAACCGTGCACCGAGATAATCCCAGAAAGCGATGCCGAGTTTGGTGGCTGTGTGCATCAGGCCGAGGAAGGCGTCGCGACAGTCGCGCCCGGCATCGCTGTGGGTACCGCCGCTGATCTTGCGCTTGATGACGTGACAGCGGATGTCCCGCTCGGAGCCGTTGGTATGCAGCGGGATTTCCGGCCTCTCGAGGACGGCGAGCAGTTCGGCCTTATTGGCGTGCAGCCGCAACAGCAGGCGATCGAGTGTGGCAAAACCAGTGCGGCGACAGAAGATGCGATCGAAGCGGGCGCGCATCTCGGCGCGGCGTCGGACTGTCGGCGCCGCGCAATAGGTCTTCAGATCGGCATAGAACCACCAGATGAGCCCGCGGACGCGCTGCTGTGCGTTGCGGTGCAGCTCGGTGAAGGTGTCGAGCTTATGCACCAATCGCTCTGCGTGGATCCAACACAGCGCATGTCGGCCAACGTCAAATTGACCGGCATCATCGCTGACGACGACGGTGTTGCGCAGGAAGCCGTGGGCATGAATGCTGCCCCATAGTGCGCCCTCGGTCGCGATCTGCACTGGGTCTGGAGTGACGTGCAGAGCACTGATGCCGAGGCGGTCGAGATGCGCCTGCCAGGCGAGCTGGTTGGCGAAGTGTGCCCGGGGCTGCGCCGCCAACTGGCTGATCACGGGACCGGCAAGCGAACGGCCACGCATGTAGCTCAAGGCCGCGTCATTGATCACGTAATCGGTGTGTCCGGCGCGCAGGAGATCGAGAAAGTTCAATCGGCTCTTGCTGGCCCGCGTGGCGAACCAGGTGAAGCGGTCGTTGCCAATCTGGGTGCAGAAGCCATTCTGTCTGGCGTGGCGCGCGCCGGTATCGTCCACCGTGATCCAGGCCGCCGTACGCAGGCCGGCCCGCAACACGTCGCGGTTTTCGGCAAGAAAGTCGTCCTGACCATCAATCAGCAGACGCATCACTTGGCGCTTCGAGATGCTGATCCCGACGGCGCGCAATTGCGCGGTTAGCCGCTCCACCGTCACTTGGCCTTGGTGGTGCTGCAACAATATGAAGCGGCGCAACTCCGCACCCCAATGACCTCTGACACCGGGCGGCAATGAAGCCACGATGGTGTGCCCCGCTGGCGTGACCCAGCGTTCGCGGCGATAGCGGATCAGCCGAGCGTTCAGCACCAGATCCCGCACCAGGAAATCCGCGTAGCCCTTGAACCGCGATCCAGCCGGTGCCGCAGCCTTCAGGGTCTGCTGCTCCACACTGACACGCGGGGCCGACTTGCCACGTCCACGACGCTTGCCGCGGTGCGCCGGCCTCGGCGTGGTTCCCTGCTCCATCCCGCTCGGCTTGATCGCCGGACGGCCCTTCAAGCCTTTCAGCCGCGCAATCTCGTCACGTTGCTCGGCGACCATCCGCTTGAGATCCGCCACCTCACCCAGCAGCTTCACCACAAGCTGCAGCAGTTCCGCATGCGACAGACCAGACAGCTCCGGTGGGGTGGTCACATCCAGGTTGAATCGAGTCGTCCCGTGTCGGCGCAACCATTTTCTCAGACACCGCCCACGATTTTGCCCCAGTTACATTGGACGCTGCTAACCGGTTGTTCACGCTGACGCACGCGCCAGACGCTCGCGCATCAAGCGCCATCCAGATATTGGCGTTGGGCTGGCTCTCGGCTGAGTCTAGGCTCGTTACTTTTGGGCACACCATGCCAGCCGCCACTCACCGTCCGGCACATCCGAGACCTGCGCGAGGCCATGGATCCGGATGAAGGCCGGCGCCATGTTGAGATCGGCCGCCACCGGAC